>PCSF01000093.1:11751-15739 GCA_002771315.1 Desulfobacterales bacterium CG23_combo_of_CG06-09_8_20_14_all_52_9 | reverse complement strand
AAAAATCCGCCACCGCTTTACGGGAATGGGAGCTGAAATCATCCGCTTCCCGCTCGATCATAACTGCGTCTACGCCACAGATCTCGGCATATTCCTTGACCGTGCGCTCCATGACCCGATCCTTGAGGAGCTGATAGACGCTTTGTACTCTTACGCCGTTGACGGTCGTATCCACCAACAACTCTGGGGCCTCGGCCTTTTCTGCAGGTGTCGGAGCGCCACCCTGCATCACCAGAAAAGCGTCCCCATCCCGCAGTAGCTTGCGATTGTCTTCGCGGACCAGGTAAGTAGCGTTGGACCAGGTGAGGTGCCCGGCACCTTCTTTGGCGGCAGCCGCATTGGGGTAGGACAGATACTGGAGATCCACTCGATCATGATCCATCATCCATCGCATCATCCCCAGGGCAAAAGCGGCATCCGTCCCCGGGAGTATGGGTATCCAGCGGGCGGCTTTGGCCGCCGAGTTGGAAAATCTGGGGTCTACGATGACCAGGGTGCCGCCCCGCTCTCGAAAGAAATTCAGCTTTCGGGCCAAGGCCTGCATGGGAAAATTGGCTTCATAGGGTGTGGTGCCGAAAAAGATGATGTATTCGGTGCTCATGATGTCCGGCTTGATATGGGTAGAGCCCTTGAAACAGAGGCTCAATCCCACGTGGTGCGAGGTCTCGCAGATGGAAGTGTGGTCGTTTCGCCGGTTCACCGTGCCGTAGCAGTCCTCGAACCAGCGATCCGTGAATTCCTTGCGGCCGTGCTCGATACGGCCCGCCATGAAACACAACTGGTTGGCCTTGGAGCCGAGCTCAGGCGCTTCCGGATCGATAGGGTCGAAGTTGCGGATGGCTTTGAGTCCATCCACGTGGCCTTCTCCGAAAAGGTCTCCACCCTCGATGATCTCCGTATAGGCCTGGTCCCAGGAGATCGTCTTCCACTTTCCTGAGCCGCGTGGCCCGACCCGTTTGAGCGGATGCTGGATACGATAGGGATTGTACATGGTCTGCATGGTCGCGCCGCCTTTTGCGCAGACCGTGCCGTTCACCTTCTCCGCTTCCTTGGGATCGGTCGCGTAGGGAAGATGCGTTTCGTTCACATTGGGATGATACGGGTTGCCGTCGATCTTGACGAGGACACCATCCTTTGTCTTCACTTGGAGCCCGCAAGCGCTGTGACATCCCAGACAGACGGTGCGGATAACCTTGGTCGCATTTATCGCGTCCGGCTCCGGCGCGCCGGTGATCCAATCCTTGGGTTTGCCGCCTTCCGTCATGCAACCGGTGGTCGCCAACAGGCCGGAAAGCGCCATCGCTCCCTTGATGAAATTTCTTCTGCTCGTACTCATGAGGATACCCCTCCTATGCTCCTATGCTTCGATATTTTCGTAAGGCAGGACCTTGTATGTGACCAGAAAGAAAACAAACATGACGGCCATGATAATGATGCCGAAGGCCATCCTCCCCGGCTCCGACTCCAGGTGCTCCCAGCGGAAATGCGTCATGGGAAGGAGCTGTCCGCCGATGAAGATATTCATGCAACCATACAGCGTGCCCAGCATGGAGGCTATGGACGCAATGCTGGACACGATCACGTTTTGGCGCATGCTCTTGAAGAGAACGAGTGCGAACGGCACAATGAGGCCGATGGCCACCTGAAAGAACCAGAACTGAAAAGCCCGAGGACCACCGAAAAAGACTTTGCTGGCCAGGCGACCGCCGATGCCCGTATATTGCAGCAAAACGAAATAGATGAAGAATACCGCTGCCTGTGCCACCAGGGAATATTTGAGGAGGATACCGAATTCCGCGAGATAACGGCGCTGCTCGACCAATGCCTTGGGTGAAGTGTGCGCCAGGGCATTTTTGAGATGAGTCAGGAGGATCAGGAACGCCGATCCGGAACAGGCGCCGAAGCTAAAAAAGATGAAAACCATAACCGACGAGTGCCATACGACGCGCCCTTTAAAAGATGAAAGCAAAATACCCAGGTAAATAAGACCCATGAAGGAGAAAAAGAAACTGACGCCGGCCCAGAAACGTTCCCGCCTCTCCTGTCGCTGCCGGACCTCCCGGATGCCTCCCGACTCGGCGTGATTGAACACCACGAGCCGATAAACAAACTGCAAGGGGCCTTCCTGTCGGGCGCGGTGCATCAGCTCGGGCCGAAAGAGGTAGTAGGCGTGAATGGCGTATGAAATCATGCAAAAGGTGATAATGTAAACGCCGTAGGCCACCGGTGAGGTCCAATGCCAGTGGTAGAACATGGTATAGAAGCGCTCGGGATGCGCCAGGTCCGCGACGAGAAAGAGGGGCACCAGGGCCAGAATGATGAAGGGCTGAAACGTTCCCACTTTTTCCAGAGGGCGGTAATCTTCGGTTCGGTAGTAAAGCCAGCTTAGGTGGGCCACGATGTGAGTCCCCTCCGCCAGCGAGATCAGCCAGAGATACCAGGCAATGAGGTAGCCCATGGCCACGCCATGTTCGATCCAGTAAATGTATTGCACCGATTCGTTCATCACGACCTCCTTCCAAGGAGCTTTCCGTAATCCGGCCCCATGATGTTTTCATCTGCATTCACATAGTGGACCTTGGGACGTGTGTCGAGGTCCGCGCGCAGGCGCTGTGTCGAACGGTTTTCGATATAGTGGGAGATTTCGCTCTCTGGATCGTTGAGATCCCCGAAGATGCGGGCCTTGCCGGTACAGGCATCCACACAGGCAGGTTTCAGCCCCTTGGTGATTCGATGATAACAAAAGTCGCACTTGTCGGCGGTGTTGGTGATGGGGTTGATGAAACATGAGCCGTACGGGCAGGCCACCACGCAGATTCGGCAGCCGACGCAAACCTCACGGTTCACGTGCACCACCCCATCCTCATGGGTTCGATAGGTGGCGCCCGTGGGGCATAGGTTGAGGCATGGGGCGTCTTCACAGTTGTTGCAAAGCCGTGGCAGGAAGTGAGAGCTGACGTTCGGGTATTTGCCTTTGCTCATGATCTTCACCCAACTGCGGTAATGCCCGTCCGGCACATTGTTTTCACTGGTACAGGCAATGGTGCATCCGTGGCAGGCAATGCAGCGGTTGGTGTCGATGACCATGCCGTACTTCTTGGTGGGTGAGGCAGCGGCAAGTGCTGGAATACTTTCTTGAACGAGCAGTATCCCGGCCCCGGCCCCCGTCACCTGGGCACCGAATTTGAGGAAGAATTCACGCCGGGTCAACGATTTTTGGGTCTTCTCCATCGAATGGTCCTCCGGAAATGCTTCAAGGTTCAATGACTGTTTCAGCGGAAAAATAGGTCCTCATGGATTCCTCCAGCTCCGGATGAAATGTTCAGCTGGAAGTCCCGATGACACAAAGGTCAGAATTGTCCTTGAACAGATTTCGAATGAAGTGGTTGTCCAAGGGCAGGCTGTCGAGATCGAGAATCGCGGCGTAGCAAGGGCTGTTCCGGACCGCGGGTGTCAGTTTCTCCAGCGAATATAGCTCAATGCTGGGATCCGATAAGAAATGGCTTTTTTGTAGGCGGATTAAGTGCAGGATTGAATTGTGTTTTGCCATCGTCTGCACCCCAAGATATGGGAGTCTATAATTGTTAAGGCTTATGGATTATTAACTATCCGAAAGTGAATGCGCTGTCAACCTGGAAAATCTTGTAGATCAGCCGTGACCCATTCTTTGTGATTGAAATAGGCTCTTAGGCTTTCCCATCCGCAGCGGCTTAAGTCGGATAACAGCATGCGGTCATGCAGAAAATCGTGAGTTCTCTTGCCGAAAAATTTCCTTTAGGAAAGATGCGGATGGGTGATGACGACGCCATGCGTTCCAAGAAATTTCTCCAGCAGTCCCTCGATCTCGAATCCGGTGGAAACAAAGGAGATGGGTTTTTCCATGACGTTGTCCCGCCTAATCGAAATGATAGCGGTAATATGCCGCACAGGTCCCTTCGCTGGAGACCATGCACGGCCCCACGGGATCCTCCGGGGTGCAAACCTTACG
>PCSF01000093.1:11223-11722 GCA_002771315.1 Desulfobacterales bacterium CG23_combo_of_CG06-09_8_20_14_all_52_9 | reverse complement strand
CCCCCGTCAAGACTGCGCCGCAGGCGCACCCTTTGGGGGGCTTCGATTCGGGGACTATCACCGAAAATGCTTCCAGGGCATCGAACCGGGCATAGCCCTTCCGGATCAAAAGCCCGCTTTTGGGGATAATACCGATACCCCGCCAAGGGGCGTCCGTTGTTTCAAAGACCTCTCGGAGGATCCTCATAGCCTTGGGATTCCCATCGTCGGTCACCACCCGGGTATAGGCGTTTTCGAGTTCAGCCTTGCCGGCCTCCACCTGGCGCACCAGCATGAGGATCCCCTGGAGGATATCCGTCGGCTCAAATCCACAGATGACACCGGGAATCCGGTGTTCCTGAACCACGCGGGAATAGGCTTTCTTACCGATAATGACCGATACGTGCCCCGGAAGGATGAATCCGTCGATCTTAACGGTACCGGACGCCAGGAGCGCTTCCAGGGCAGGCGGTACCAACTTGTGGGCGGAGACCACAAAAAAATTTTCCGTCTTCTGTTT
>PCSF01000093.1:1956-11108 GCA_002771315.1 Desulfobacterales bacterium CG23_combo_of_CG06-09_8_20_14_all_52_9 | reverse complement strand
GAATAGACCACCCGGATATCCCTCCCTTTTGCCCGCTCCTCCTGCAGAGAGGTGTGTGTCCCGGGAACCCGGACCAGATCCCCGAAGGTGGTGATGATGACATCGTCGATTTGTGTCAGAGCCAAAAAGGTGTCGATCTCTTTCTGGTCGGTCACACAGACCGGGCACCCCGGGCCTGATATCAGCCGGACGGATTCCGGGAGAAGCGAACGGATTCCGGATCTGAATATGGACATGGTGTGGGTCCCGCAGACCTCCATGAGGTTGACAGGTCGTTTACTCTCCCGGCAGATCTGCTCGGCCAGTTTTACGGCCAGATCCGCGTTTTGAAAGGCGTTTGTGCCGTCTTTGTGCATCATCGCTTGCTCCGTTTCATGACACCGAAGCGGCGGCCACCACGGCCTGGCCCAAGGCGATACCCCCATCGTTTGTCGGGACCTGGGAGTGAGTATAGACTTCAAACCCGCGCCGGGTCAGGGAAGCAATAAAACCCTTAAGGAGGATGGCATTCTGGAAAACGCCTCCGCTGAGGGCCACACGCCGCACCCCGGTTTGTGTAGCAACGACATCACACACACCCGAAAAGAACTCGATCACCGTGGCGTGAAATTTCCCGCTGATGACCTCGGTCGGAACTCCATCCCAAAGATCCCTGACAACACCTTGGATGATCGGTCGGGTGGGAACCTTGATGGGAATTTCCGTCATCTGTCGGTAATCATAAAATTCCTTTATCCCATCCTTGGCCGCCATCTCCAAAGCCATCGCCGCCTGTCCTTCAAAACGTACCGTTTGTTTTAAGCCCAGAATACAGGCCACACCGTCGAAAAGTCTTCCCAAACTGGAGGTCAGGGGGCATCGGACCCCTTTTTGGATCATCTGCAGAACCGTCCTCATCGCCTCGGGTTCCAGGGATCTTAGAGCCGGAATCTCCTGAATGGGAAAATCCGTCCCGAAGGCTTCCACAATATAGCTTACCGCCATCCGCCAGGGCTCCCGGATGGCCGCTTCCCCGCCCGGCATGGGAACAGGGTCCAGGAATGCCAATCGCTGAAAGGCCTTTGCGTCTGCCAAAAGGACCTCTCCGCCCCAGATGGTGCCGTCGGTACCGTATCCGGTCCCATCAAAGGCCAGCCCGATGACCGGGCCGTCGATCCGGTTTTCAGCCATGCAACTGACGATATGGGCATGATGATGCTGCACGGCGATCCGACTTTGGGCTTCTCGTTCTTCGAGGGCATACCGGGTACTCAGGTAATCCGGATGCAGATCATGAGCGATGATTTCGGGATGGATGTCCAGGATGCGTTCCAGGTGCGACACCGTCTGCTTGAAAAACGAGTAAGTTGTCGGATTTTCCATATCCCCGATGTGCTGGCTTAAAAACGCCTGATTTCCTTTGGTGAGACAGGCGGTGACCTTTAACTCGGCGCCGCAGCCCAGCACCTGGGGCTGCCGGTCCCTGAGGAAGACCGGCCTGGGGACAAATCCCCGGGAGCGTCGCAGGTTCCGGGTGGCATCAGCGGCGTGTCTTACGATGGAATCATCACTGCCCAAATAGATATCCCGATTGTGGACAAGAAAATAATCGGCGATCCCGCCGAGGCGTTCGAAGGCTTCAAAATTTTCGATGGCGATGGGCTCTTCGCTCAAGTTGCCGCTCGTCATGACCAACGCCACAAAATCGGAGTCGAGTAACAGGTAATGGAGCGGGGTGTAGGGAAGCATGACACCAAAATAGGCGTTCTCCGGAGAAACCGCTTCGGCCAGGGGATGCGGCTCCCGTTTTTTCAGCAAAACAATCGGTCGCTGGGAAGAGGTTAAGAGTTTATGTTCTTCGGACGAAATGACGGCGTAGGCTGAAATCCGTTCCAGGTCCTTGGACATCACCGCAAAAGGCTTTTCTTCATGTCCTTTCCGCTTTCTCAGGCGTATCACCGCATCGGATCGGGCGGCATCCACCGCCAGATGAAACCCTCCCAGGCCCTTCACCGCCACAATGTGTCCCTGCTTTAAAAGCAAAATCGTCTCCCGAATCGGATCGGTCGAAAGGATTCGGGAGCCTTTCGCATCATGCAAAAAAACATGAGGGCCGCAATACGTGCAGGCATTGGGTTGTGCATGGAATCGTCGGTCGGTTGGATCGTCGTATTCGGCCTGGCATTTTTCACACATGACGAAATGCTTCATGGAGGTGTTCGGTCGGTCATAGGGAATATCGTCGATGATGGTGTATCGGGGACCGCAATGCGTGCAGTTGATAAACGGATAACGATATCGCCGGTCTTCGGGTGTGAAGAGCTCCTTCAGGCACGCATCACAAATCGCCGCATCGGGTGAAATCAGCGTCGACTTGTGGATATCGGGGCGGCTGGGCGCAATGCCAAAGGATGTAAAACCGTTTAATTTTCCTTCTGAAACGGAAATGCCGGTGATATACGAAAGCGGAGGGCTCTTTTCGGCAAGATCCTTAACAAATGTCCGGATGGCTTCGGATGTGCCCTCCAGATGGATGGCCACACCATCTGCGGTGTTAGCAACCTCACCGTAAAGTTCCAGGCGCTTGGCCAGCTGGAACACAAAGGGCCTGAATCCGACCCCCTGGACGATCCCTTCAACGATGATATCCCGGGCCAGGCGCTCGTTTTCCATAAAGCTCTTTTCCGGGATAAGGCCGAGGCCTCATGCCCCGCTTTTATCCTGCTCGATGCGGGCAAGCGATTCCCGCAAGAGTTCCACCGTCTCGCGGGCGGCCTGTTCGTCAATCTTTTGAATGGCAAACCCGGCATGCACGATGACATAATCCCCTACACAGGCATCTTCTAAAAGCAAAAGGCTTGCTTTTCTTTTGACACCGTCCACATCCAGGACCGCCATCTCATGTTCGATACTCACAATTTTTGAGGGGATCGCAAGGCACATCTTTTGTCCTTTTTGAAAAAGCGACGTTCAGGCGTCGGAGTTCGGCAAAAACCATCTGCAGGATCGGTTCAATCTGTTCAGCCACAATCGGGGTTAATTCGATGCTCGCCGTCTCGATGTCGACCGGTTCTACACCCAGGATCACGGTTTCCGGGACTTGCGTATCCAGGGCCTGACATAAGGTCAGGGCTTCCAGGAAATCGACCTGGTGCAAAGAATTTTTCGCCCGTATCCGTTCCGGGATGGCTTTTCCTTCCAGGCGGTAGCAGGTACCCGGTTTTCCGTGGTTCCGAACAGCATCCACCACAATCAGATGATCCGCCTCGGAAATCACGCCCAACAGGTTTAGTCCGAGCACCCCTCCGTCCACCAAAGAGACGTTTTCCGGGAACTCATAACCTTCCATCAGACGTTGAAGGACACGGACACCGAAGCCTTCATCTGAAAAGAGGAGGTTTCCGATTCCGAGGATCATGATGCGGGGCGTCGTCATTAACGGTTATTCTCTTTAATGCGCAAAAGTCATTCCGATCAATTTATGGATGCTACCACAGGCTTCATCGTGCGGCAAGCCCCAATAAGCAGACCCGGTAAACATCTATTCGCTTCTCCAGATTATCCCACAGGGCCTGCTAGGCCCCGGCTTTTTCCAATGCTTCCCTGGCCTCCCGGATCAGATCCGCAGCCTGCGTGCTGGAGTCTAATTTTCCATCGGAGATTCCGAAGATCAATCCCGCCGAAAGGCCTTCTTTCTCCCGGGCTTTGGTTTCGAAACTCGCCTGGATCCGCCTGCAGGTTTCGCTGGAATTCTTTGTAGAAGATCCGATGAGAATCAGACCGAATGTCTGTCCATCTATCCTTCCTGCCACATCGCTTCTTCTGATGATTTGAGACATGATCCGGCCTGCAAGCTGCAGGATCCGATCTTTAACCTGGGAATCTTTTCCGGAATCATCCGGGTCGAAGCGGGCTTTAAGGAAACACAGAGATAAGGATATCCCATGTCTTACAGCCAGATGAAGCTGTCTCTGAAGGGCCTCAAAAAACTCTCTGGAATTGAATACCCCGCTTTCTTCATCGATGAAGCATTCGGCGACATAGCACTGGGTGATGTGTTCCAGCCGGTCGCAAAGAATCGTCACGAGATTATGGAAAAATTTATTGGCAGTCCGCGGATATAGAAACTGAAGGCGCCGAATCATCTTCCAGTTGATCTGGAGCAATTCTCCTTCCGAAGTGGCGACCACGGTGGCCGAGCGCGGCGCTCCTCTGAACAGTCCCATCTCCCCCACCACATCTCCGACGCGGACATGGTTGATGACCCGGTCTCCGCCGTAGCTTCCGTTTCGATCGTCCGCCATGGGATTGATCACGTCCAGCCCCCCCGAAATGACGGTGAACATGAAATCGCTTTGATCCCCTTTACGGCAGATCACATCTCCCGGGCTAAAAGCCTTCAGCGATCCGGCCATAATGATGTGATGGATCCGGGATCTGGAAAGACCCTTGAACAACGGAATCCCGTCCTGGGGATCTTTTCCCAGCTTCAGCCGGATCAAATCCCACAAGGTCACCAGTTCCACGTGGAGCATCAGGGAAGGAAGGATGAGGAGGTCCCCTGCCAGCGCCGAAATCATGGTGACAACCATAAGGAATCCGAAAGGGATGTCGGCCCGAAATTGGACGCCATCAGGACCGAGAACCCTGAACTGATGATGATGGAGGTGAAAACCATGGAAAGTCCCACCCGATTTAGCGCCTCCCGAAGCGCCGTTTCATCGTTCAGGCATTTCTTGAACTCCCGGTTGAAACAGACCAGGTAATGAATGGTATCATCCACCGCCAGGCCGATGGCGATGCTGGCGATAAGGCTCGTGGCGGCGGAAAGTTTGATCCCCAGCCACCCCATGACCCCGAAGTTCACCACGATGGGGAAAAGGTTCGGGACGATGGAAATCACTCCCACTTTGAAGGACAAAAACAGGATGAACATCACGGAAAAGATCAAGACCATGCTGAGGGAAAGGCTCTTGATCTGCCCGGTGGTCAGAATTTCGCTGCTGGCCGAAATGACCACGCCGATACCGGTCACCTCGGCGGAAATTGTCTTGGGGCATTGCCGAACCAAGTGATCCCGAATTTGTTTTTTGATCTCCAAGAACTCCCGGGAACTGGAAAGATGCGTCAAAAGCATGAGGTTTGCTTTGGAAAAATCCCGGCTCACGAATCCGTACAGCATGTCCTCGCCGAGCATGACCTTATAATTGTTCAAAATCATCCTGACTTCGAAGTCTTGCTCCGGAAGGGCGTAGTATTTCGGATCGAATTGGTTGAGGGCGTAATTGACCAGCTTCATGTAATCGATCAGAGAGAGGCTTTTATCCACACCCTGAAGCTTTTCCAAATCTTTTTGAAGGCGCTCCATCTCTTTGAGCATCTTCGGATCTTCGAATGCATCTTCTTTTTCGGCGAAAACGGCCACATGGACGGGAAAGCTCCCGGAAAGAGATTGGGCGATGTCGTGAAAGTTCCGGCTGACCGGGGCATCCTTTTTGAAAAACTCCACCGGGTTTGTCTCTGCCTGAATCCTGAAGATGCCGATGATGCAAAAAAGCGCCACCCCGCCTAAAATCGGCAGAGAAATCCTCTGCCGATGGATGTTGATATGGGCAATTTTATCAGTGAACCAATGAGCCGCCCTGGCCGCCCGGGTGCTCTCAAGGCGCCTCCCGTTTCGGGATGGCAGCAAGGCCAAGGCAAAGGTCGCAGGCAAAAAGGTGAAGGCCAGAAGCATGAGGAGGATGATCCCCACGGAGGCGAATACGGCAAACTTCCGGATGGCCTGGATCCGGTTGACCAAAAGGGAAGCAATCCCCACCACGGTGGTGATTACCGCCACCATCGTGGGAAGCGTCATGCTCGAATAAGTGGCCAGGGCAGCAGCAGCCGGCGAAGGGAATCGGTTCATCGCCTCGGTGAATTCCGAGGTGATATAGACGCAATACGCCATTCCGACGGCGATAAGAAAAACCGGAACGATCATGGTGAGCATGGAGAGGGGAACCTGGATCATGGCCATGAGGCCGAACGTGAGGACCATCGCGATCAGAACACAGGAAAGGGGAATGAGCATGAGCAGGAAGGTAGGATACAAGAAAAACAGGATTCCGGTCATGACGGCAAGGGTGAGGGGGGGAAGCAGGTAAAAATCCCTTTAGGTATATCGGGTTAAAGCGTTCGAGACCACAGGCATCCCGATCTGGTACAGGGTGATATCTTTGGGAGCCCCGGCGATATGCTCCTCAACCGCCCGGATCACGGCATCCTTGTCCGCATCCATTTGAAGCACCAGGGTGATAGCGGTAGCGCTGCGGTCGGCCGAAATGAGATTTTTCTGAAAAAGCTCGACAGGAGAAAGGACAGCGGCAAAGCGTTTGAGATCCCACTGGCTCCCCGCCTCCACCGCGGCTTTGATGTCCGGGAGGCTGATCACCCGCCGCACTCCTTGGATTTTCGAAAGGTCTTTGGCGATTCTGCCCAGCTTTTCAAACGTTACCGGATCCAGGACGTCTTTTGCCTTGATGACTAGCCGAATGATTTCGTCGGATCCGAAAAGTTTTCGAAAAGCCTCGTAGGTCTTACCTTTCAGGAATGTCTTCCACCACCAGATCGTAAATGGAGGTGCGTATTTTCAAGTCGGGTATTTGCCAGGCAAAAAACAGGGTGAAAAGCGCCACCAGCAACAGGGTGGCTTTGGGGTGGTACAAGATCGATTCGATGCTGTATTGATAGAGCCGACTCGGGAGTACCGACTGGCCATGACTCAACAGCTCCTGTGATAAACCGGGGGAAAGGGATGGGTGAAAAAGTCCCATTTTCAGTCGAAATTTCATATCCCATATCGGCTCGGATATCAAACAGAAGCCCATCGTTAAAAAGTATTGTCCCATATCGGAAACTTAAAAAAACTCCGGCCTCCCTGGGATCAGAGAGGCCGGAGAAGACGAAACAGGAGCCGCTTACAGCGCCTTAATTTTGTATACCTGATTGGAATCCGGATCGATGACGTGGACGCCGCAGGCGATGCACGGGTCGAAGGAGTGAACGGTTCTCAATACCTCCAGGGGCTGTTTGGGATCGGCCACCGGTGTCCCGATGAGCGCCTCTTCCACAGGACCCATCTTGTTATTGCCGCATCGGGGGCCCAGGTTCCAGGTGGACGGCACCACGTACTGGTAGTTTTTGATCTTCTTGTTTTCGATGCTGATCCAGTGCCCGAGTGAACCCCTCGCGACGTCGTTGAGGCCGACGCCCATGGCTTCCCCTTTGGGCCAGTCCCAGGACTGGTAGGTCTTGGTGTTGCCACCCTTCACGTTTTCCACCAATTGCATGATCCATCCCTCCATGGCCTTGCCGATGGCGAGGGTCTCCAAGGCCCTGGCCGCGGTACGTCCCAGGGTGGAGAACAGGGCCGTGACGGGAATTCCCAGCTTCTGGCAGGTCTGATCCACCAGGGGTTTAATCATGGCATGCCCCTTGGCATACGCCACCAGCACCCGGGCCAGAGGCCCGACCTCGCAGGGCTCGTTGTCATACCGGGGGGCCTTCAACCAGGAGTATTTGCCGTCATCCGGTTTGTAGGTTGGATTTTCCTGAAGCGGCTTGGTCTCCCCTTTGTAGGGATGTTTCGGCTCTCCATCAACATACCAGGAACGCTTGACATGCTCGGTGACTTTTTCCTGCTGGGGCATGGCCACTCCAGCCAGATCCCGTTTTTTAATGACACCACGCGGCATGAACAGGCTCTCCGGCTCCTTGCCCGTTTCCGGTAAATCGCCCCAGGCTAGAAAGTTGGTGGTTCCGCCGATGGCGCCCCAGTCCTTGTAAAAGGAGGCTACCGCGACGACATCCGGAATGTAGACGTTTTCGATGAAGCTTTGGGTTTCCTTCCAAATATAGAGAAACTCGGCGATCCGATCCGGGGTTAAATCCGCCACACAGGTGACCCCTCCCACTACGAATGATTGGAGATGCGGGTTTTTAGCACCGAAAATGGCATGCAGCCGGGCAGCCCTGGCTTGGATGCGCAGGGCCTCCACATAGTGAGCCGCGGCCATAAGATTCGCCTCCGGGGGAAGCTTGTATGCAGGATGCCCCCAGTAGGCGTTGGCGAAGGGTCCAAGCTGCCCGGAGTCCACGAAGGTCTTTAGGCGCTGTTGAACCGATTTGAAATAGGCCGCACCACCCATCGATGCATTACTGACGCTGTCGGATAGCGAGGCGGTGGCCTTGGGATCGGCTTTCAGGGCGCTGACCACGTCCACCCAGTCCAGGGCGTGCAGGTGGTAAAAGTGGACGATGTGATCGTGCTGGAACTGGGCTGCACTCATCAGGTTTCTAATAATCCGGGCATTGTCCGGAATGGTGACACGCACGGCGTCTTCCACAGCTCGCACGGAAGCAAGGTAGTGAGTCTGGGTGCATACGCCGCAAGATCGTTGGGTGAATAGCGGCGCATCTCGGGGATCCCGGCCCTGGAGGATCAGTTCGATGCCGCGAAACATCTGTCCGCTGCTCCAGGCGTTGACCACCTTGCCGCCGGATACCTCCACTTCAATACGTAGATGCCCTTCTATTCTGGTAATCGGATCGATGGTGATTCTATTTCCCATGAGGTTTCCTCCTTTATCATGCTGAAAAACAGGATTTCTTTCGGATTACGATAAGCCCTACATCTCTTTAAAAAACGGGGTCATCTTATCCCAGAAATCAGGTTCGCTGCACCCGATGCAGGGATGCCCGGCTTCGATGGGGAAGCTAGTGCCGTCGTTGAACTTGGCAATCGGGCAGTTGTTGAAGGTCTCGGGGCCCCTACATCCCATTTTATACAGACAATACCCCATGGCTGCTTCCGGTGATCCGAACTCGGTAACGAACTCCTCGTTTTCGAAATGGGACCTTCTCGGGCATTGATCGTGGATGGTTTTCCCGTAGGCAAAGAGGGGCCGGCCCAAATTGTCTAAAACCGGCAGTTTCCCTAAGAGAAGGTAATTGACCACGGTTCCGACAAAATTGACGGGATTGGGGGGGCAGCCGGGAATGTTGACCGTCTTGATCCCCAGGGCTTCGCCGACCCCCTTGTATCCGCCCGGATTCGGCTTGGCGGCCTGAATCCCGCCGAAAGAGGAGCAGGCGCCAAGACAGATGACCGCCGCGGCTTTAGGGCAAAT
>PCSF01000093.1:1117-1949 GCA_002771315.1 Desulfobacterales bacterium CG23_combo_of_CG06-09_8_20_14_all_52_9 | reverse complement strand
CCGACTTCCAGGAAGGTTCGCCCGGCAATCTTTCCATAGCCGCCGTTAAATTTGGTGGCGATGGCCCCTTCCACCACGCAGATGTATTTCCCCTCGTATTTCTTGACCGCGGCATGAAGCTGGTCCTCGGCTTGCTGTCCCGCCGCCGCCATAACGGTTTCATGGTATTCCAGGGACAGGACCTCCAACACCAGGTCATCGATGTACGGGTATGTGGAACGCAGGACCGCCTCGGAGCACCCGGTGCACTCGGCGAAATGAAGCCAAATCACGGGGGGCCGTTGCGTGGGTGCCGCGAACACTTCCGCCACCTTGGGCACATAGGCGGCGGAAAGCCCCACGGTAGCGGTCAAAAAGGTGCAATAACGCATGAAGTCCCTTCTTGAGACACCTTTTCCTTCCAATCTTTCGTAAAATTTTCTCTGTTCCTTGTCCATTGACACCTCCTTCATGTAGGTTCTTCCCACCGCTTTTGTGATCAACAGGCTTTGGCTGAAAAGAAAAAGAGAGATCGGCTCGTTTTTAGTTTTGCGTGCGGCTCTTTCATCTCCTCCGTGCGTTAACACGCATCGCTTGGAAATCCGAGCAGTACACCCGCTCAAAGCTCAAAGGAGCAACGAGCAGATTTGACGAAATGACATATGTATTAAAAATATACAACAAAAATAAATATGGAAATATTTTAGGAAAAACAGTGCATTTTTTCGAGAATTAGCGGTTTTATCGGAACACGTCGCTTTTTCCGGTAGGATCTAAGGCTGGCCTGTTTTCCGTAAAATCTTTATTCCATCAGGAGGGAAACCGGGCTTTCATATCCGGCCTCCCGCGCCTT
>PCSF01000093.1:0-1102 GCA_002771315.1 Desulfobacterales bacterium CG23_combo_of_CG06-09_8_20_14_all_52_9 | reverse complement strand
TGGGTTATTTCCCTCAGGTCCACCGACTTGATGTATTTCCCGCATCCCTCGCATACATCTACCCGGTACCCTGTTTCCTGCTCACTGTAAAAATATTGAAGGCTTCCGCTGTCCGTGTTTCCACAATAGGGGCAATACACCCGCTTGGTCGGCCATTTGTGAAAACAGAACGCGCAGAACAAAGCCCGCGCCCCATCGTTTTCCAGCACGGCCAATCCCGGTGGACTGCCGCAAATGGGGCAGTAGCCTTTTTCCCAGGCAGGACTGCTTTTCAGGAAGACCTCCAGCTGTTGAGCGGAAAGACTCAGGGAAGGCCGCAGGCTGTTATACACCACGAAACCGAGCATCCGGCTATCGACGCCGTACCGCTTGGCGTAACGCACAAAAAAATCATCATCCTGACACAAGAACTTTTCAAAAAGGACGGACGGATTCAGCGGGGTGGAGTTGAGATCAGACGGGTTCAAGAGGGCTTCGGCAAATTCGGCCCATCTTCCGGGGGTCTTCCGAGTGATCGCCACAATGGTGTCAAATAGTTTTAAGGCCGCAGGGACATCGATGGGAAACTCGGCGAGATTCACCAGGGGAAATCCATCTTTTTGCTTTGCCGAAACGACCTGGGGAGCCATGAAAGGCGGAACGGGTACGGTTTTTTGTTTGGATTCCTCCTGGGCCATAAAAATTTTTTCGTAAAAATCGAGAAGGACTATATAGGCGGGGAGCCGGTCTTTTGCCGATTCCAGCGCCTTTTCGAGCTGCTTTGCCGTCATGACGTATTCTGCCATCAAATGCGAGCCTTCCTTCCATGGTGGCTTTGTAAAAAGTTCATTTGCTGCGTTGCGCTGCATCCCCTGCCCGGTTGAATGCCGCTTTGCGGCCCTGCTTCGCAGGATTCAACCGGGTAAATCATTGCGGCGTATCTATAAGTACGCCTCATTTTAAGGATTTGCGCACCTTGCATCTGAAGCTTTTTACTTTGCCATCCCAATTTTGAGTTTTTACGATTTCATCTTCTATAACTTATCGATATGAAAAGGGGAAGGCGGAATCCGCCTCCCCCTTTCACATTCATTGCGCGGATCGGATCATCCGAGAGCCCGTA
>PCSF01000029.1 GCA_002771315.1 Desulfobacterales bacterium CG23_combo_of_CG06-09_8_20_14_all_52_9 | reverse complement strand
ATGCGGTAACATGCTTTCTTGATTACATTATTTTTATCTGGCTTCATGAAGAGCCGACAAAAATCTTATGTCAAATTGCTCCGCGAAAATCGGTGTTAACATAATTGGCGTTGAGGACCGCCAATTGGCTGGCCTTTTTCAAGTGATCGGGTCCCATGCTTAAAATATAGCTGAAGGCTTTGATCATCACGCCGACATTTCCAAAGAATGCGTGAAGCCTTCCGATGGATTCCGGGAAATCCTCGGAAAGAGAAAACTTCCCGTTTTTTTGGATGATACGGGGGATCGGCAGAAAAGGCTCGAGGTGTTCCCTGACGCATACGGGTCCGCATCCCGGACCGCCGCCGCCGTGGGGCGTGGAAAAGGTCTTGTGGAGATTGAGATGGAGCACATCGATCCCGATGGCGGCCATGTCCACGATCCCCATGAGGGCGTTCATATTTGCGCCGTCGCAATAAACGAGCCCGCCCTTCCCATGGACGATGGCGGCGATTTCTTTCACGTGCCTTTCGAAAAGCCCGAGAGTATTGGGGTTGGTGATCATGATTCCCGCCGTTTCCTCGTCCATCAGTTGGGCCACCGTCTCCGGAGTCAGGACCCCCTCGGCGCCCGATTTGACGGCGACGCTTCGGTACCCGCACAGGGCAGCGCTTGCCGGGTTGGTACCGTGGGCCGTATCCGGCACAAGGATTTTAGACCGGGGGTTCCCTTTGCTTTTGTGAAAGGCGTGGATAAGGAGCATCCTGGTAAACTCTCCCTGGGCGCCGGCGGCGGGCTGGAGGGAGACGGCGTCCATGCCCGTGATCTCTGCAAGGTATTGTTGAAGATCGTACAGGAGTTCAAGGGTTCCCTGGCAGAGATCTTCGGGGAGAAGCGGATGGGCTCCTGTAAAGCCGGGAAGTGCGGCCTGCCTCTCATTGGTCTTGGGATTGTATTTCATGGTGCAGGATCCCAGGGGGTACATCCCGGAATCCACGCCGTAGTTCCACTGAGATAGCCGCGTGTAGTGGCGTACTACATCCACTTCACTCAAATCCGGAAAATCCGGTCCATCACAAACCCATTCGGCATTCAGGGGTTGGGATGGGACATCTTGGCGGGGCAGGGAATACCCGATCCTTCCATTGCATCCTTTTTCCCACAACAGGGGCTCATTGAGGATCAGGCCGGTGGTTCCGATTGTTTCCTTCATGATGTCATCTCCGAGACCAGGGTTTCCAAATCTTCTTTGGTTTTGGTTTCCGTAACACAGAAGAGATAATGCCCGGAAAGTTCCGGATAATAAGTTGAAAGGGGAACCCCCGCGATGATCCCTTTGTCCATGAGCGACCGTCTCTTTTTTTCAAATTCCGGGCCGGCCTTCACGGTGAATTCATTGAAGTTGGGGGCCGTAAATGCCTGAGGGAATCCTTTTTGGGAAAGGCGATCCCTGAGATAAGCGCTTTTGTCGATGTTGAGTTGAGAAAGAGCCCTGAGCCCGGTTTTTCCAAGGACTGCCATGTACATGGCGGCGGACAAGGCGCAGAGGCTGTTGTTGGTGCAGATATTGGAGGTGGCCTTTTCACGACGGATGTGTTGTTCCCGAGTGGAAAGGGTGAGGACAAAGCCTCTTTTTCCATCCAGGTCCGCGGTTTTTCCGATAAGACGTCCCGGCATGTTTCGAACGTACGCCATTTTGGTTGCAAACATTCCCAAGCCCGGCCCCCCGAAGGACTGGGGAATCCCCAAACTCTGACCTTCCCCGCAGGCGATGTCCGCCCCGAGGCTTCCCGGGCTTTTCAAAAGACCGTAGGCCAGGGGTTCGGTGAATGTGGTGATTAGAAGGGCCCCCATCTCATGGGCCTTGTCGGCGAAAGCTTTGAGATTTTCGATGCACCCGAAGAAATTGGGGGACTGGATAGCCACAGCAGCCAGATCGCTTTTCCCGGAAAGGCCGGCTATGTCAGTGGTCCCGTTTTCCAGAAATGGAAACTCTTCGGTTTCGTGCTCGGTGGGAGCGAAATAGGTGTGCGCCACTTGCCGGAAATGAGGATGGATGGCCCTGGAAATGAGCACACGGTTTTTCCGGGTGATGCGACAGGCCATCAAGAGGGCTTCTGCCAGGGCGGATGCGCCGTCGTACATGGAGGCGTTGGCGACCTCCAATCCCAAAAGGCGGGCGGCCAGGGTCTGATATTCGTAGATTCCCTGGAGGGTCCCCTGGCTTATCTCCGGCTGGTACGGGGTATAGGAGGTGACGAACTCCCCCCGGCCCATAAGATAAGAAAGCACGGCCGGGATGTAATGCTCGTAGCTTCCGGCTCCCATGTAGTTTTTCCATTGAGCTGCGGACGCTGTCCGCCCGGCCAGACGGTCCATGTGGGCGTTGAGCTCCCATTCAGTCTTGGCCTCGGGGAGCGCCAGGCGGAGGCGGCGGCAACATTCCTTCGGGATCTGTGTGAAAAGATCCTCGAGGGAGTCCGCTCCAGCGACCTTGAGCATCTCCGAGATCTCTTCATCGGTATGCGGCAGGTAGCGCATCAGGCAAGTCCTTTCAGCATTTCAAGGTATGCGGGAAGAGTCATGAGGCCTTCTTTTTCGGTTGGATCCAGCGGCTTTACCACGATCATCCACCCGTCTTCATAAGGGGACTGGTTGACCCGCTCGGGCGAATCGGCCAGCGTCTCGTTGACGGCCGTCACTTCTCCGCCGATCGGCATATAAAGTTCGGAGACCGCCTTGACCGATTCCACGGTCCCGAAAACCTCACCCTTTTTAAACGCCTTTCCAGCGGAAGGAAGCTCCACATAGACGATGTCTCCCAACTGATCCTGGGCATAGTCGCTGATGCCGATTTTGGCCCCACCATTCTCGAACCGGGCCCACTCATGGTCCGTTGCATAAAGCCGGTCTTCGGGAAACGTCAGTTCTTCGATGCTTTTCATGGGAGTCCCTCCTTGAAGGTAAAATATAAGAAAAATTCGCTAAAAAGTTCCCGTAAAGCCGGGGCGTTGGACTTGCTTCCGGCTTTGCATTTAAAAAGTGATGTTGGCTAATCTTTTTATAATGATTGGCCGCTTTTGACAAGAAAAATGATCCGGGAAAGTTATCTGGGAGAACCCATATGACGATGCTGGATTTTCCTTGACAGCAAAAAAACACCCGTGTATCAAATTCATTCAATCTAAAAGTAGGCACGTAGCTCAGTGGGAGAGCACTACCCTGACACGGTAGGGGTCAAGAGTTCAACTCTCTTCGTGCCTACCAATAAATCCAAATAGTTAGAGGCCGGTCATTTTCGATCGGCTTCGTTTTTTGGTCATACGGTATGCCCAGGGCGCAACAGTGCTTGCTTCGCATTTTTGCGCCCTTATCTTTTTATTGATGTGAAAATCGACGATTTTAGCCCCTTTGCGGGTTTCAACGGATCGTGGTGTTCAGGCTGGTCTATGTGGCGGCCAGCAGCTTGTCTTTTCCCGTTTGGGGATGCCTTGCGTTTTTTGATGCGTGCATAAACGTGTGATCTCGTCGGCGACGTTGTAATCAAAGGCGAAATTGAGCTTGGGGAAAATCGGCAGGTTTCACCTCCTGGCAAGCTTGCGGTTTGATGATCGGTGAAGTGGGAAGGGGGAGAGAAAATCCGCCGGCTACCCGATTAGAATACACTCTCCAAGCAAAAACAAGTCAGTTCCCGCTCAGTATCCCATTCAACGCAGACATACTTGATGTTACATATGCCGCACAGTGTTTCGATGGACGTTCGATCAATCTCCAAAGTCTCTTTGATTTCATGAAGGTCATAAAGCAACTTGAGATACTTCCCCGCAACTAGCCTATGGAGATTATCTTTCTTTTTCAATCCGAGCCACTCAAATATTCCCTTATTGCCTCGCGAAGCATTGCACGCTCTGCAAGACAGTACGAGATTGTCTGATTCATCCCTGCCGCCTCGACTTCGTGGAATAAGGTGATCATCCTGAAGATCATCTAGAGCGGAGCAAAACACGCATTTCTTGGGGAATTCTTTCTCTTTCTGCCACTCTCGAATTGTGCCTGACATTGAGATTGTTTCATCCCGCAGTGCTTTGAACCTGTCGGTAATGAAGCCCCGATTCAACTCTCCCGAAAAAACACTGCGTGAAATGAGTTTCGCATACTCGTAGAGTATCTCCTCACGAATAGTTTTCACGAATTTGGGAGGCATGATTACTCTCCAAGTATTCTAATGCCGAAGCTAAGCGGTCCCACCGCCTTTTGGCGTAATCCGCTTGAGCGAATTGTTGAACGAAGCCGCTGGCGCGGCGAAAAATTTGAAAATGGTGTAAACTCCTCTTTATGCGTGCTCAATTCCGGGCACCCTCAACGAAAGGAG
>PCSF01000197.1:3739-4308 GCA_002771315.1 Desulfobacterales bacterium CG23_combo_of_CG06-09_8_20_14_all_52_9 | reverse complement strand
ATATTTCTTTTCCCAGGCTTCTTTGAAATGTTTATATTGAGGGGTGTCCTGGGAAAATGTGGGATAGGTGCCGATGATGCCTTCGGCTGATTCACCGGCCAGTTCCACTAGCTTGGGGGACTTGGAAGCCGATCCCATGAGCCACTGGACCTTCAGACCCGTCTCATAGGCTTGCTTGAGCATTGTGGCACCTTCTTTGATGTAGGTCAGATTCACCGCGGCCTTGAGGGAGTGTTTCTTGATCCTCAGGACTTCGCTGCGGTAATCCGTTTTCCCTTCGTCGTGGCTGAATTCGTCGATGATTTTTCCCCCGGCCTTCAGAAAGTTTTCCTTGAAAACTTTTCCAAGACCGACCCCCCAGTCATTGTTGATATAGGTGAGCACCACTTCTTTGTATCCCAAAGAAACGGTAAGCTCTGCGGCGCCTTTCCCCTGAAGTTCATCCGAAGGAAAGACCCGGAACACATAATCCCCGCATTTGGTGATTTCCGCTGCGGCACTCTCCGCTCCGATGAGAACGGTCTTGTTTTCCTGGGCAATGGGGCACACAGCCAAAAAGTTCGAGCTTG
>PCSF01000197.1:3522-3664 GCA_002771315.1 Desulfobacterales bacterium CG23_combo_of_CG06-09_8_20_14_all_52_9 | reverse complement strand
TTGAGTTGTTATCCTCGTAAAGGATTTTCATGGGCTTCCCGTTGATTCCGCCTGCGGCATTCACTTCCTCCAGGGCCAGGAGCATGGACTGCTGGAAGCCCTCTCCGTAAACGGCCAGCTTGCCGCTTAATGGGGTGATGGA
>PCSF01000197.1:1766-3490 GCA_002771315.1 Desulfobacterales bacterium CG23_combo_of_CG06-09_8_20_14_all_52_9 | reverse complement strand
CTGCCACAGAAAACAACAAGCAGATCCCTGCGATACATCCGAACGCTTTCCGCATCGTTTTCGTTCCTCCTGTGCTTGGATTGATTGAAAATGACGAATCAAAATACTCAAATGCGATTGTTGCGTCAATGAAAAACCCGAATGCATAAGATACCCGTTGACATGCGGCGATCTTCAAAATAGGAAGAAACTTTTAGGGAAACGCCCGACAATTCAATACGGAGGATAAAGATGAAAACAAAACGGATTCACAATTTCAATGCCGGGCCCGCGGCCCTTCCGCTGGAGGTTCTGGAAGAGGTTCAGGAGACTTTTCTCAATTTTTCCGGTTCCGGCATGTCGATCACCGAGATCAGTCACCGCTCCAAGTGGTTCGAGGATGTCATCAATGACGCAGTAGCTAGAACCCAACGCCTCTTGAACCTCAACGATCGGTATCACGTTTTGTTCATTCAGGGCGGGGCCAGCCTGCAGTTTTGCATGATTCCCATGAATTTTTTAAAAGATGGGGAGAGCGCGGACTATGTGAATACCGGCACGTGGTCCACGAAGGCCATCAAGGAAGCCAAAATACTTGGTAAAAAATTCAATGTGGTGGCCTCTTCCGAAGATGACGGTTTTTCCTACATCCCCAAAAACATCCCCTTCAACGCGGATGCGGTGTTTTGCCATATCACGTCCAACAACACCATCAAGGGGACCCAGTGGGAACGGTTCCCGGATACGGGGAAGGCGCTTCTCATTGCCGACATGTCTTCGGATATCATGAGCCGTCGTTTTGATGTCAACCCTTTCGGATTGATCTATGCGGGCGCCCAGAAAAACATCGGGCCTGCCGGTGTATGCATGGTGATCGTGCGCAAAGACATGCTGGAAAAAGTGCCCGGGAATCTTCCTTCCATGCTCAAGTATACCACCTATGCGGAATCCAACTCTTTGTACAATACGCCCCCGTGCTTTTCGGTCTACGTGATCCAACTGGTCTTGAAGTGGCTGGAGGAAAAAATCGGCGGACTCGCAAAGATGGAGGCCATCAACCAGAAGAAGGCAAAGCTTCTTTACGATGTCCTGGATGCCGGAGGCTTTTACCGGGGTACGGCTCGGCCCGGGAGCCGCTCCATGATGAACGTTACCTTCCGGCTCCCCTCCGAAGATTTGGAAGCCCGGTTTGTCAAGGAGGCCTTGGAAAACGATCTCGGAGGGCTGAAAGGGCATCGGAGCGTAGGCGGCTGCCGTGCTTCCATTTATAATGCCACGGGGATAGATGGTATAGAGGCCCTGGTGGATTTTATGAAGGTGTTCGAGAAGAAAAACGGCTGAAGGAGACCTTGACTTTTTTTGCTTGAGCCGGTACCCTTCTTTTAACAAAAGAATATGGAGGATTGCCCTATTCTGGATGAATTTCTGGGCCCGGATAATGAGACACGGCAGGTTTTCAGCGTTGGGAAAAGGAGGGAAGCATGGACAAGATTCTGAGGATCGATGTGGGGACCGAAGGTGGTCCGAAGATCAAAGTGACTGATCTTGGAGCGTATGCCGGCCTCGGGGGTCGCGCCATGACCTCGGCTATCGTATCGAAAGAAGTCCCGCCCCTTTGCCACCCCTTGGGGGCCGACAACAAATTCGTAATCGCTCCGGGACTTTTGAGCGGAACCGCCGCCGCCATGTCCGGGAGAATCTCCGTGGGTTGCAAGAGTCCGCTGACCGGAGGCATCAAGGAGGCC
>PCSF01000197.1:686-1544 GCA_002771315.1 Desulfobacterales bacterium CG23_combo_of_CG06-09_8_20_14_all_52_9 | reverse complement strand
GCCGGTGAAATGAAGATGTCCGCGGCCTCCGTGGCCTGCACCGATATGGAACAGAGGCCGACCCGGCATTGCGGAAGGGGCGGTGTGGGTGCGGTCATGGGATCCAAGGGCATTAAAGTCATCGTCATCGACGATGAAGGGACCGCCATGCGGATCCCCAAGGACTCTGAGAAATTTAAGGAAGCCAACCGGGTCTTCGTGGCCGGCCTGAAAAAGCATCCGGTTTCCGGCCAGGCTCTTCCGGCTTACGGCACCAATGTTCTGACCAACATCGTCAACGAGGCGGGCGGATACCCCACCCGAAATTTTTCCTCCGGTCGATTCGAGGGGGCCTCCAAGATCAGCGGCGAAACCGAGGCTGCTCTGGAGAACGAGCGGGGGGGCGAAGGGTCCGCCACCCACGGATGCCACCGGGGCTGCATCATCCGGTGCTCGGGGACCTTTTATGACAAGGACGGCAACTACGTTACCAAGCAGCCCGAATATGAGACCGTATGGGCCCATGGCGGCAACTGCGGCATCGACGATCTGGACGCCATCGCTCAGATCGACCGACTGGATGACGACTACGGAATCGACACTATCGAAATGGGGGCCACCATCGGCGTGGCCATGGAAGCCGGATTGGCGAAATTCGGGGACGCCCGGGCCGCCATCAACTTGGTCAAGGAAGTGGGGAAGGGGACCGACCTGGGACGCATCCTTGGAAACGGAGCTGCGGTCACCGGAAAGGTCTTCGGCGTGGAGCGGGTCCCCGTAGTGAAGGGACAGTCCATGCCGGCCTATGATCCGAGGACGGTACAAGGGATGGGCGTGACCTATGCCACCAGCACCATGGGGGCCGACCATACGGCCGGG
>PCSF01000197.1:0-679 GCA_002771315.1 Desulfobacterales bacterium CG23_combo_of_CG06-09_8_20_14_all_52_9 | reverse complement strand
TGACCGCCAATATCCTGGGCGTCGGCGGAAGTGTCGATCCGCTGAAGCCGGCAGGACAGGTGGAGCTTTCCCGGAATCTCCAGATCGCCACTGCGGCCGTCGATGCTACCGGCATGTGCATCTTCATCGCCTTCGCGGTGCTGGACCAGCCGGAGACGTTCCAGGCTCTCATCGATATGATCAACGCCTTCTACGGCCTGAATCTGAAGGCCGACGACGTCGCCAACCTGGGCAAATCGATTCTGAAAAACGAAAGGGAGTTCAATAAAGCGGCGGGATTCACACCTCAGCATGATCGGCTTCCCGGCTACTTTAGCAAGGAAAAACTCCCTCCCCACAATATCACCTTCCAGGTATCGGACGCGGAGTTGGATCAACTGTTCAACTGGTAACCGAACCGTGTAATCAAAAAAAGCGGGGAAGCCGGAAGGCTTCCCCGATGCTTTGATACCTTCTCCGGTTTGAGGAAAAGGAAAAACGATGAAGGTAACCATTGAAACCCGAAGCTTACGATCGTTCATGAGGCTCCTGGAGGAGGGGGTAATCCTTCAGGTGCCCGAGGGGCTGTCTGTTCGAGAGGCCCTGGTGACGCATTTCGGAATGGATCCGCTTTACTTGGAAAACCGGGTCAGGACCCTGTTTTTAAACGGCAAACCCGTGGATGATCTGGATAACACGC
>PCSF01000039.1 GCA_002771315.1 Desulfobacterales bacterium CG23_combo_of_CG06-09_8_20_14_all_52_9 | reverse complement strand
GCTTTTTCCGTCAACCCCATATCGTTGGCTTGTTTGATGAATTCCCGGAATTTATTCATGTTGTAGATGCATTGGGTCTGAATGAAATCGACGCCGGCGGCAACCTTTTTGGCCAGACGGTGCACCCGCCATTCAAAAGGATCGGCGAAGGGGTTCGCAGCCGCTCCGATAAACATTTTTGGAACCCCGTCCAGATCGGCGCCGCTTAAAAATTTCCCCTCGTCCCGCATCTTTTTGACCGTAGCGATCAACTGTATGGAGTCGATATCAAAAACTCCTTTGGCCTGAGGGTGATCCCCGAATTTGCAGTGGTCCCCGGATAAACATAAAATATTACGAATGCCATGCGCATAAGCACCCAGAATGTCGGATTGCATGGCAAGGCGATTCCGGTCCCGGCACACCATCTGGTAGTTGGGCTCGATTCCCTCCTGGATCAAAATGATGCAGCAAGCCCAGCTTGACATTCGGACCATGGCGGTCTGGTTATCCGTGATGTTTACCGAATCGACATTTCCCTTCAAGAAAGCGGCCTTTTTCCGCACTTCTTCGGCGTTTGCACCCCTGGGTGGGCCCAATTCGCCGGTAAATGCAAAATGCCCCGCCCCTAAAACCTTTTCCAAGTTGCTTCCTGATTTCATGGTCGTCTTTCCCTGCTATATTCCATTTTTAACGATATGGATCCCTGCCGAGCACTACTTCTTCTGCCCGGCATTATCGGGTTTCGAGTATCCCGGTTGGACCAGGGTTCGAGGTCCGATATTCTGCCAGTCATTGGCGGGATGTACTCTCATTATCAGATCGAGGCGTCCCTGCCTTAAAAGACGCTCATAAATCATAAACCAGGCACAGGGCTGATCCGGATTGATTTCACAGCTCCCTTTGTTGGTACCCCCACAGGGACCGTTGTACAAGCCCTTGGCGCACATGGTCACCGGGCAAATTCCAGCCGTCCATCCAAGAACACAGTCGCCGCATGAACGGCATCGCTCCTCGTACCATCCGATCCCCTGGTTTACGGAAAGACCGGCGGTGTTGACCGCCGGCAGCACCGGCTTGTCGGGAAACCGTTCTGCCAAAAACTGGATGCCGACCCCGCAGGCCATGGACATGACGGCCTCATACTCTCCCACTTTGTCGTCAAGGGCAGCTAAAAATTCCCGATCACATTGTCTTTCCACGCTGATGGCCCCCATCTCAATGGGGTTGTCCTCCATCTTCCGGGCAATTTCAAGTTCGGCGTTTAAGATGTTGACCTCTTTTTCGCCGCCAACCAGGCATACGGACACACAGGTCCCGCAACCCACGTTGAGGACCTTCTTGTATCCCTTGAGCATTTCTTTGATTTCTTCGATGGGTTTTCTTTTTGCAACAATCATAGATCCTCCGTTATTCTTGCTTGCGCCTTCGATCGGCCAGCCATACCGGGGATGGCCCCAGATCTTTAACGGTATTGGTAAATAGGGTACAGATCTCGGCCCACCGAGGGCCCATGGCCGCCGAGAGGTTGAACATTTCCACCCTCCGGGGATCTATCCCCACCTCGAGGAGGAGATGTTTGAGTCGAGCGACCTTTTTCTTGGCGTTTAAATTTCCTTCCAGGAAATGACATTGCCCCTCCAGTCAGCCGGCGGCGAATACGCCGTCCACCCCCCGAAGAAACGCCCTGAGAACGTAATATTCATCCAATTTTCCCGTGCAAGGGAGCCGAATCACCTTGACGTTGGGCGGATAGGACAATCGCATCACCCCCGCCAGATCGGCGGCGGCAAAGGCGCAATAATGGCAGGCGAACGCAACGATGTTGGGTTCCCACCCTTCAGGGATTTCAGCCGGTTTCTCCACCGCAGGGGCTTGTTCCAGGACGGCCGCTTCCGCTTGATTTCCCATCAGTCGATCCTCCTTAGGACGCGCTCTCGGTCAAGGCGTCGATCATGGCGACGATCTGGTCGTCCCTGAAATTGTTGACCTGAAATGCCTTCATGGGGCATACGGACGCACAGATACCGCACCCCACACATTTGACCTCGTTGTGGCTGACCTTGCCGTCCGTATCAATGAAAGGCGATCCGAAGGGACATAACCTGAAGCAGGTCAGGCACGACATGCAAAGGTCCCGGTTGTGCTTGGAAATGATCCCGGAGACCCCCAGCCGCTCATGGGACAAAAGGACGCCTGCGCGTCCTGCCGCCGCCTGGGCCTGGCTGATGGTCTCGTCGAGGTTCTTCGGGGCGTGGGCCAGACCGGCGATGAAAATCCCCTCGCTGGGGAAGTCGACGGGTCGGAGCTTGACGTGCGCTTCCAGGAAATATCCGTCCGTGTTTCGGGTTAACTTGTACATCACACCCACCTTCTCCGAGGTGGGATGAGGCCTCAACCCGGTGGAAAGGACAACGTAATCGGCTTCCATGGCGATCTCTTTTCCCAACAGATAATCGAATGCCTTGACCGAAAGCCCGTATCCCTTTTTTTCGACCACCGGCTTTTTATCTTCTTTGTACAGCATGAAAAGGACACCGAGATCCCGCGCCTTCTTGTAATAGTCTTCCCGTAGACCGTAGGTCCGGATGTCTCGGTACAGGATGATCACCTGGGCATCGGGTGCCTTTTCCTTGATGGTGATGGCGTTCTTGACGGCATCCTGGCAGCAAATCCGGGAGCAGTAGTTGTGAGGCTCTTCCCTGGATCCGACGCATTGAATCATGACATACCGTTCACGGCTCCTGGGACCGGCCATGGCCAGCCGCTTCTCAAGCTCCCTCTGGGTAATCACCCGCTCGTTTTCACCGAAATGGTATTCCGTCGGCTGGTACTCTACCCCCCCCGTGGCGATGACGATGGCCCCGTGGTCAAAGCCCTCGCCATTGGAAAGAGTGGTCTTGAAATTACCCACGAATCCATCGGTCTTCTGGACCTCGGTTCCTAAATGAATGATGATGTTGGGATGGGCCGTCACCCTGGAAACGGTATCTTTGAGATAGGGTTGGACGTTGCTCCCGTCCAGCGTGCGATATAGGTTCTTGATCAACCCGCCCAGCTCATTCTCCTTTTCGACGACATGGGCATGATACCCTTGGTCGGCCAGGGATAGGGCCGTCACCATTCCGGCGATCCCGCCTCCGATGATCAACGCGGCCGGCGTCACCCCCACGGAGCCGGTCTCCACAGGCTGCAGCAGTCTGGCCTTTGCCACGTTCATCCTCACGATGTCCATGGCCTTCTTCGTGGCGACCTCCCGTTGACCCATATGGCACCAAGAGCACTGTTCACGGATATCGGCCAGTTCAAAGAGATACTTGTTCAGGCCGGCGTCCCGGATGGTATCCTGAAACAACGGCTCATGGGTTCGAGGGGTGCAGGAGGCCACTACGACGCGATTCAAATTTTTTTCCTTGACCAGTTTCTTGATCTTGTCCTGGCTGTCCTGGGCGCAGGCATAGAGCATGCTTTCGGAATGTGCCACACCCGGGAGGGATGCGCCGACCTCGGCCACCTTCTTGACGTCCACGGTCTGGGCGATGTTGATCCCGCAATGGCACACAAAAAGCCCGATACGGGGCTCTTCCTCCTTCACATCCCGCTCCGGCGGCAGCTCTTTCACCTTAATCTCGGTGCCGCGGGCCTCCCCCAGCAAGGCCATGGCCCTTGCTGCCACGGCGCTTCCCTGCATGACGGTCTCGGGTATGTCCTTGGGTCCCTGATAGATCCCGGTGACATAAACACCGGGTCGGGAGGTGTCCACCGGATTGAAATGGGTGGTTTTTGCAAATCGGTATTTGTTCGGCTCGATGCCGAAGATTTTCGCAAAGGCTTCCGCGTCAGTATGGGGTTGGAATCCGATGGATAGAACCACCAGGTCGAAAAGTTCGTCCTTTAATACACCGTTCTCCTGGGCAAACCGCAGCAGAAGATTCCCGGTTCCAGGCTCCTCTCGCACCGCTGAAACCATGGCACGACGATAAGTCACACCGAACTCTTTCTTGGCTCGATCCACATATTTATCGAAATCTTTGCCGAAGGCCCGCATTTCCATATAAAAGATAGTGGGGTCGATCCGGCCGTCATGCTCTTTGGCGATGATGGCCTGCTTCGTGGCATACATGCAACAGACAGAGGAGCACCATGGATTGGCATTGTGGGAATCCCGGGATCCGACGCATTGAATCCAGGCCACCTTCTTGGGGTGCTTCCCATCGCCTGGCCGCTTGACCTCTCCTCTATAAGGCCCGGAAGCCGACAGGATCCTCTCGAACTGGAGTGAGGTCACTACATTGGGCCATCTCTCGAAACCCAGCTCCTGCCGCACCCGTGGGTTGTAGCGATCCAGGCCCGGGCTTAGTATGATGGCGCCCACCCGGATCTCGAACTCCTTGTCCGTATCATCGAACTTGATGGCCTTCGCGGTGCAGAACTTCTCGCAGGCCCGGCACTTGCCCTTCTGGAAGTAGATACAATTATCCCGGTCGATCACCCGGGTGTTAGGCAACGCCTGGGGAAAAAGCGAATAAATAGCCTTTCGAACCGTCAAACCCTGCTCATATTCGCTGGTGACCTTCTTGGGGCATTTTTCCTCACAAGTCCCGCAACCGGTGCACAAATTCGGATCCACGTACCGGGCTTTCTGCAGAATTTTCACCGTAAAGTCCCCCGGCACCCCTTCCACGGAAGTCACGGTCGCCAGGGTGTGAATATTCACGTTCATATGCCGGCCGATTTCCACCATCTTGGGGGAAATCATGCACATGGAACAATCCCCTGTGGGGAAAGTCTTGTCCAGCATGACCATGGTTCCGCCGATGGATGAATCCTTCTGCACCATGTGGACCATGAAACCGCTGTTGGCCAGATCGAGGCCCGCCTGCATCCCGCCGATGCCTCCACCGACGATCAAAACCGACCCGCTCTTGGCGGTTTGGCTGGCTTTCTCTTGATTCATATCAGTTTCAACTCCTTTAATAGCTTAGTTGAATCCGTGAGGTGCCGGTCGATTTGAAGCTCCTCCACCCCCATTCCCATGGCCAGACCCAGTATTTCCGTGATGAAAAAGACCGGAAGCCGTTCCCGAATGCCGTGTTTCGGACCGAACCGGTTCTGCTGGGAATCCAGGTTGAACTGGCACATGGGGCAGGTGACCACAAAGCAGTTGGCGCCTCGTGCCACGGCATCCTTCATGATCCTGGCCATGAGGGCATCCGCGGCGTCTTCATCGTTGACAGCCGAGGAAGCCCCGCAGCAGTCCGTCTTATAACTCCAATCGAGAGACTGAATGCCGATGGCTTTTAAGACTTTTTCCATCCCCTGGGGATTCTCCACATTGTCGGGAACCGGCACCTTGAAAGGAAACCGGGTCTGCATGCACCCGTAGTAACAGGCAGGCTTCAATCCCTTGAGTTTTTTTTGTGCTTGTTGGGCCACCATGCCGGATTCCACAGCCGAAAGCAAAACTTCCAGGATGGAAGAGATCTTGATTTTGCCTGAAATCTTCTTGGAAAGCTCGGCATTGATGGTCTCCTTCAGTTCCGGGTTCTTTTCCAACTGACACTGGGCCACCAGAGTCCTTGAATAGCACGCCGAGCAGGGGATGATCATTTCACCCAATCCGGTCGCCTCGGCGATGCCGAGATTGCGCGCCGGCATGGCGATCGCTAAAAAGTCGTCGACTTTTCCCGCCGATGTGGCGCCGCAACAATTCCAGTCCGGAATCTCCTTTAGATGAATCCCCAGCGCCTCAAAGACCCGCTGATTTTGCACATCATAAATGGCGGAGGACGATTTCAAGGAACAGCCGGGATAGTAGGCGATATCCATCATTTACCTCTTTGCTTCTTGGCCTTTTTTTGCAATTTCTGAATCTCTTTGCGTCCTTTGGACATCAGGAGCCCCATGTGCATCCGTTTATGCTTGAGCATGGTCAGGCCGAAATCGGTCTGCGTTTTTAGCTCTTCGGCGATGGCCTTGAAATCCTTGCGCTTCATGTTCTTCAAGGCGCCTTTCATCTCGTAGATTCCCATGAACTCCATTTCATTGACCCGACCCCAGCGCACGCCGGATTCCAGAAAAGAGCTGTGAAAATCTGCGATTTTGGGTCTTAAGGGCTCCAGGTGGGCTTCCTTGGCCATCTTCTTGAGGGTCTCGGTGATTCGGGCGGTTTGGATGTCATTGGGGCAACGCGTACCGCAGGTGTAACAGGACACACACCGCCACACCAGCTCGTTTTCCAGGGCTGCCCGACGATCCCCCAGTGCGATCATCCGAATCAAACGATCCGGGGTGACATACCCGGTCTCCTCCCCTACGGGGCATCCGGCGGCGCAGCGTCGACATTGGTAGCAGGCCGAAAGATTCTGCCCGGAACGTTCGCTCACTTCATTCATTAAGGATCGGGCCTTTTCCGGGTCGTACTCATGGGCGGGAATTGTCATTATAAACTCCTTGCTCGAAGGATTTGCAGGCATCTATAAAGACGAAGAGTGTAAAATGCCACACCTGTCCAATTCATGTCAAGGATTTTGTCACTTAAAAATAATGAAATCGTAAAAAGTCGAAAATGCTCCCTTTCTGTTATTCCGGCGAAAGCCGGAATCCGGTGTTCTCAAGCACTTATGAAACCCATGGACCCCGTTTTTCAACGGGGTGAAGACTTTTTACAACGCCATCACGGTTGACATCCGACTCAATATTGTTTATTATTTTTGAATATCCGAATTCATCGCCATCACAATAAGAAGGGAAACAACCATGCAATTTAAAAATATGGGAGAGATCCTCGATTTTGCCATGGAAAAGGAAAAAGAGGCCGTGGAATTCTATCGCTTTCTGTCCAAGAAGAAATCCCTGTCCGGATCCAAGGAAATGTTTGCAGACTTTGCCAGGGAAGAGCAGAAACACTTTGACATGCTTTCGAAAATCAAGAGCGGCCAGACCGATAAAGCGGTCTCTGAATATCGATTCAAATGGATTCCGGATATCAAGCGAAGCAATTACGTGGTGGAAACGGCCTACCAGAAAGGGATGGGATACAACGAAATCCTCATGCTGGCCATGAAACGGGAAGAAAAGGCCCTGGCACTCTATAACAACCTTTTAAAAAAGGCGGAAACCGATGCCGCTAAAAAGGTATTCAAGATTCTTTGCCAGGAAGAGGCCAAGCACAAGCTGGCTCTGGAAACCCTGTACGACGACTACATGGCCAAGATGGGGGATTGACTCCCTCCTAAATTAAACGTTTCCAATTTGGCAAAAAAATAATTATGTATAAACATTCTTGTGTTATAAAAGATTTGGCCGGTTTCAATCATTTACCCGATGGGTGCTTTACAAAAAAACGTTTTGCCGAATAGGAAACCCTTCGGGATTTCCGATTTTACCGCATCTGCTGCGTTGCCGAAAGCTCGACGTACGATATGTACGCCTTCGCTTAACGGGCACCTTTCATCACCCTAGGATTTGAAATGTCCCCGTTTCTGGGTTAATATTCCGAAACGTAACGACAACCCCGGCCTCTTCGAGCGCCTCAATGGCCCCGATGTGAGCCCAGCCCCGAAAGGCGCCGTTGCCCAATGCCAAACCGATCTTCTTTCTCGATGGCATCCTCCCCTCCTTGTCAACGATAACCGAATTGTTTTTCCGCGGAAAAACGGATGATCAACCGGAACGGACTCAAAGATCCGTCAAAAGTAACATCGTGACCTATCGGGTACAACAAATGGAACAGAAAGAGATGCTCAGAGCCTATGGGGCATGGTTGTCCGTCTGTTTTTTCTGGGGAACCACCTATCTGGCCATCCGCATCGGCGTTGAAAGTCTGCCGCCCTTCCTTTTTGCCGGAATCCGATGGTTGATCGCCGGATTGCTTTTTCTGCTGATTCTCAGGATCCGTGGAGTCCCTTTCCCCGAACGGCGGGAGTATCTGAATTTGGCCGTCGTCGCCGTCATGCTTCTGGTCCTGGCCAACGGATGCGTGGTCTGGGCCGAGCAATGGATCCCCAGCGGTCTGACGGCCTTAATCGTGGCGACATTGCCGTTCTGGATGGCGGGCATCGAAGCACAGCTGCCGACCGGCAATCCGCTGACCTCCCGGAAGGTCATCGGCATCTTCATAGGATTTGCCGGGCTTGTCCTGTTGTTTTACCCGGACCTGAATACCTCTTTTGACAGGGCTTATTTATGGGGGATCTCCGTTATCTTTGTCGCACCATTTTCCTGGGCCATCGGATCCCTGTATTCCAAATACAGGCCTGTCAAAAGCCAACCCCTGATGGCAGCCGCCGCGCAGATGGTCATTGCGGGGATCGTTCTGATCGGAATCGGCATCGCGGCGCAGGAGACCAGACGTTTTCATTTCAGCATGGCCGGTTTCGGAGCAATGGCGTATCTGATCGTGTTCGGCTCCATCGTCGGGTATGGGTCTTATATCTACTCTCTGACCAAGCTTCCGGCCGCCAAGGTTTTCCTGTTCGCTTATGTCAATCCCGTCATCGCGGTATTTTTAGGGTGGCTGATTCTTAACGAACGATTGGATGGGTATGTGTTCGCAGCCACGGCCCTCATCCTTTCCGGAGTCCTGATGGTCAAATCTTCCAGAAACTGATGCGCCGGTAAAGGGTATTTTTTCATTTCGCCCTAATCGGGCTATTCGCCGATGATTTTAATCAGGACCCGCTTTTTTCTGCGGCCGTCGAACTCACCGTAAAAAATCTGTTCCCACGGACCGAAATCGAGCTTCCCGTCGGTTACGGCCACCACTACCTCCCGGCCCATGATCTGGCGCTTCATGTGGGCGTCGGCGTTCTCCTCTCCGACATTGTGCCGGTACTGGGAAATCGGTTCATGGGGGGCAAGTTTTTCCAGCCAGACTTCGTAATCGTGGTGCAGTCCGGATTCGTTGTCGTTGATGAAGACCGAGGCCGTGATGTGCATGGCGTTTACGAGGACCAGGCCTTCCCGAATCCCGCTTTCCTTCATGCATTTTTCCACTTCCGGCGTGATGTTGACAAAGCCCAGGCGGGCTGGCACCTGAAACCACAATTCTTTCCGATAAGACTTCATGTCATTTCCTTGAGCAGTTGATTGGCGGCGGTGAGCATGGGATCCCATACCGGGCTGAAAGGGGGAGCATACGCCAGATCACATTGGTAGAACTCGGCCACGGTCATTTGGGCATGCAGGGCCACGGCCGGGGCATCGATCCGGTGGGCGGCCCCTTCTTTTCCAACCATCTGAACACCCAGCAGGCGGCCGGAGGCCTTGTCACCCACCATATGGACCCAGAGGGTGGATGCCCCGGGATGGGCATGGGCCCGTGAGCGTGACTGAATGGTGGTCGTCACCGGTTGAAAACCGGCAGCTTCGGCTTCTTTCGCGCTCAGGCCGGTTCGGGCCACTTCCAGGTCAAACACCTTGAAGACGGCGGTTCCGGCGATACCCGGCAGGGCGGTCTCATTACCGCATACCGTGTCTGCCACAGCCCACCCGGCCCGATTCGCCCGCAGAGCCAAAGGAATATAGGCCTTTTTTCCGGTCACAATGTGGAATGCATCGGCGCAGTCGCCGGCGGCGAAGATGTCCGGATTCGAGGTCTTCAGATACTTGTCCACGGCGATAGCCCCCTGGGGCCCCAATTCAAGCCCGGCTTCCGCCGCCACTTGGCTGTTGGGTGAGACCCCGACGGCAATCAAAATCATGTCCGCGATCAGGACCCCGTCCGAAGTGACAAGCCGAAGCCCTTTCTCAGCGGATTCAATGCGTTCCACCCTTTTGCCTGGATGCAACCGCACGCCGTGGTTTTCCACTTCCTCCCGGACAACGCTGACCAAATCCGGCGGCATCCAGGGCAAAAAGACCGGCCTGGGCTTGATCATTTCGACCCTGATTTCCCGGGCATGCAGGGCCTCCGCCATCTCCAGGGCAACATATCCCATGCCGACGATGACGGCTTTTTTGACTGGGGCGCCGGCAATCCAATCCTTGAGTTTCCGGCCATCTTCCAGGCTTTTGAGAACCAGGACTCCCGGAAGCTCTTTTCCCTCGACATCCGGGACTATGGCGGATGCGCCTGTGGCGATCAGCAGCTTGTCATAGGCTTTTTGAAACCGGTTCCCATCCATATCCGTACCAAGGACCTGCCGATGAACCGGATCGATCCGTTCCACACAATGCCCGGTGTGCAGGTTGATCCCCTGCTTTTTCCGGAAAACATCGGCGCGGCGAACCACTAGATCGTCCATCGGCCGGTTCGGATCGGCGACATTATACGGCATGCCGCAGGCGCTGTAGGAAACATCCCGGGTTTTTTCGAAAACAGTGACGGAAAGCTCGGGTTGGTTGCGTTTGGCGCGACTGGCAGCACTCATGCCGGCAGCATCCCCTCCGATGATGACAAATTCCATGGGTACCTCTCCATAAAAGTAGTAACATTGGGACAAGCTTGACCGATACTAAAGAAAATCATCGCAGATATGAGCCCGAATGTCAAAAACTTGAAAATCTTTGCACCCATACACCTAAACATCCACCATCTTGATATTCATCCGCTTCCTGTATACAAATTCCTTATGGTCCAATCCCTTTCCGATCGCATCAACCTCATTCGCCGACGCCTTCGCTTGACCATGTCGGCCGACCGACCCGGTCTTTTGGGCAAAATCAGTAGGGCGAAAAATGCCCTTTGGCGCCATCCGGATCCAGCGGTTCTGGAAAAAGAATTATCCGCCATCGAACGCCGCCTTGAAGACTCCATCAAACAGCAGGTTTATCGAAAAGCCCATCGGCCTTTGCTTAAATATCCACTAGATCTTCCCATCCTGGCGCACCGGGAAGAGATTATCCGGGCCATTCAAAAGCATCCCGTGGTGATCGTGTCGGGGGAGACAGGCTCCGGCAAGACCACCCAGATCCCCAAATTCTGTCTGGAAGCCGGGAGAGGACTCTCCGGCATCATCGGCTGTACCCAGCCCAGGAGGATCGCCGCCATCACGGTTTCCCAGCGCATTGCCGAGGAGATGGGTGAACCCATGGGCCGATCCATAGGATACAAGATCCGGTTTCAGGAACAAACCGGAAAACACCTCTTTATCAAGATCATGACCGATGGAATCCTCCTGGCCGAAACGGCCCGGGACCGCCGGCTTTTGACCTATGACACCCTCATCATCGACGAAGCCCATGAACGCAGCCTCAACATCGATTTCATTCTCGGCTATCTGAGAAGCCTCCTTCCAAGGCGACAAGATCTCAGGCTCATCATCACATCCGCCACCATCGATACGGAAAAATTCTCCAAAGCCTTCGATGACGCCCCGGTGGTGGAGGTTTCCGGCCGCACTTATCCGGTCGAGGTCCGCTATGCCGTGGATGAACAAGAGGATAACGAGGATACGCCCTATACGGAAATGGCCGCAGAAGCGGTGAAGAACCTGGTTCGACAGGGTGTTTTCGGAGACATCCTTGTCTTCATGCCCACTGAACGCGATATCCGGGAGACCTGCGAAATACTTTCAGGAATGCGTCTTAAAAAGACCACGGTGATGCCTCTTTTTGCCCGCCTTTCAGCCGGTGATCAAAAAAAGGTATTTGCGGCAATTTCCGGAAGAAAGATCGTCGTGGCCACCAACGTGGCGGAGACTTCCATCACCATCCCCGGCATCCGTTATGTGATCGACACGGGGTTGGCCCGCATCTCCCGGTTTTCACCGTCTTCCCGCACCAACGCTCTCCCGATTCTCCCCGTCTCAAGAAGCAGCGCCGATCAGCGGAAAGGGCGATGCGGACGGATGGAAGAAGGAATTTGTATCCGCCTCTTTTCAGAAACCGATTATCTGTCCCGACCTCTTTACACACCCCCGGAGATCCTTCGTTCGAACCTAGCCGAGGTGATCCTGAAGATGATCGCCTTCGATATGGGGGATCCGTCGGATTTCCCGTTCATCGACAAACCTTCCCCCAAATGGATCGCCGGCGGATATGATATTTTAACGGAGCTCGGCGCCGTTGAAAAAAAACCTTCCGGCAAAACGGTTTTAACCGAAACCGGCCGCAAGATGGCCGGAATGCCCCTGGATCCGAGGATCTCTCGAATGCTTCTGGAGGCAAAGAAAGAAAAATGTCCGGAGACCGTAGCCGTCATCGCCGCTGCCCTGAGCATTCCGGACCTAAGGGAAACCCCCCTGGGCAAGGAACAGGAGGCCCGGGAGGCGCACCGCGAATTTTTCCACCCGGCCTCCGACTTTTTGACCCTTCTCATTCTTTGGAATCGCTTTCAGGAAAACGTCGGAAAAATCGGGAGCACTTCGACGATGAGTCGATTTTGCCGAAAGCATTTTCTGTCTTTCAGACGGATGCGGGATTGGCAGGATATTCACGCCCAGATACTGGACATCCTCGATGAAACCGGTCTTCTCAAAAATAGAAAAGCGGCCCCCATCACCATGGACCAAGCCCTCCAAATGGATAGCGAAGCCTATAGCAGGATCCACCGATCCGTTTTAAGCGGCTTTATTTCCAACATCGCTCTTCGGAAGGAGAAGAATATTTACAGCGCCGCCAAAGGAAAAGAAGTAATGCTCTTTCCGGGATCCGGGCTTTTCAACCGGGGCGGGGAATGGATCGTTGCAGCCGAAATCGTCGAAACGTCCAGGGTTTTTGCCCGAACGGCAGCCAACATCGAAAACTCCTGGCTGGAGCCCGTCGGCAAGACTCAGTGCCGTTACACCTATGACGAGCCGTTCTGGTCAAAAGGCAAGGAAACGGTGATGGCCATGGAAAAGGTGCATCTATACGGGCTGCTGATCGAGCCCGGCCGTCCGGTACCCTACGGGCCCATCGACCCGGAAAAAGCCGGCGCCGTTTTCATCCGGGATGCCGTCATGGCCGGAAATATGAAATATACCCCCCCGTTTCTGATGCACAATCAGGAGCGGATCCGACACGTGGAGAACCTGGAACACAAGCTTCGACGGCGCGATCTCAAAGTCTCAGACTCAGAGATCTTCTCATTTTATTCCAAGCGCCTCAAGGGGGTGTTTGATCCGAAATCCCTGAAAAAACTGATCCTCGAAATGGAGTCGGATTCCATTTTATTTATGACCATCGAGGATTTGGTCAACTATACCCCGAGTGCGGAAAGGCTTTCCGAATTTCCCGACACCCTTTTCCTTAATGGAAGATCCTTCCCCTTGACTTATCGCTTCAACCCGGGAGAAGACGATGACGGAATAACGCTCCATGTCCCCTATTCCTTCGCCCCGGTAATCCCTGAAGAAAAACTGGAATGGCTGGTTCCCGGGTTGCTTTCTGAAAAAATCGAATGCCTGGTCAAAGGGCTCCCCAAAGAATACCGAAAATCAATTCCGCCCCTGTCCTCTTTCCTGGATATCCTGCCGCAAGAGATACCCTTTTTGAATTCATCGCTGACGCGCGCCTTGAGTCGCTTCATCCGGGAGCGCTTCGGCGTTTCCGTTCCTAAAGACGCCTGGCCCCTGAAAACCCTTCCCGAGCATCTGCGCATGCGTATCGCTTTTGAAACGCCGGACGGCAGATGCATCCATTCCGGGAGAGCGCCGGAGGCCCTCAGATTCGGTCCGGAAACCCGGAAGGCATTCAGGCTCCCTGAAGATGTGGGGGAAGCAAAAAGAAAATGGGAGAAAAATGGGATTACCGACTGGGTCTTTGGGGATCTTCCGGAAACGGTGGTTTTCAAAAGCCGGGATCAGGGGGAGTGGCTCTTCTTTCCGGCGCTTGAAAAGGATCCAAGACAGGCCGGAGTCCGATTGCGGCTCTTTTCCTTTTCAGATGAAGCAAAGGCATGCCATCCGGAAGGTGTCGCTGCCCTTTTTGAGGTGCGATTCTCCAAAGACTTGAAGGAATTGGGCCGATCCATCGCCTCGTCAAAATTGGCGGGTCACAGTGCTGAACGCTCCGACAGAAAAAATCGAATCCGCGATCAGGTCCTCCGGCGCGTTTCATCCGATCTTTTCCAACAATCCATTCGAACCCGAAAAGAGTTTGAAATCTCATCGGAAACGATTTCCGCTTTGATCCACTCCAGAGGCCTTGAAATCTTTAAAAAAGCCGTGGGAGTGCTTGAAGCCCTAGATGCGGCCTGGAAAAACCTGCACACTCTGGAACGCGCTCATCATGCAAACGCGGGAATCCTGGCGTTTCTTCAAGCCCTTCGAGCAGATCTGGATACACTGGTACCGGAAACCTTTATTCGGCTTTATGACGACCAGCGGCTCTTGCATCTGCCGCGTTACATTCAGGCTGTAACGGTTCGCGCAACAAAGGGAGTCCTCGATTTGAAAAAAGATCAGGAACGCGCGAAACAGGTGTCATATTTTTCGGCAGAGCTGAATAAAATGCTCAAAAGCCTGGCACCTTCTACTTCCGATGAGAAACGAAAGGCCACAGAAGAATTCTTCTGGCTCATCGAAGAGTTCAAAGTCTCCCTGTTCGCCCAGGAGCTGAAAACCCCCTTCCCCATCTCGGCAAAAAAGCTTCAATCGCGCATAGAAACGATTCGGAAAATAGCCTGAAAATTTAAAACCGTTTGCACGGAGAATCACTCATGCCTTCGAATGCGTTTATGATGAGCAATTCCGACGGAGACCCAAGGGGGGAGCTCGGCGGGCTTTTTTTAGAACAAAAAAGAAGAGGGAGGCATTTCGCCCCCCTCTTCTCACTTGATCAGGAAAGAGCAGCCGTTATTTAACTTCCTTAACTTCCTTCATCTTCGTCACGGTCAGGACCTTCTTGTCCTTTATCGTGGCAACAATGCCGGTTGCCTCTATTTTCTTTCCTAACATGGCGGCAATTTTCTCGCCCTTCA
>PCSF01000047.1 GCA_002771315.1 Desulfobacterales bacterium CG23_combo_of_CG06-09_8_20_14_all_52_9 | reverse complement strand
ATATTGACGAATCGGCTTTTAAGCGTTCCCGGTTTCCGAAGCGCTTATCGAAATTTCCAGATGGGTTGTCGCTTTTCGAAAAACGCGCTGACGCCCTCTTTAGCATCCTCTGTGGAACATAATCGGGCAAACGCCTCGTTCATGTAGTCAAATGCTTTACGATACTCCAGACCCTCGGCTGTGTAAAAGGCTTTCTTGGCGATCTGAAGGGCGATGGGGCTTTTTCCCGCCAGTGTTCTCGCCCATTTTCGGGTTTCTTTCTCCAAATCGGCCGCTGGAAATACCCGATTAATCAAGCCCCACTCCAAAGCCTTCGGGGCCGGGATCAAATCCCCGGAAAAGAGCATTTCAAGGGACCGTTTTCTTCCGACGGAACGACTGACCGGGAGCACCGGGCCAACACAGTTGAGCCCCACATTGATGGCGGTCAAGCCCATTCGGGCGTTTTCTGCGGCCGTGGCCAGGTCGGCAGCAGCCACAAGGCCCGCACCGTTGGCCGCCGCGACCCCATGTACTTGGGCGATGACCGGTTTCTTTAGGCGGCTGATGGTTAGAAGCGGATTCTCCATTCGTTCCACCCAATCCCGATATTCAAGGGTGGTTTTTCCAGAAAGTTCCTTGACATCGATACCGGCACAAAAGGCTTTTCCGGCTCCTTTGATGATGATGATGCACGTATCGGCATCGGCATCGAGGGCTTCAAGGGCGGAAGTCAGTTCAATGGCCATCGCCGTATTGAAGGTGTTCAATTGTTCCGGACGATTGAGGGTGATGGTGGCCACATGATCTTCCTCTGCAGAAACGATGAGATGGTCATAGTTCATGTCGGATTCCTTTACGTCAATTGGTTAAGCTGTGGATAGGGGCTGGGATGAGTCCTCCGCGAAGGATGAATCGATTGGGGATTCCGGAGTTATTGATGGGAATGATGACAGCCTCCCCCAAAAGACCGCCGAAATAGGCACGGTCTCCGGCTTTTTTCCCTGGGACCGGGATCAGCCTGGCGGCAGTAGTTTTTTTATTGATGACGCCTATGGCCATTTCATCGGCGATGATGGCGGCGATACACGCTTCCGACGTATCCCCGGGGATGGCGATCATGTCCAATCCCACTGAGCAGACGCTGGTCATGGCCTCGAGCTTCTCGATATTCAGGAAGCCGGAACCGGCTGCTTCGGCAATATTGAGATCCTCGCTGACCGGAATGAAGGCGCCGCTCAATCCTCCGACCTTGGAGCTGGCAAATGCCCCACCCTTCTTGACTGCGTCGGTCACAAGAGCCAGGGCGGCCGTGGTTCCCGGAACGCCGATGGCGGCGAGCCCCAGACTCTGAAAAATTTCGCCGACACTGTCGCCGACATTGGGTGTCGGAGCCAGGGAAAGATCCACCACTCCGAAGGGAATCCCGAGTTTTTCTGCGACTTCCCGACCGATAAGCTCCCCCACCCGGGTGACCTTGTAGGCGGTTTTTTTAATCAGATCCGAAAGCTGTCCCAAATCCAGACGCGGATTCGATTCCAATGCGCGATCGATGGCCTTTTTAATCACACCCGGCCCGCTTACCCCCACATTAATGACCGCCTCGGCTTCCCCGATGCCTAAATACGCACCGGCCATGAAGGGGATATCCTGAGGGATATTTGCAAAAACGCACAACTTGGCGCAGCCGATACCGTCCCGATGGGAGGACAATTCCGCAGTTTTACGGATCACGTTTCCCATCATCAGCACGGCGTCGATGTTGATGCCCGCCCGGGTGGAGGCCACATTAACGGAGGCACATACCCGCTCGGTTTCACAAAGCGCTTTGGGGATGGCATGAATGAGGCTGCGATCGCCTGAGGCCAGCCCTTTTTCCACTAGCGCGCTGAAACCGCCGATGAAATCAACGTCGACCTCGACGGCAGCCGCATCCAGGGTTTTGGCGACTTCAACCAATTCATCGGCGGCAAACGGGGCTCCGACGGCTGCGATGGGGCTTACGGCAATCCTTTTGTTCACCACCGGGATGCCGTACTTGTCCTCTATCGCGTTACAGGTTGCAACCAGATTTTTGGCATGGGTGAATATTTTTTTACGAATATTGGATCTCAGTCGCTTCAGACTATGGGATACACAAGTGAAAAGGTTGATACCCAGAGTCACCGTGCGCACGTCTAGATGTTCGTTTTTCAACATCTCTAGGGTGGAAAGGATTTCGCGGTCGCTTAGCATGGTTTTCCCCGTCTAAATCCGGTTAATGGCTTCAAAGATGTTTCGGTGCTGGATGCTGATCTGGAGATTCAACTCGGAAGCACGCTCTCTTAGATCCATATTGAAGGCCTGCCAGTCTGTGGATTCGGGGATGTCCACTTCGTAGATCATGATGTTGTCACCGGGAGTTTCACCCCCTTTAAAAACAGCCTGGAGGTTAGTGACGTTGGCGCCATGCCGGGCGATGACCTCAGTGATTCCGGCTACAAGACCTTTCCGGTCCGGGCCCTGAGTGGTGATCACGAAGGGCTGACTATTCGTGCCTTGAAAACAGGGCGGTTGGAGGGAAAACGGCATGAGATGCACTTGCATACCCATTACGGTCATCTCTTTTTCCAGTTGTCTGGAAATACTTTCCACCGTGAATTCAGAGGGCATGGAAGCGATGAAGACGCCGGCAAACTGCGATTGCAGGATCGTTTGGGTGACATTTTCAATGTTGCATCCCTGTTCGAAAAGTACACGGCTGATGGCGGCGATGATACCCGGCCGATCGTAGCCGATTACGGAAATGATCAATTTTTGCATAACGCCGGCTCTAGGGACCCTGAAAGGGTATTGAATTCATTTCGACTCTGCATTCTATATGCAATTCCGAAACCGGTGTCAATTTTCAATTTCGATCCTTTTTAAAGATCGAGAAAAATGTGTTAACGCAAATCCTCAGCAGGCATAAAATCAGGAAACAATCTTATCTTCAGGTTTTGGATCGCAACGGAATCGTCATCCATGAAAGCGATGGAAAGAACTTAAGCGAATTCAACAGGGCCTATTTTGAAAAGATCTTCTGGGAATCCGGATCGGATCAGGGGCAGGGGGCGGCGGCATCGTCTTGGATCAGATCGGCGATGGAGATGGAATTTAATTTTTCGTACAGGGCGTCCGAGGCTTTTTTCCAGGCCAAACGAGCCTGGCATTTTTCAGAGAATGGACAAGTTTCCGGTTTGAGGATACAATCCAGCAGGTCGCTTTTCTCCTCAAGGATTCGAACTACCTGACCCAACATAATCTCCTCGGGCTTCTTGGCAAGTTGATGACCGCCTTTTGGCCCTCGAAAGCTTTGCACCAAACCGGCTTTCTTCAGGGGTCGAATGAGCTGTTCCAGGTATTTGATGGTGATCTTCTGATTATTGGAGATCTTTCCCACTTTCACTAGCCCGCCGTCTGCCTGTCGGGCAAGTTCCACAAGGATTCTGACGCCATATCGGCTTCGAGTCGACAGCTTCATGTGATTTGCTCTCCTCTGCGATTGACTCGATTTCGGAATTTCGAATTATCCGTTTTCAAAACTTACTCAAACGCAAACCGTTCTTTGACTTGTGAAAAAATGATCCAATCAGTCGATCAGGCGATATGTGTTAAGAGACATTTTCCTTTTTTGTCCCCTGATTTTCATAGCTGTCTACGGCTTCATCAATAACATTCGACATGTATAATACGATTTTTTGGATCTCTTCGGTTGAAATACTGGGGACATCTTCGATGAGCGTTTCAAGGACTTGTTCGTCGATTCCGGTAATCTTATTGACCAGAAAGATTTCCACTTCGCCGCCATCCCGGATCCTCCCGCATCCGCACAGGGTGCCGATATACTCATCTCTGACGATGATGGGGACACAAGCTTTGACCAGGCCGGCATCGCATTCTTCGACGACCGGTTTTCGGGTCTGTTGGGCTTGGGAAGCCACGTTCATGTTCGCTACCGCGCAAATGTAACTTTGGCCCTTGTCATTGGCCTTTATGGCCGGACAAAAGCGATTCGCCCATTTTTGATAACCGGTGATGCGGTATCCCTTTGTATCGAAAACCGAGGCGTCCAAACCCGAGCGTCGGTGGATCTCTTTTTCGATTTCAACCCACTTTCCCAGGGGCAATAGATCGGTCAGTTGCATCGCTTGCATTCCTCCCGTGCCCGACGTGAGCAACTGCCTGTAACTCACCCGGCGACACGATGAACCTTGCGAAATAAAAGAGCTTTAATAACCATTGCGCTTGTGTATTACCCAACACGAGGGGCCGTTTCCATTCCATTTTGAATGAGCGAGGCTTGTTTTTCAATCGTCTTTTTAACGCCGAGTTCCTTGATCCGATTACCGGCCATTTTTCTGACGATGATGCGGTATTCGTTGAACACGATCTCTTCTTTTTCTTTGGGTATTCTGCCGGTCAGATCTAGGATGAACCCGGAGAAGGTGTCATATTCGCTGGAGTCGGGGATTTTCATGCCGACCGCATCATTGACTTCGTCCACCTCGGTTTTTCCCTTGACGATCCATTCGTTTTCACTAAGCTTCAGGACATGCGTATCTTCAACGTCTGTCTCATCGCTGATTTCTCCCACGAGCTCCTCAAGGGCGTCTTCCAACGTAACTAGCCCAGCCACCCCGCCATATTCATCCACGACGATGGCCATATGGTCTTTGCGCTTCCGGAACTGCTGCAACAATCGATCCAGCTTTTTATGCTCAGGGACAAAGTAGGGAGCCCTCATGATTTTTCGGATGTCGATGGACGCATCACAGCGGGCCTGGTACAGGAACAGATCCTTGATATTGAGAATTCCGATCACTTGATCGATGGACCCTTCAATGACCGGAATACGGGTGTATCCGGACTGGAGTATTTTTTCCAACTCAAGCGGCTTATCCGCCTCGATGACGAACATGTCGGCCCTAGGCGTCATGATTTCCGAGGCATTGGTGTCGTCGAGTTCAAAAATGTTATGGATCAGCTCTTTTTCCTCTTCCTTGATTCGACCCTCCTCTTCTACGGCTTCAACAAATGTGATGAGCTCCTCTTCCGTGAGGCCGGGCGATTTGGTCATTTTTCCGGTGAGTTTGGGGATGAAATCTAAAAATAGCAAAATCGGGTAAAAGAGGAGAGAAAGCCCGTAGATAGGGTAGATCGTCAGCCGGGCGATGAGAACGTTGTTTCGAGTAGCAATGGATTTTGGAAGTACCTCGCCGAAGACCAGAATCAAAAGCGTCATGATACCGGTGGCCGCACTCACGGCGTAGTTGGAAAAGACCTCCATGGTGATGGATGTGGCCAAGGCAGCGGCTGAAATGTTGACCAGGTTATTTCCCACAAGGACGGTGCTCAAGAGTCTGTGCGGGTTTTCCTTCATTTTCCAGATCAGTTCAAAGGGCGGCCCCTCATTTTTTGCCAGATGTCGTGCCCGGGTGCGACTGATGGAAAAAAAAGCGGTTTCTGCCGAAGAGAAAAAGCCGGAAAAAAGAATCAAAACCACGAGAATAATGATTTGCAGGATCATTATCGCTCCGCTGCCGCGCCATAGAAGTACCCGGTGCTGCTTTTACGGGAAAGGGTTTCATGACTCCGGCGAAGCATTGGGGATGACATTCCCCGGTTGCAGCGAATTTTCTCCAGATGATTACTCTTTAGAATCATTAGGAATACCGTCATTATCTCCGAATTCTGGAAAAAGGTATTATGAAGTTTATGAGAGCGCACTTGCATCCTTTGATATATTCATATAACAAAACCACTTTAAACTCAACTCAATAACAACAATCTGTAATTTCAAGATATTTGCATGAATGAAAGCCGCAGTTCACTTATTGACGAATACGTTCATTCGTTGAAATCCTCTCCACGGCTTGCGGGACAGACAGTTTATCATAAGATCTTTCCGGCGATAACACCCTGTTGGACCCGGTCCAAAAAAGCATGGCCGGATTCCATTAACCGTGTACTGGAAAAGACGGGCATTGCACGTCTTTATTCCCATCAGGCTCAGGCAATGGACTACCTCCGATCGAACCGGTCCGTTGTGATCGCAACACCTACCGCCAGCGGAAAAACATTGGTCTACACACTCCCCGTCTTGGAAAAATTTTTTCAAAACCCGCAATTCAGGGCCCTGTACCTCTTTCCACTCAAAGCTTTAGCCCAGGATCAATTGCGGGTTTTTCAAGAGATGACCAGCCATCTCGAGGGAATCCTTCCCACGGCGGCCATCTATGACGGGGATACGACGGCATGGCAGCGCAAAAAAATCCGGGAGCGTCCTCCCAACATCCTGTTGACGAATCCGGAGATGTTGCATCTTTCCATCCTTCCATACCATCCAAAATGGGCAGGGTTTTTAAGGCACCTCGAGATCGTGGTGGTGGATGAGGTGCATACGTATCGGGGGATTATGGGATCCCATATGGCACAGGTTTTCCGGCGGTTTAACCGGGTATGCGCCCACTACGGGGTTTCCCCGTCCTATTTGTTCAGTTCCGCAACGATCTCCAATCCTTCTCAGCTTTCCGGTCAACTTTCCGGGGTCCAGGCTGAGCCCATCACTGAAAGCGGTGCGGGACGAGGAAAACGACACCTCCTGTTTATCAACCCCACGGAAAGCGCAGCCCAGATGGCCATCTTGCTTCTGAAAGCCGCTCTCGGCCGCGGCCTCAGGACGATCGTTTACACCCAGTCCCGGAAGCTCACCGAGCTCATCGCCCTCTGGGCATCCACCAAGGCCGGTCCATATTCGGAGAAAATCAGCGCATACCGTGCCGGGTTTTTGCCGGAGGAACGCCGGGATATCGAGCACCGGCTTTCCACAGGCGACCTTTTGGCGGTGGTGTCCACCAGCGCACTGGAACTGGGGATCGACATCGGGAACCTGGATTTGTGCATCCTGGTGGGTTATCCGGGTTCCGTTATCGCTACATGGCAGCGGGGCGGAAGAGTGGGTCGAACCGGTCAGGACAGTGCCATGATCCTGGTTGCCGGTGAGGATGCCCTGGATCAGTATTTCATGAGGAACCCGGAAGATTTTGTGAACCGGGAACCGGAGGCCGCAGTCATCAACCCTTACAATCCGGCCATTTTATCCAAGCATTTGATTTGTGCAGCGGCGGAACTTCCCTTGAAGTTGGAAGAACCCTTTTTATCTGAAAAATCGGTTCAATATGCGGCGGCCAGCCTTGAAGAAATTGGGGAGTTGTTGCGCAGCTCAGATGGAAAAGTACTTTACTCCAAAAGTCGGTATCCCCACCGGGAAGTGGATCTCCGGGGGGCAGGGGATCGCTTCGTCATTTCAGGGGAAACCGGCGCAACAATCGGAGAGGTTGATGGTTTTCGGGCATTCAAAGAGACCCACACGGGGGCGGTCTATCTCCACCGGGGGGAGTCTTTCCTGATAAAAAGGCTGGACCTTTCCACAAGGACCGCCCATGCCGTTTCGGCCAAAGTCGATTATTACACCCGGGTCCGGGGCCATAAAGACACCGAGATTTTGGATATTTTTGAAGAAAAACCGGTATGGGGTACTCGTGTCTACTCCGGACGCTTGAAGGTGACCGACCAGGTCACAGGGTACGAAAAATGGCGGATCCACGGTGGAAAAAGAATCAGCATTGTACCATTGGACTTGCCTCCCCTCATCTTCGAGACTGAAGGATTGTGGTATCGGATTCCTCCAGAAGTGCAGATTAAGACCGACCAAGCATTTTTGCACTTCATGGGGGGAATCCATGCTATTGAGCACGCCGGTATCGGTATTTTCCCCCTGCTCGTGATGACGGATCGAAACGACCTGGGAGGCATCGCCATGCCGTTTCATCCCCAGGTGAAAGGGCCGGCTGTGTTTATTTACGACGGGGTTCCAGGCGGTGCGGGTCTCACCCGTCAAGCCTTCATCCGGGCCGAGGAGCTGCTGAGACTCACCCATAAGGTCATCGCCACATGCCCCTGTGAAATCGGGTGTCCTTCTTGTGTTCATTCTCCCAAGTGCGGATCCGGGAACCGACCCATCGACAAGGCCGGGGCCCTTTTCATCCTGGATGCGATCCGTTCCTCAACAGCCGTGCCGGACGTTAACAAGGTGAAACCTCAAATCGGTGAAGATCATGATCGCATTCGTGTCACAAAACCGGCATCTCCCGTGTACTACGGAGTGTTGGATCTGGAGACCCAGCTTTCGGCGGACGACGTGGGTGGATGGCATCGAATGGATCTCATGCGGATCAGCTGTGTCGTTCTTTTCGATTCCAAAGAGGACGCCTATATCCCCTATCGGGAAAATGAAGTTCCGGCGCTCATCGAAAGGCTCAAACGCCTGGAGCTTGTGGTGGGCTTCAATATCAAGCGCTTCGATTATGGTGTTTTAAGGGGATATTCGGATTTCGACTTTGAAACACTTCCGACGCTAGATATTTTGGAAGAGATCCATCATTGCCTCGGATACCGGCTCTCCCTGAATCATCTGGCGAAGATCACATTGGGGAAAAGCAAAAGTGCGGATGGGTTGCAAGCTTTAACATGGTGGAAGGAAGGGCGGGTACAGGACATTCTGAAATACTGCCGTCAGGATGTCGAGATTACCCGGGATCTGCTGCTTTTCGGGATTGAAAACGAATACCTTCTATTCAAAAACAAGCAAGGAAATATTGTCCGCATCCCGGTAGGATGGAACGACATTCTGAAAAAAGCATCTAAGTGAATTCATCGGGCAGTTTTTCTCGGGATAAAAATTTAACCACCTGCTGATTGATGCAGGAGTAAATTTCAATGTCCTCCCCGAATATGTCCACGATATCCTTGTGATTGATCAGATGCTCGAGGACAAAGGCCGTCAAGTACATGCTCACCACATGGGGCTGCGGAACCATGTTGCGAAAAGGGGCGACTTGGTAATCGACGTCAAAGTCTTCAGCCCGCGTCAATTTGGTAAGGGATCCTTTGATCTGTTCCTCGAGGCTGTTTTTACTGGTCGTTTCCACCAAACCGGTTTCCACTAGCTTCATGGCAATGGCATTGCTCAACGATTCGGTGCAGTCCTTCACTCCGTTGATGGCCATTCTCCGGGCATGTTCCTTGGAGGATTCGATTTTGGATAAAATGCTCGCTTCACGCGTACTTTTCCGGAATACCTTCGACATTCTGATGTCCTTTTCCAGCGAAAGGTTTAATCCCCCGCCATTTTTTAGGGCGTATCATAAAAGGAAAACAATCCCATTTCAAGCAAAAACATTCAATCTTGCGGGATACGGGTTCGTGAAGCCAGGGAATCCTGATAGGCTTTTTTTGCCTCTTTTTCGAAATCATGGATTTCTTCCGTGTATCGGGGAGAAAAATGAAAGAGGGTAAATTGCTTGACCCGGGCCTTTCCTGCGATTGTCCCGGCTTGTGAGGCGGTAAGGTGGTGCTTTTGGAAAGCGATACATTTTTCCTTTTCCAAAAAAGAGGCCTCGATAAAAAGGTGGTCCGAATCCATCGCCAGGGTGACGGCCTTTGCCTCGTTGAGCAAAGAAAATCCGATGTCGGTTATATAAGTGATCTTTTGTCCCGGTGTGATCATCGCGATCTGGTCCGCCAAATCTCCTAAACGAATCCTGAGGGTTTTTTGCCCCCTTTGAATCGTCAAAAACGTCGATGGTTCTTTGGATGCGAACAAGGATTCTTTGAATTCCCTCAGCCACGGACCGATATCCAGGCCCATGGCGCGCACCGCATCCTTTTTCACGTTGACATGGAAACGTTCCTTCATGGAAAAACCAAGGCAGGGGATGCTGTGGTCAAAGATGGATGTGGAGACGGTAAGAGGGGGTTCTTCCAGCAGTGTCTCGGAAAAAGGGCGGGAACGGGGTTTCCCCGGAAGAAATCCGTCCCGGCAGGCAAACTCGCGGGTGACTAGATGCGCCTCGGTGACTTCCGTCACCTTCAAAACCAATGGATTTTCGTAATTTTTCACCAGGTCCCAGGAGTACCCGGAAAGCTTTCCTTTCACATGGCGTAAAAATCCTTTTGGACCGAATAGATTCAAGGTCTTGGATCTTCCCAGGAAAAGGCGCAGCAGCCGATCGAACCCGATGAAATGATCCATATGGGCATGGGTGACGAAAACATGGCTGATTTTGAGAAGATCTCTCGAAGAGAGGGATGAAAGATCCCCCAGATCGAAAAGAAATGCCCGCTTTTGAAATAAAAAGGGGATAAAAAGGCCGGGATCTTCGACAGGCGCGTTAATAAGCCGTGGATGAAAACTCGGCCGCATGTCATCCGCCTGTCCTGCGGTCATTGGGTTTACGAAGCCTTAATGCGGGATCGATCAGTTCGTTTCCTCGACAATGGCTTGGGCTGTTTTTCTCCCATTCCAATGGTTCCATGTAAGGCGGTAAGCCATCCGTGAAAAGGTTGTTTTCTGGGGCGCTTCCGGATCGATATGAAACTGTATCGCTTCAAGGGTGCAATTCCGGCCGCCTGTAAATTGGGCGAGTCGCATCTTCCGGTGGGTTTCACCCACCAACCGGGAGGAAAGCACCCGGACGTTTCGGGCCAGGAACAAAGGTGCAGGATTCCCCACGCCGTGGGGTTTGAGCCCTTCCAGGGCATCGATGAGATCGGAATTGATCTGATCGAAACCAAGTTCGCAGTCTACGAAGATTCTGGGGATGAAATCCTCTGGGCGACTTTGCCGCCGCACGGTTTCTTCGAAAATCTCAGTGAAAGTGTCGATATTTGCCGTCCGGACCTTTAGCCCTGCAGCGGTTTGATGGCCGCCGAAATCTTCGAGGTATCCTTTGCACTGGCACAGAAACCCGAAAAGGTCCAGGCCCGCAACCCCTCGGGCCGAACCTTTGCCTATTCCATCCCGGGTTGAAATTAGGACGGCCATCCGATGGTACTTTTCCACTACCTTGGAAGCCGCAATGCCGAGAATCCCTTCGTGCCAGTTTGGCCCGGAAAGCACGAGGGTTCGGTTTTTCAGCATCTCGGGTCGCGCTTGGAGTTGCCGGTCGATATCGTCAACAATCTGTTTTTCTATACGCTGTCTGTCTGCATTCATCGCATTGAGGCGTTCCGCCTTTTCCCTCGCCGCACGAAGTCCCGTTTCCTGCAGCAAATCAAAAGCCAGTCCGGCATGATCGATGCGGCCGGCAGCATTGATCCGGGGCGACAGCCGAAAGGCGACGGCTTCCGCATCGATGGATTCAAGCCCGATGCCCGACGATTCTGCCAGGGCGCGGATGGAGATGCGTCGACCCGCCTGAATCAGGCCCAAGCCTTCTTTTGTCAGAATTCGGTTTTCCAGGACCATAGGCACCATATCCGCCACGGTTCCCAGCGCCACGAGATCGCAAAGTTCCCTCAGATTGGGTTCGGGTTGTTGTTTCCAATAACCGATTTCCCGGAGACGTTTCCTTAAAACGATGACGAGAAAGTAGGCTACCCCGACTCCTGCGAGGTATCCGAAACCCGAAGGGCAATCCGGGCGATTGGGGTTGACCACCGCAGCAGCATTTGGAAGAGACGAATCGATTCGATGATGATCGGTAATGATGGTATCGATGCCGACACGAGAGGCGGCTGTTACGGCCTCGTGGCTTCCGGATCCGCAATCGACAGTGATAACCAGGTCGAACTTACCCGGTGCGATGTGCCGCAGGACATGTTCGGGTCGGAGGCCATATCCTTCCCGGGTTCGGTGAGGAAAATAAACGGAGATATCGGCTTGAAGCGGTTTCAAAAAATCATAAATCACGGCGGCGGCCGTGACACCATCCACATCGTAGTCTCCAAATATCAAGATTTTTCCCCTGTTTATAAGGGCACGGATGATGCGGTCGGCGGCTTGTGTAACATCCTTGAGGGTAAAAGGAGACCGCAGGTGATTCAGGCTCGGGGACAAGAAGTTTTCGGCATCGGCAGGATTGGATATGCCGCGATTGACCAGGAGCAAAGCCACAATCGGGTCGATCCGCAGGTCCCGGGCCACTTGTTCAACGAGATCAGGTTGGGGTCGGTGGATTTCCCACAGTTTATCCATGCAGGTCCTATACCGGATATCGATCATCCGCACAAGGGAGAACTCCGTGCATCGGGATTAGAGAAAGGTATTGAAATTAAGATCCGGGTGATGGTAGCCTCTGAAATCAAAAGGAGTCTTCTCATTGAGAAGCGTTCTATGGCGATTGCGCATCAAGCCTCATGAAATGGCATTGTTTAAGTTCATTCTGGAGGGCTACGACGGAATCGCGATGATGCGAACACTCGATCCGATTCGTGGCATCGTCTGCCTCCATGTTTCCCCGGGATGCGAGCAGGAGGCGGCAGACTTGTTGAAAAGTCTTCAATCCGAAATTACTATTGATTATGAGAGAAAAACGGTTTTACATCAACACCATCGGATGCCAGATGAACGTCCATGATTCCGAAAGGATCTCGGCGTTGATGCAGAGATGCGGGTATCGCCAGATCCCTTTTCCCGAAGGCGCCGATTTGATATTTCTCAACACCTGCGCCATCCGGGAAAAGGCAGAGCAGAAAGTCTTTAGTTTTTTAGGAAGGCTGGCGGCTTTAAAGAAAAGGAACCCCGATCTCATCATCGCTGCATGCGGGTGCGTTGCCCAGCAGGAAGCGGACCGAATCTTCGAAAGAACGGCCCATGTGGATCTGGTTTTGGGGACCCATTCTTACGGGCGGCTTCCGAAGATCATCGAGGAGATTCACAGGAACCGGCGTCGTATTGTGGACGTGGATGTCGGCGAGAGCATTGAAGAAATACGGACTTTTTTCTCCCAAAAGACGGCAGATAAGGCCCCTGGTGTTTCCCGTTTCGTCACCATCATGCAAGGATGCGACAATTTTTGCGCCTATTGCGTCGTCCCTTTTGTCCGGGGTCGGGAGAGGAGCAGGGATCCGGAGGAAATCATATCTGAAATACAGGATCTGGTGGCTGCAGGTGTTCGCGAAGTCACCCTTTTGGGGCAAAATGTCAACAGCTATGGTAAAAAGGAAGGAATTTCTTCATTTTCGGAGTTGCTCGCCAGAATTAATACAATCGAGGGATTGGAGCGGATCCGCTTTACAACCTCACACCCCAAGGACCTTTCCGATGATTTGGTTGCCGCCTTCGGTCGGTTGGACAAATTGTGCCGGCATATCCATCTTCCGGTACAGAGCGGCTCGGATCGTGTTTTGTCGAGGATGCATCGCCGGTATACCCGGGCACACTATATTGACCGGGTCAAGGCCCTGAGATTGGTCTGCCCGGATATCTCCATAACCACAGACTTCATCGTCGGTTTTCCAGGGGAAAGCGAAGACGATTTTCAGGAAACCCTCAGTATGATGGCGGTGGTGGAGTTTGACAGCCTGTTTGCTTTCAAGTATTCAGACAGAAAAGGCACCCGGGCTGCCGGGTTGATGGAAAAGGTTCCGGAGAGCATCAAGACAGAACGGGTCAAAACGCTTTTCAAATTCCAGCGGGATGTTACCCTGAAAAAATACCGGGCCCTCGTGGGAACCTTTCAGGAGGTTCTCGTGGATGGTCTGAGCAAGAAGACGCAAAAACAGACCGATTCGAGTGGGCCGGAAGGGATCCAATGGACCGGCCGAACCTTGGGTAATAAAATCGTCAACTTCAGGGTGAAAGGAGGATCGCCTTTCCAGGATGTTGTCTATCCGGGCGCACTGGTTCGTGTCCATATAAAGCAAGCCTTTGCGAACTCCCTCGTGGGGGAAGCGCCGGAATGCCGACCCGGCCGGTTTGAAGAAATAAGGAGAAAGCACTCATGTTGCATAAAGTGAATATAGCGGGTTTGACGCTGGATCCCTCGACCAATACGCCCATCCTGATATTGAAATCCCAGGAGGACGACCAGGCGATTCCCATCTGGATCGGTCTTTTGGAAGCCACGGCCATCGCGTCGGTTTTGCAGAACATCCATTTTGAAAGACCTATGACCCACGATCTTTTTAAGAATGTCCTTGAGGTCCAGAATATCGAGGTATCGAAGGTGGAGGTTTGCGACCTGAAGGATAATACTTTTTTTGCCAAGATCTATTTCACTTCTCCGGAAAAGACGTTCGTCATGGATGCTCGGCCCAGCGATGCCATTGCGGTAGCGCTCCGTTTCAAGGCTCCCATCTACGTGGACGATCAGGTGATCGAGAAATCGAAAAAGGGGTTTTCAGAAGCGGAAGCCTTGGACAAAAGCGAAGAGGGGAAAAAGTGGGCCGAATACCTGGAAAAGCTCTCTCCGGATGATTTCGGAAAATACAAGGTTTAGCCTTAAACCCAAAATCCGCGATTGGTTATGTGCAAGAGAGTGCCCTAAGCTAAGCTGGGTCAAAAGCGGCCCGGCCAGCCGCGAACAACTCAGCGTCGGCTGTCTAATCAGGCTCAATCCGGCCAAAACAAGCACGGTCGTTCTATTTTGCCCTGCGTTTGGACATACCTATCCCTTTGTGTTTCCATTAACAGGCCTTGCGCTTGACTTCTAAGTGTTTGCAAACTACCAACTCCCCCGTTTCTGAATTTATGTCCCAAAAGTTGGATTGAATTACGCTACATGGTAAAATGAGGCGCTGGTGGGGAATGTTCGGAGCCCATGGTAGCACACGCTCGCGACGTACCTCGTAATGATTTTCGAGAATTTCGATCGGGCTTTAACCCCTGGCATGAAACAACGTGCCAACACTCTTGAACGATACTAACCATTTCGAAGACCTGGAAATGGTATGGGACGATCGCTATGAGCGTCAATACGGGTTTTTCAGGCCCTATGTCAGGGACGTGATTTACCGGT
>PCSF01000173.1:24005-26208 GCA_002771315.1 Desulfobacterales bacterium CG23_combo_of_CG06-09_8_20_14_all_52_9 | reverse complement strand
AGATCGTGGTTCGCTTCACTCACACGATCTATCCTTGTTCGTTGGGCCATGGCACCTCAGCTTTGCAAGAAAAACGGGTTGCCCACAACCCACACGCCAAAGAGCGGGACACTTGAAGCGCTGTCAAGATGCTGAACTGAACCAACTATCGCCTCAACCCCAAAGAGACGCGTGAATGTTCGATAGTCTGACCAACCGGCACGCTGCTGACTGAATGAGTGAACGAGAAGAACAGCGGCTGCAGCGCGGTATTGCTCGCCCGCAATGATGGCCGACGCAGCGCGATGAAGAATCTGATAGCGGACGGAAACCGCAGGAACAGTGCCGAGGCCGAGCGAGCGTAGAAGAAAGCTCAGACGTTCCTCTTTGCCGGGAGAGGCTTCACTACGCCATTCATCGAGGGTAGGGCCGAAGGATTCATTGACCTTGCCCTCAACCATGATGGACACCGGCCCTGATGATGAACGCGCCAAAATAAAGATGTCGTTCTGTGACGCGCGCGCTCCGCCGGGTAACGGTACCTTGAACTCTGGCACTGCGAGAAGAGGGGTGAGGTTTGTCAGTAATGGTTCGGTGCTCTGAGTGAATGACAGGGCCACCTCAGAAGGGAAGCCGTCTGCTGCTTCCCAGCTATGTGCCAAGGTGCGTGCAGAATAGCCGGATTTCCAATGCCTTACAGGGTAAGCGAGCAACGTTTGCCAGTCTTGTGGCCCCGAAGTGAATGCAAGAATACGTGGCATGGTCCTCCTCTCCCTTAGGCCCAACAATATATTGATTAATTTTCTTTCAATATCAAGAAGTTCCAAGATTGTCAATGTCCAAGTAAAATATTATTGATAAATCTATTTGATATTATTATTTTAATTGAGTTGTTCAACATCTAATCTGTATTTTTAGGGGGTTAACTGCTCAATGCCGATGCTGCCGGTTCCAGTCCCCATTCTGAAGAGGTTTGACGCCATTCTCGAAAAACGAGCCGTTGCGCCGATACAGCGTGCGGACTATAAAAAGTGGCTCAGGTATTTTCTGGATTCCGGAACTTCCTCAGGTCCGGAATAGTTCTCCCTCTTTGCCCCAGTCTATGCCGCCAAAAGCAACTTTATCGTTTGTGCCGGCACAGCGTCAACCTTGGCGTCTGTGGGAAGACGGCTATGCCGTGAAATCAGAATCTCCGGAGTGGGATGCCGCCATCGCTGAACTCGCAGCGGAGATCAAAACGCGGCATTACTCCAGAAAGACGCTTAAAACCTACGCCTATTGGTCACGCCAGTTCCAGCGTTTTCTAAAGAATAAACCGCCGAAGTCTCTGTCATCGAAGGAGGTCAAGGAATACCTGACCTATCTCGTGGTTCAAGGTTGTGCCTCGGCATCTACTCAGAATCAGGCCTTCAATGCACTTCTTTTTCTGTTCCGGCATGCGCTCAAGCAGGATTTTGGAGATTACAAGGACGTTCCCCGGGCAAAAAAATCCAAAACTATTCCGGTAGTACTTTCCCGAAAGGAAATAGCGGCCGTTCTGAAGCACCTCCAATATCCTTATGATCTCGTGGTCAAATTGCTTTACGGTTGCGGGCTCAGGTTGTTTGAATGCCTGCAATTGCGCGTCAAGGATTTTAACTTCGAGGCCGGAATGCTCACTGTCCACGGAAAAGGGAAAAAAGACCGCACGGTTCCCCTGCCGAAGACGATTGTGCCGGACCTGACTTCCCAACTTGAGGTGGTGAAGAACATTCATGACCAAGATCTTGCGACGGGATATTCAGGAGTGTTTCTTGACGACCAGCTGGAGAAGAAGTATCCCTCGGCAGCCAAGGATCTTATCTGGCAGTGGTTCTTCCCGCAAAAGACCCTCACACAGGTTTTAGCGGCTCAAGAACTGCGGCGATATCATCTGCACGAAACTCATGTCCAGGATGCGCTTTACGAGGCTGTACGCAGGGCCAAACTCACCAAGCGCGTCACTTCCCACACCTTTCGCCACAGTTTCGCCACGCATCTTTTGCAAGCGGATTATGATATCCGGACGATCCAGACGCTGCTCGGCCACAGTAACGTGAGAGCCACGATGATCTACACCCATAACATTCCAAGCAAGACCGTGAAGGAGGCCAAGAGCCCGCTTGATTTTTAAGCTTTCTTTAGAGACCAGAACCTCAGATTTCGTTCCCTGCACCCCAAAATTTCTCTGTGAACCGCCAGTGAC
>PCSF01000173.1:23409-23975 GCA_002771315.1 Desulfobacterales bacterium CG23_combo_of_CG06-09_8_20_14_all_52_9 | reverse complement strand
CTTGATGCCCATGGTCTCGATGAGCCGGTTGATGTCGGTGGTCTTCAGGTTCATGCCTCCCTCGGAAACCGGCAGCAGCATAATGCGCTTGCCCTGCAAAGATTCGGCGATGCGCAGCTTGACCAGGGCCTCGCCGCCCGAGCCGGCTAAGGCTTTGTTCATCTCCTGGATGCCCTTGGCCTCGGCGATGCCTTCGGCCTTGATGGCCTCGGCCAGGAGCTTCTGCTGCTCGTAGTATACATCGGCCTCGATCTTGGCCTTGCGGTAAACGCCGTCGGCATCGGCTACCAGCTTGTTGACTTCGCCCTTGGCCTCTTCCAGCTTGCGCTTGTACTCCTCCTCGGCGGCGTGCTGGGCCGACCTGTTCTTCTGAACCTGCTGGTCGGCCACCTTCTTGTCCTCGATGGCTTTCTGATATTCGCGGTTGAAGCGGTAGTCCTTGGTGAGCACCTTTTCCACGATGACACCCATGGGTCCCAGCATCTCCTGGAGAACCTCCTTGGCGCGCTGGGCCTTCAACTCTCGCTTTTCAGCCACGTAGAAATCTTCGGTAGTCAGCTCGCCGA
>PCSF01000173.1:22301-23397 GCA_002771315.1 Desulfobacterales bacterium CG23_combo_of_CG06-09_8_20_14_all_52_9 | reverse complement strand
GCTTGCTGCGCGTGATGGTGCGCACGATGGTTTCGCGCAGGGCGGTGTTGCTTACGGCCACGTTTTGGAGGACATAGGGCGCCTTGACGGCATCGAGCCGGTAGGCGATGATCACGTCCAGGCTGATGTCGTTGCCGTCGATGGTCTTGAAGAGCAGGTCGTCGCGCAAACGACGGTCGCCGCGGGCCTTATCGAAAACCATCTCCAGGTTCTGCAGCTTGGCGTCAAAGGTGTGCCAGTCGTTGATCAAGGGCATGAAGATATAGGTGGAACCGGGAGCATAGACCTTATCCTCCACGCCCTTGGCGCCCCACAGGGTGAATTTTTTAATGCGCACCCCCACCTCGGTGGCGCCGGTGCGGTAGAAAAGGCAGCCGCTCAGGCTGCCGAGCCACAAGGCCGCCAGGGCCAGAGCGATCAAGCGTTTCATTGGGCACCTCCTTTGCGCACGTCGAACAGTTTGAGCGTGGTGTTCAGATCCAGCGGATTGACGCCGCCCTTGCCGTCGCTGGGCAGCACGATCAGGTCCAGGCCCTTGTAGACATCGGCCATTTTCAGGCCCACCATGCGCTCGGAGCCGATCCCCTTGAGGGCGTCGTTTTTCAGGCGCACCTTTTCGGCATCGGCCAGCTTGACCAGCAGGTCGGCCTCGGCCTTTTTGGCCCGCACATAGAGGTCTTTTTCGGCGATCTTGCGCGTGACATAGGCGCGGCCCTGCTCCATCTGGACCTCCACGACCACCTGCCCCTCCTGGATGATCTTCTTGAGCTCGGCTTCTTCCCGGGCGGCACGCGCTGCGGCCTGGTTGGTGAAGACCAACTGGTCCTGTAGTTTCTTCTCCTCAATGTTCTTCTGGATCTCCGGGCTGTAGACGAAGTAGCGCACCAGCACGTGATCGACCTTGATACCCTTGGCGTTGAGTTCCTCGTTGAGTAGCTTGGCCGCCTCAAGGGCCTTTTGTGCCCTAAGCGGGCTGTTGTAAAAATCTTCGGTAGTCAGCTTGCCCAAGGTCTCTTTCAGGGCCGGCTCGGCCTTGGGGACGATACCGTTGTCCTCGAAGAGCTTCCCGGACCGATGCTGGTAAAGACCAGGTAGG
>PCSF01000173.1:22095-22246 GCA_002771315.1 Desulfobacterales bacterium CG23_combo_of_CG06-09_8_20_14_all_52_9 | reverse complement strand
GGTCTGGATGTGCGCGGCGCGGTCCTTGCGCGCCGTGGTGGCCGCCGTGGTCGGCGACTCGGTCAGCTCCAGCACCTGCATGTCCCGCGGCATGCGGTGTATCTCCTGCAGACCTGGAAACACCCAGTGCAGTCCGGCGGTATAGGCGTCC
>PCSF01000173.1:14890-22060 GCA_002771315.1 Desulfobacterales bacterium CG23_combo_of_CG06-09_8_20_14_all_52_9 | reverse complement strand
CTTTATGCCGAACTCGTTGGGTTGCACATAGACGAACAGCGTGTTGAAGACCACTAGCAGGATGATCAGCGCCACGATGCCGATGCGGATGCCGCGCGCAATCTTGGGCTGCAGCTTGGGCATTTTAAAGAACTGCCGGGCCTTTTTCATGGCCTGTAGAATATCTTCGGCTTGCTCGACCATGGATGTACTCTCCTTTCGAGAAAAAGTTGTCGACGCATTAAGCGCTGATCGCCCCTTTGACTCCCGGGTGGGTCACGGCGATGGCATTGGTCATGGAACGTCAGTGCAGCTGCAAATATTAAAGCAATGGTCCAAGAAAGCTGCTTCGCGGCAGAAACAAACCCGATCAAATAATTCAAAAGTAGCTGTGGTTCCTGCTCTGATCTAACCTGCCGATATCAATATAGTATCTCCCCTTAAAACCATTTGCAAGGCCCAGATGGCAACAGGTCTCCACAAGCATGTTGTGAAAGCATCTGTGTCGTGGTAAATTATATCATCTAAATATTATCATGCTATTCCTCGAATCCAAAAGGTGGATGCATTAACCTCTTAAGGAATGAAGGTTTTTTCAATGTGCACTCAACCGATAACTGTTGTATCCCCCAACCCTATCCGGCACCAAGAGGAAACCGCTTCCCGGATGCGACCCAAAAAGTCCGCATTTCTTCTGGTTTTTCTTTTTTTGCTGGGGTTTTTATCGCCCCAGGCCGGTTTTTCCGCCATGCCGGCACCGAACATGGCCCCTTTTTCACCCGGCGAGAGACTGACGTTTCACCTGAGATGGGGCATCATCCCGGTGGGAGAAGCCACCCTGGAAGTGAAGCCTTTGACGACCCGGGATGGGGTTCAGGTCTATCATTTCTCGGCCCGCGCTAAAAGCAATGCCTTCGTGGACGCGTTTTATAAGGTGCGGGATCAAATCGATGCTTATACAGAAACCGGGATGACCCGGTCCTTGCATTATCGGCAAGAGCAGCAGGAAGGGTCCACCCGGCGGGACATCACCATCTATTTCGACTGGAAAAAAAATGAGGCACAGCACGTCAACTATGGGGAAAAACGCCCGCCGATTCCGATTCAACCCGGCACATTTGACCCGCTTTCCGTCTTTTATTTTGCCAGGTTAAAGGAAATGGTCCCGGGGGCGGTAATTAAGCAGTGGGTCACCGACGGCAAGCGATGCGTCATCGGGAAAGGGATCGTGGTCCGGCGTGAAAAGGTCCGTATGGGGAATAAGATGGTGGATTCAATTCTGTTCGAACCGGAATGCAAAGAAGTACGGGGCGTTTTCGAGCAGAGCCCTGGCGCCAGAATCGAGGTTTGGCTTACGGATGATTCACATCGGATTCCTGTCAAGATCAGGAGCAAGGTCATCGTGGGAAGCTTCACCGGGGAATTGGTGTCTGCCGAAGGCGTCAACGGTTTTAAATTCAATTGAGCGCGGATTTCGTGAAAAAAATCGGGAGGGATCTGGGCATGCGACGCACGGGAATTGTGATGGATCCACGATACCTGGATCATCGCGCCATCAAAAGGCACCCGGAAAGTCCCCGACGGCTGGAAGCTCCATAATCCCGAAAGGGGAAATCACAGGCAAGAAATAATCGTTAGTCTCCTGTTGCTCAGGTCCGAACGTCACCGACTTCTGGGCATCGGAATGCTTTGCCGGAATGCGGTGGGCTGAACCCAACGATCGGTTTCCCCGTCGTAAAACCACTTGTCCGGGAATCCGCGGCGGCTGGTGAAGGTGGGTTTATCCGACCATTCGACGAGATCTAGGTAGGCCTGGTGGATTTTTCGGAATAGGGCGGCGTAGCCGCCGCTGTCGGGGTGGTGCTTTTTGGCTTGACGGCGGTACGCGACTTTGATTTTTTGCCTAAAATCCGGATCACTGAGTTCCGAGGGCTTCATCCGGAGATAGGTGATGGATTTGTTGATACGTGTTGGATGCCGGGTCGTAAACGGCTTGACTGTATCACAGGGCACATGGTTTTTTTTGGCGATCTCCAAAAGGTGTCTCGATGCCAGATATCGTTTTTGGGTTCGCCGTTTTTCCGCCCACCAGGTATTTCCCAGGGCATTGGCCATGTGACAGAAATCCTCGGCCGGTTTGGTATCCCCATGGCGCGGGTAGAAAAAGCTGAACAGCGTGTCGGAATGGTGGGTCAGGATATCCAATACCAGCGTGGAATCGGTAAAGTAGAAGGTGGCATAGCGGGTGTTCAAAGCCCGGAGAAGTCCGGTCCGCATGGTGAGCATCTGCTTTAACCGCTGCCGGCAATGCAAAGAACAGTATTTTCGCCGCCCCATATTTTCCATGGTTCCACAGGAAAGGCACCGGTTTTTGAGTTTCTCGGATCGAGATAGGGGTTGGACTGCCAGGCTGATCATGGTTTTTTAGATCACTTTTTAAACGCGGGGTGCGGTGCGATACTCATTGAACTCCGCCTTGCCGTATTAAAACTTTTTGGCAGCTTCTTCCAAGAGGGTTTGCACTTTAGGGCTGAACCACAGTTTAAGGAGTTGATCGATTTTGTCTTTTGAATACTTTTCAAAACGTTCACACACCGCTTCTACACGGTTGCGCTTGATGGCCGCAAACGCTTCTTTGGGATCATGGCTCAGTTGAGAAATCTTTTCCAACGCAATTTTTTCCACGTCGGTCTTCGGGAATACTCCGTCGATGACCCCCATCGAGTAAGCCGTTTCCGACTCCACAAGCTCTCCGAAATAGAGGAGTTTTGTTGCGGCGCGATTCCCGGCCGCCTGCCTGAGCATGAGATCGGCCAGGTAAGGGACCGGAAGGCCTAACCTGACCTCGTTTAACCCGACAAAGACTCTTCCGGAACAAGCGAACCGAAAGTCGCAGGCCAGGGCGAGGATAGTGCCGCCGGCCACGGCATGTCCGCAGATGGCGCAGGCCGTGGGAAGCGGCAGAGTAAAAAGATCCAGGACGACGCGATCAAAGGCATACCAGAAATCTCGCATCTGGGCTTGGTTTAGGGGGAGCAAGTTCGGGAGGTCCAACCCGATGGAGAAAAATTTGCTTCCTCCCGCAAGTACCGTTCCTCCATAGGATTTTTTGACGTAGCCTAAGGTCTGCGAAAGCGTTTCCACCAACTCAGGGCCGATGGCGTTGGTCACGCCGTTTGAAAGGCGCAAAACAGCCACCGCACCCAAGTCCTCGATACTTACTTTTTTCGTTTCCATGAATCTGATCTTTTCATCGAGGTGTCCTGCGGTGTAAATTTGCCTTGGGTATAAAACATGAAAAAGAAGTACGATTAAATACGATCGGGACCGGATATGTCAAGAAAAAACGCCGGGAATCCCCTGCGGAAAAGTTATCTGACCCGACGATCCGCATCAATGGCGGAACAAAATATCGCGCAAGGGTTGCAGATGACGGTGCCTCAAGTTATATTTAATACCCTTGAAAGGAAAGAAACCCATGCATTATGAAGGCAATATCATCCGGCCTCCCAGCGAGGCCGACAGTATTTTGCTCCAGGTGACCGTGGGATGTTCCCGCAATAAATGCACCTTTTGCGGGACGTACCGGGGTGAGCGTTTTAAGATCAAAGACGATGCGGTCATCATGGAGGATATCGCTTTTGCCGCGCGATACTGCCTGCGTCAGCGCCGGGTCTTTTTATGCGACGGCGACGCCCTCATTATCCCGCAGAAACGCCTGAAACGCATTTTACAGGAAATTCGCCGCCAATTGCCCTGGGTGAAACGTGTGGGGGCCTATGCCAACGCCAAGGGTATCGGCATGAAAACCCTGGAGGAGCTTGTCGCCTTGCGGGCCGAGGGTCTCGGAATTTTATATATGGGCTTGGAAACAGGGGATGACGTGACTCTCCAAAGGATCAACAAGGGAGCAAATGCCCAGCGGATGATCGAAATGGGAAGAAAGGTCAAGGCTGCGGGAATCAAACTATCCGTCACGGTTCTCCTCGGGATTGCAGGCAGAGAGCGCTCCGCCGTTCACGCCGAGGCGACCGGCAAGGTGCTATCGACTATGGAACCGGACTATGTGGGGGCCCTGAGCCTGATGCTCATCCCGGGGACTCCCTTGTATGAAGACTATGTCTCGGGCAGGTTTGATCTATTGTCTCCCCTGGAAATACTCGGGGAACTCAGAGCGCTTTTCGCTCACACCGATCTTTCAAGGGGGCTGTTTCATGCCAATCATGCCTCCAATTATCTTCCCATCAAGGCTCGGCTGCCCAGAGACAAGGCGGCGACACTTGCTCTCATCGACCAGGCGCTCGAAGGCGCTGTTCCCTTGAAACCGGAATGGCTTCGTGCTCTTTAACGGATCGATATCAGGATAAATGGGAGGACTCAATGGATTTCAAATTGATGATGACCACCTTCATCATGATTTTCCTGGCAGAGCTTGGAGATAAAACCCAGGTGGCCACATTCTGCCTTTCCGCCGACTGCGAGTCTTCGAGACTTTCGGTTTTCCTCGGATCCGCCGCCGCCCTGGTGATCAGTGCGCTCATTGCCACGGTATTGGGGAATGTAGTCACTCGATTCATTCCTCAAAGTTATTTCAAACTGATAGCGGGCGCCGTTTTCATCATCTTCGGAGTCTTCACCTCGTATGCAGCCATCCGTTCGATCTTCTTTTCTTAAGTGAGACAGAGAGTTATAGGCGTAAAATCGCCTGTTGGAGAAGGTGTCCTTCTGAGCAGCCGTCCATCCATGTTGCCATGTGCAGCTTTTCGCTATTCAACTTCTGGAGCGATGAATATCCCGGTCAGGGAAGGGTCTCCAGGATGGCCCTGGAGGTGTATTCGGCGGTGTCGGCCAAGGCATCGATAGGGGCGAAGGTGAGGGCATTATTGGAAAAGAGGCATGTGGCCGAGGCCGGAAAATCCTCGTCGGCACGGTAGAAGATGTAGCATAAGGCGATTTTTGGGAAAGGTTTCAGGACAAAGGAAAAATCGCCTCCGGCCCCATGGGGACCGGGGGATCCGCTGAGGTGCTTTAGAAAGGATTCCCGGGTCCTTCGGATAGCTTCCACATGCGGGACCAATACCTGCTGGGTCCGGGCAGCAAAGGCGGCCACAAAGGGTGAACTGTTGGGAAGGTCTTTGAATGCTTTGAGGGGTTCTAGGATCATCTCTTCACTTCCGGCGTGGAGGGCATAAAGAGAAATGAGAATTCCCAAGACCCCCTCTTCCTTTTTTCCTTTAAGAAATATCCCTTCCGGATAGATGACGCAATTCATCCCAAAAGCCTGAAATTCAAGACTTTTTCCTTTAGGATTTTCAAAAAGCATCCTGATGTTTTCCTGAACGATCTTCGAGTAGTTGTCGGGCATCAGGAATCCTTTTAAGTACCGAGAAACCTCTTGACTCGGGTCATGAAGTCACGCTCCCCGATCCTCGACAAAGTCTCTTGGATGGATTCAAGACACCCACGGAGTACCACGGTCTTGGGTTTGGGGGAAGCCAGCTGGGCATCGATGCTTTTGATATCAGCCATTAACTCGCTTAACCCTTCGAAATTAAGACCAAAGTCCGGAATGCGGCTTTTAAGGGTGCATAGAAGAATGTCCAGCGCCTTGAGGATCGGTTCATCCGGAATTCGTTTGTCGCCGAGGACGAAGGCGCCCGGGACCGGGTGATCGCCAGGGCACTGTAACGATTGGGCGATATCAATGCCGTCGGAGGTGATGCCGATGGCGCCGGAAAGGGTCCGAATTTCCACCAGACCCAATCCAATGAGCATTTCTGCCACATGCTTGGATGCGGGACGATCCAGGTTTACTTTTTCACCGACTTCATACATGGAGACTTTGGCGGCAGGATCTCTGTTGGTTTGAATGATAAGCTGTTCCAGGAAACGGCGTTCGGATTCCTGAAGATCATCGAATAGGGTCATCCTGTATTATCCTTTCATTTTCAAGCATAAGCCCCAACCCATTGAATCTGGACCGGATGTGATTGGGATTTGATAGGTTATGTTTTCACCAATCTAAGTCAGGTATGATCAATATGCAAGGCGTTTGAAGATTGAAAACCCCGACTCTAAGATCACCCGACAGATGCACCGGCGATCCCCCCTTGGATCGAGTTCATGATTGACATTCCAACCCAATAAAATGTAGAAAAATGGATACAAAAAAATCGTTTCCCCCCCCGAAACAGAATGAACGGGAGACGATTTCAATATCGATAATGGAGAAAGATTCATGCGAGACGTGGTGATTGTCAGCGGATGCCGGACGGCCATCGGTGCTTTTGGCGGAAGTTTAAAGGAAGTGTCTGCTGTGGAACTGGGCACCCTGGTGATCCGTGATGTTTTGAAGCGGGCAGGGCTCAAACCGGTTGTCGACAGCCGGGTATTGGATTTGGCACCCCGGAAAAGGAAACAAGAGGCGCTCACCGAGATGGAAAAGAAATATGGCGGATGGGACGAAGGTTTGAAGCCCGTGGTTGTGGACGAGGTCCTCATGGGCAATGTCCTCCAGGCCGGGATGGGGCAAAATCCAGCCCGACAAGCCATGATCCATGCAGGCCTTCCGAAAGAAATTCCGGCGGTTACCATAAATAAGGTTTGCGGCAGCGGCCTCAAATCCATCGCATTGGGGGCTTCGGCCATCCTGACCGGGCAGGCCGATGTGGTGGTCGCCGGGGGTCAGGAGAATATGAGTGCAGTTCCCATGGCGCTTCCCAAAGCCCGATGGGGACATCGGATGGAGTTAACCGGTGTCGGAGAGATCCTCGACCTGATGGTTTTCGACGGCCTTTATGAAATTTTTTACGGCTATCACATGGGGATGACGGCAGAGAATATTGCCAGAACCTACGACATCAGCAGAACCGAGCAGGATGAGCTGGGGGTACTCAGCCATCGCAGGGCCATCCAGGCGATCAAAGGGGGTCTTTTCGCCCAAGAAATCGTTCCTGTGGTCGTTAAAGGCCGGAAAAAAGATATCGTCTTTGACACTGATGAGCGACCCATGGAGACGGACATGGAGAAGATGGCCAAGCTTCGGCCGGCCTTTTCCAAAGCCGGCACGGTAACTGCAGGCAATGCCTCCGGAATCAACGATGCGGCGGCAGCCGTATTGCTGATGAGCGGCGAACGGGCCAAGGAACTCGAATTGGAACCTGTGGTCCGGATCAAGTCCTTTGCCTCAGG
>PCSF01000173.1:14680-14861 GCA_002771315.1 Desulfobacterales bacterium CG23_combo_of_CG06-09_8_20_14_all_52_9 | reverse complement strand
AGCCCAAGCCATCGGGTGTATGCGGGAATTGGGCATTCAAACCGAAAAACCCAACGAACTGGGAAGCGGTATTTCCCTGGGACACCCCATCGGCGCCACAGGAGCAAGGCAGGTGGTCACCGGTATGAACCATATGGTCCGCAAAGGGTACTCCACCGGGCTGGTGACCATGTGCATCGGC
>PCSF01000173.1:7458-14650 GCA_002771315.1 Desulfobacterales bacterium CG23_combo_of_CG06-09_8_20_14_all_52_9 | reverse complement strand
CGATGAGACCAAATCGGATAACGGGGTCGATTTTCTTTGCCATGCGGTTTGAAATTTGATAAAAAAGATAATGCGGGTAACGGGGGATTCTCAAATAGACTACCCGCTTGGCGGGGGATTGTACGGTATCTAACCTGATGGTGGCGTATTTGTTAACTAAGCCTCATCATTAAGGATTTTCGTGTATTATCCCGTGAAACACGGGAGAGTTTTAATTTTCGCCGCCGATCTTGATGAATTTTTACGGGTTCATTAGGCTTAAACGTATTGAATAAAAAGGGACGCTGCGGCCCTTTGTTAATTTCCGCATCAGCAGAGTAACTTCCGGGAAAGCAACTGCTTCCCTTAACAGCAGGAGGTTCAGGCAAATGAATGTGAGCAGGAAGCTGGGCATCTTGGTTTTTTGTGCCGTTCCCGCCATTGTTGGCGGGGGCATCGTCTATGCGCTGTTTAACAGCTATCCGACGGTGCTTGTCTATGAAATCCTTCTTCTGCTGACTGCCGGCGCATTCTTTAGTAGGTAGCGGTGACGCACGGCCGGTCGGCCTTCAGCAAATTCCATCCTTGAGGCGATCCCACAATCTATCCAACCCCATGGCATGGAAGGGGCAAGTGGGATGGCAGCGACAATCATTTCCGTTTTCTGCAGACGGAGAGGTTCGGGAAGCCGGAAGTTGATGAAACCCCGAATCCTGGCACCTATGACCCCGGAAAGATGAAGATGGGGAATTTTCTCAAGCCGATGAAAGGATCCATATTCCCGATGCAACGACTTGGAAGGCATGAAAATTGATGGATCACCGGAGAAACAAGGACATCATCTTGTGGTTTTTTTTAGCGCTGTTTCTAGTTTCTATCTTCATGCTCGGCTGGCTGATCTGGCCTTTCATCTCCATCATCATTTTGGCGGCTGTCCTGACAGGGGTTTTCAACCCGGTTTATGTCCTTTTTAAAAAGAAAATGAGAGCTTCCCTGGCTTCCATTCTGATTTGTTTCATGGTGTTCATTGTTATTTTTATTCCCATTGTCCTGTTTGTGGGGATTCTGTCCAAGGAAGCCTACGACCTTTATATCATGGCAAAAAACGCGGTGCTCAAGGAAGAGATCCGCGCGCTTTTCGAGAAGAGCCGGATCTTGGAGCAGATCAATCTCCTTCTTTCCCGTTTTGACTATACGGTATCGGGCGAGGAACTCAATAAGGCCATATCCGAAATCGGAAAGTCCGTGGGCCTTTTTCTTTACGAGCAGGCAAGCGCCGTCGCCTCCAATATCTTCAGGTTTGTATTACATTTCTTTCTCATGTTGCTCATCATGTATTTCCTCCTGGTAGACGGAGATCGGATGATTTCTTTTATCGGCGACTTATCGCCGCTACCCGCCGAACAGGACCAAAAGATCATCCGGAAGTTTAAAGACATGGCCGGGGCCATCCTGGTTATCAACATCCTGAGCGGCATTGTCCAGGGATTCTTCGGCGGTATCATCTTTGCCCTCTTTGGACTCAAATCGCCCTTCCTGTGGGGATTGATCATGGCCATGCTGGCCTTTTTGCCCATTCTGGGAATCGGGCTCGTTTTCATCCCGACTTCCATCTATCTTTTTTTGAACGGGCGGATCCCCGCAGCCGTTTTTTTCATTATCGCATATCTCATTTTATCGTTGGGGATTGAAAATGTCCTGAAACCCAAACTGGTGGGTCAAAGGGTGCAAATGCACATCCTTTTAGTTTTTCTTTCCATCATGGGCGGGTTGAAGCTTTTCGGAATCTTAGGAATCATTTACGGTCCCCTGGTCGTCACCGCATTTATTACACTGACCGATATTTACCATACCAGCTACCAGCAACAGGTAGAAATTTCGGAAAAATAGACCGGCGATGTTTCCCGGTCGGGCTCACATGGCAGTATTAACCCTGCAGATGCATAAAAAACATGACAAGGAATAGAAAAAAGAATGATAACAGGTCATTTGAATACGTTTAGGCATGGTTCGCGAATAAACTTTTGGTGACTTCTAAAACTAAAATTTGTCATGTTTTTTACCCGGAGGGAAAGTCGAAAATGCCCCATCTCCTTCGTTGCCAAGGGCTTGCAGTAAAATACTACGGCTTCGCCCTTGGACGCCTTGGATCTGGGGTATCCTCGGCTTTTGCAACAGCAGGGTTAATCTGCGGATGAAGAAAAGGTAATATCTATGGATTTGCTTCAAAAAGAGAGGTCGCCTGAGGTCAGTATCGAGAGCGAGATGAAGAAATCGTATCTCGATTATGCCATGAGCGTGATTATCGGCAGGGCGCTGCCGGATGTCCGGGACGGGTTTAAACCGGTGCATCGACGGATCTTGTTTGCCATGAGCGAGCTGGGGAATGACTGGAACAAGCCGTATAAAAAATCCGCGCGGATCGTCGGAGATGTCATCGGTAAGTACCATCCCCACGGGGATGTGGCGGTTTACGATACCATGGTCAGGATGGCACAGGATTTTTCCATGCGCTATCCACTCATCGATGGACAGGGGAATTTCGGTTCCATCGACGGGGATCCGCCTGCCGCCATGCGGTATACGGAGGTCCGAATGGCCCGCCTGTCTCACCAGATGCTGGCCGATTTGGAGAAAGAGACGGTGGATTTTGTCCCCAACTACGACGAATCCCTTAAGGAACCCTCGGTGCTTCCCGCCGTTATACCCGCTCTTCTGGTCAACGGATCCTCCGGTATTGCCGTGGGGATGGCCACCAATATCCCGCCCCATAACCTGACGGAGGTGATCGATGCCCTTTGTGTCGTGATCGACAGGCCCGATACCGGCGCGGAGGAACTCCTGAAGATCATTCCGGGGCCGGATTTTCCCACCGCCGCCATGATTTACGGGACCTCCGGAATTAAGGAAGCCTACCTGACCGGAAGAGGGATCATCCGGATGCGGGCCAGGGCCGTTGTTGAAAAAGATAAGCGGACCCAGAGCGAAACTATCGTCATCACCGAACTTCCCTATCAGATCAACAAATCCAGGCTCATCGAAAAGATCGCCCAGCTGATGAAGAGCAAGCATCTCGAAGGCATCCGCTATATCCGGGACGAATCGGATCGGGAAGGGATGCGGATCGCCATTGGGCTTAAAAAAGAACAGACCTCCGAGGTGGTGGTCAATCAGCTCTACAAGCAAACCCAGATGGAAGCCAGCTTCGGGATCATTTTTCTGGCCATCGTCGATAACCAGCCGGTGCTGTTGACATTAAAGGCGCTCCTGGAGCATTTTATCCGGCACCGGAAAACGGTGATTATCCGTCGCACTCGATACGACCTGGCAAAGGCGACAGAGAAGGCCCATATCCTCGAAGGGCTCAAGATCGCCCTGGATAATCTGGACGCGGTGGTGGCCCTCATCCGGAGCTCCACGTCTCCCAAAGAGGCCAAGGAGGGGCTCATGGAGCGCTTCTCACTTTCGGCCATCCAGGCCCAGGCGATTTTGGATATGCGCCTCCAGCGGTTGACCGGACTCGAGAGGGAAAAAATCCTCCTGGACTATGAGGCGACGCTCAAAGACATCGCACGGTTCAAGGAGATCCTGGGGAGCGAACGGATCGTCCTGGACATCATCAAGGAGGAACTTCTCAGGATCCGGGAAGAGTTCGGAGACGCCCGCCGGACCGAGATCGTGGAGGAAACCAGGGAGATCAGCATCGAAGACACGATTGTGGAAGAGGATATGGTGGTGACCGTCTCCAACGCTGGTTACATCAAGAGAAACCCGGTTTCCCTTTACACCAGTCAGCAGCGCGGCGGGAAAGGGAAGACTGCCATGGGCACGAAGGAAGAGGATTTCGTCTCTCTTCTGTTCGTGGCGTCCACGCATCATACCTTCCTCTTTTTCACCAATTTGGGAAAGGCTTACTGGCTCAAGGTCTACGAAATCCCTCAGGCCGGTCGGATGAGCCGGGGAAAGGCCATCGTCAACCTTTTGAATCTGGGTAAAGAGGAAAGGTTGAGCACCATACTCTCGGTGCCTTCCTTCAAGGAAGGGGGCTACGTAATCATGGCCACCGAAAAGGGAACGATCAAGAAGACCGATCTGATGGCCTTCAGCCGACCCCGTTCCGGCGGCATCATCGCCATGACTCTCGACGAAGGGGATGCCCTCATTTCCGCACGGCTTACCGACGGCACCTATAACGTCTTTCTGGGATCGGCGAAAGGAAAATCGATCCGATTTCACGAGTCGGACGTCCGGCCTACAGGACGCAATTCCATGGGGGTACGCGGCATGGAACTGGAACAAGACGATCGAATGGTGGGGATGGAGGTTCTCAGTCATGGACAGACCCTGTTTGCAGCCACGGAAAACGGATTCGGAAAACGGACTTCCATCGACGAGTATCCGGTCCAGCGGCGCGGCGGAAAAGGGGTGATAACGATTAAGACCAGTACCAGAAACGGAAAGGTGGTCTCAATCCTCTTGGTGAGCGATTCGGATGAAGTCATGCTCATTACCAATACCGGGAGATTAATACGGACCCCTATCAACGGTGTTTCGGTCATTAGCCGTAATACTCAGGGGGTCAAATTGATGGGCATGGAGCTTAGCGAGCGGTTGACCGCAGCGGTTCGAATCTCCGAAGCCCTGGAGAAATAACCCGGAGAGAAAGCCATGCATCTGCCGATTGCCGATATTCATGTGGGTGTTGTGGGGGGTGGAAGCTGGGGAACTGCCATCGCGAATCTTTTGGCTCTCAAAGGGTTTCGGATCGATTGGTGGATCTACGAAGCTGAAGTGCGGGAGCAGATACGGCAATTCCGGGAAAATCGGGTTTTCCTTCCCGGAGTCCTGTTGTCTCGGAATGCGTTGCCGACCCATGACTTGGGTCAGGCAATACAGGGAAAGGATGTGGTGGTCGTCGTGGTGCCTTCCCATTTTCTCAGGGATGTGGCATGCCGGATGGCGGATTTCGTTGAGGAAAAAACCCTTTTCGTTTCAGCTTCCAAGGGGATCGAAAATGAAACCCATTTCACCATGTCCGCCGTCCTGCAGGCATCCCTGAATCATCTGCCAAAGGATCGTATCGCCGCCCTTTCGGGCCCCACGTTTGCTGTCGAGGTGGCGCGGCAGGTCCCTTCGGTAGCCACCGTTGCCTCCACGGATCCAAAAACAGCCTTTTTCGTACAGCATGTTCTGGCTACCCCCTTTTTTCGAGTCTACACCTCCAATGACGTCGTTGGGGTCGAGCTGTGCGGGGCATTGAAAAATGTCATTGCCATCGCAAGCGGCATCGTGGATGGATTGAATCTCGGATTGAATACTCGTGCGGCCCTGATCACCCGGGGGCTTGCCGAAATGAGACGACTGGGGCGCGCCCTCGGAGCAGACCCGGACACCTTCACCGGGCTTGCGGGGGTCGGGGATCTGATTCTGACCTGCACGGGAGACCTGAGCCGGAACCACACCGTCGGGAAAAAGATCGGGGAGGGAATGAAGCTTTCAGAGATCCTTTCCGGGATGCGGATGGTTGCTGAAGGGGTAAAAACCGCTAATTCGGTCTATAAGCTTTCTGAGAGGCTGGGTGTGGAAATGCCCATTTGCGGTGAGGTGTATCGTATCCTCTATGAAGATGCATCGCCTTCCGAGGCGTTGCATCGCCTCATGACCCGAGAACTCAAGCAGGAAAAGGATGAAGCGTAATCGAGCCGAAAGCATGGATAACCTCGCTTCCATGGTGGAAGGGCATCGCGAAAGGCTGCGAGAAAAGTTTTTAAGATCCGGACTTTCCGGATTTCATGACTATGAAGTTATCGAGTTACTCTTGACGCTGGCAACCCCCCGAAGGGATTGCAAAGGTCCGGCTAAAGCCGCCTTGCAGCATTTCAAAACCCTGCAAGGGGTGCTGGAAGCCCATCCCGCAGAGCTTTCCGCAATTCCCGGAATCGGCCCGAAAAATCTTTTCGGGATCAAACTCATCAAGGCGGTGGCGGACCGGTACCTTTTAAAGGCGATTATCCATAAAGATCCCATTTCAAATTCCCGATCCCTTTTCGAATATCTCTATCATACCCTTCGAGATAAGAGCCGGGAATCCTTTAAGGTCTTTTTTTTGGATGCAAAAAACCGGGTCATTGCGGCTGAGACCCTTTTCGAAGGAACATTGACTGCAAGCCAGGTCTACCCGAGGGAAGTGGTCGCTTCGGCGTTGAATCAACGGGCGGCCGCGCTCATTTTTGCACACAACCATCCTTCCGGCGACCCGGCGCCATCAACGGAGGATTTTGCCGTCACCCGACAACTCATGTTCGCCTGCCGGGTCATGGGGATCGCAGTTCATGATCACATCATCATCGGGGACAATCGCTATTTCAGTTTTGCGGATGAGGGACATATTGAGAAGATGCGAAGGGAATATGAGCAACAGGTTTGTTCCCGTTAACCGGGAAATGTATCGGGAGAGAAGAAAGCAATGACCGATCGAAAAGGCGCGCGACCCTTTTGCTTCGGCAAACTCGAATGCGTCTTTCCCATGGGATCCCAGGGCTTTCGGGAAACTCCCGAGTCCTGCTTTCCATGCATCTTCCGGGTTGAGTGCCTGAGGTCCGCCATGGATCAAGTGGAAGGCCTGACCGTTCGGGAAGAAACGGTGGACCGGGCTTATTCATGCGGAGTGATCGGTTTCTGGGCGCGTTGGTCGAAGAAGAAATCTCTCCGGCAGGAGATGGAAAAGCGACATCGGGAGAAAAAGTCAAAATCATAAAAAGAAGGAGAAGCAATATGAAATCCATTGATGAAATCGATGTGACGGGAAAGAGGGTCCTGGTCCGGGTGGATTTCAATGTGCCGCTTAACGAACAATCTCAAGTTAGGGATGATCTGAGAATCCGTGAAGTCCTCCCCACACTTCGGTATCTTATAGAAAAGAAAGCCAGGGTAATTCTGGCCTCTCATCTGGGAGGACCCGAGGGGAAAAAAGCCCCTGAATTTTCCCTGCGGCCTGTGGCGGTGCATTTGAGCAGAATTCTTGGCCAGGAAGTGGGTATGGCGCCGGACTGCATCGGTTATGAGGTGGAAACACAAGTAGCCCGCCTCAAAACAGGGCAGGTCCTCCTCCTGGAGAACCTGAGATTTCACGCCGAGGAGGAAAAGGACGACGATGCGTTTGCCGCGTCCCTTGCCGCCCTGTGCGATATTTATGTCAATGATGCCTTTGCGG
>PCSF01000173.1:0-7385 GCA_002771315.1 Desulfobacterales bacterium CG23_combo_of_CG06-09_8_20_14_all_52_9 | reverse complement strand
AAAACGAGAGATCACCTATGCCGATCAGGTTCTGAAGAACCCTAAACGGCCTTTTGTGGCGGTGGTGGGTGGGGCTAAGGTATCCACCAAGCTGAAAGCCTTAGAAAAAATTCTTGAACGGGTGGACAAGCTCATTCTCGGCGGAGCGATGGCAAACACATTCCTGGCGGCAAGCGGAAAAGATGTGGGACGGTCAAAAGTAGAACCGGAAATGCTGACGGTCGCCGCCGATATCATACGCCGGTCTGCCGAAAAACGGATCCCCTTTTATTTGCCTGTCGATGGGGTTGCGGCTGATCGTGCAACTGCCGATGCGACGATCCGCATGGTTCCTGTCCAGGAAGTTCCGGCCGAGTGGATGATCCTGGACATCGGCCCGGCGTCGCTTTCCCTGTACTCCCAGGCTCTTTATGATGCCAAGACCATCGTCTGGAACGGCCCCATGGGCGTTTTTGAACTGGATGCGTTCAGCAGGGGAACCCTCGGCATGGTGCATTGCCTGGCCCAATGCCATGCGCTGACCGTCGTCGGCGGGGGGGAAACCGGGGAGGCGGTTTATAAAAGCGGTCTTGCCCAACGGATTTCATACATCTCTACAGGGGGCGGGGCCTTTTTAGAGCTGATGGAAGAAAAGGAGTTACCGGGGATCGCTGCACTCAAAAGATCTGAGAGAGGGGCTTAGGAATTTCCTCACTAACCGAAACCGGAGCGGGGAAAGAAGCGCTTTGAAACGGTTCGTCATATTCATTCTGGCCGCCGCTTTTCTTCTCGCCCTAGTCTATATATACCGGGAATACGTGTTGGATCAACTGACGGTCCTGTATCGGATTTTGGCGGACCGGGAAGAGATCAAACGCGTTGTAATCGGTTTCGGTCCCATGGGGCCTGCCGTATTTATCCTGATTCAGATTCTGCAAGTGCTCCTCGCGCCGATCCCGGGAGAGGCGACCGGGTTCATCGGGGGATTTCTTTTTGGGTCGCTGAAAGGGTTTATTTATTCCAGCATCGGCTTGACACTGGGGTCATGCCTGAACTTTGGCGTCGGACGGCTATTGGGAAAGCGATACGTCCGAAAGGCGATTCCCGAAAAGAAGTTGAATTGGTTCGATGCCTTTGTCAGACACCAGGGCGCCATCGTCGTGTTCATCTGCTTTTTGATTCCCGGTTTTCCCAAGGATCTGCTCAGCCTCTTTCTCGGGGTCACGTCCATTCCTTTTAAGGTATTTATCGCCATGGCGGGCATCGGACGCATTCCCGGCACCCTGATGTTAAGTATTCAGGGGGCGTTTTTGTTCGAAAAGCAATATGGCCTCCTCCTGGGAATGCTGTGCGTCAGCGCCCTTTTGGTGATTGTCGCCTACCGTTATCGGGAAAGACTTTATCGCTGGATCGAACGACTCAACGATGGCTCCTGAAGATTCGAATTGACGAATAGGTAAAGTGAGGGTGATATATGGGTTTGACAGATGCAACTGGTATTTTGACGAAAGACCTCCGGGGAGGGCACCTTGATGCACTGGCTTTATCGGGAAGAACTCAGCAAGGCCGATTGTCTAAGACGTTCCTATTACGAACTTCTCAGGGACGACCTCGACGCATACATGCTCCAATTTTCACTCATCGATTCCTACCAAAATTTTTGCGCAAGACAAATTCCTTATCCCTTTGTTGAAAAACGTGAACTCAAGCCAAGGGGGCGGATTCCGGATGTGGAATGGGACTGCCAGAACGCATTTTTGGTGATATTCCTGGAAAATAGTCTTCCGGTAGCACATAAAAAGTACATCCGGATTTTTGAAGACAATAAAACCACCAAAACCAACCTGCTGCGATCTGAAGCCCTCATCCTTTCCGATCAGTTCGATCGAACCCAGAAGTATCTGGAGTCAGCCCGATTTATCGAATTTCTAAAAGAACTCCTTCCTATGGACTATGCCCTGTTGATCCAGAGAAATTCTTACCGGAAAGCCCACAGTCAGTACATCCTCTCTCATTTCCACGTCAGGATCGACTGGCCCATCATAGAAGCCGCCGAGGATCTGGCTAGGGGGCTGCGATATATCTCCAAGGATATTTACGAAAAGGGAGATAAATACGCCGAGGACATTCAGAAAAAATTTTTTGAATACTATGCTCTTCCGGCCATGGTGGGAGGAAGAAGGACGGCCGCCATTGTGGCAGCCCAATATCTCAGGAAGATCCCCTGCATCACGACGATTTACGCGGGAAGCTGCGAATCCCGGGCGTTGTATCGAATTTCCGAAAGGGGAGTTTCAAAGGCCGTTCTGATCAAAATTTCCGACAAGGAGGTGGAGCAGATCTGTCAGGAAAAGGGGATTCCTATTCGAAGGTTTCGACAAAACTATGCTCTGGCATCGGAAAAAGACGGCGATGTCTGCATCTTTCAGACCGCTTATGTCCATACCAGCCATGCTCGCCCCCCCGATGATGGGAAGCTGCGCGAGATCAAACCGGATTTGAACTGGATTCGGGTGGATACCCAGCACTTGCTTCCTAAGCCGCGCGATTGGAAGCACCCGCCGATTCCGCTCAATGTGATCTACTCGAAGATCATGGGGCCCAGCGAAGACGATGGGCTTTCTTCAGTTTAAAGGATAGAGGATCAATGCCCGATCCGATAGATCATGGCGATTTCGTCGCACTCTGGAAATTTTACGCACATGATGCAATCGGCCCATATCTTATAAGGAAGCTCGGAGCGGTCGATTTGAATGAAACCCAGGCGTGAAAAAAAGCCTGGTCGGTAGGTGAGGGCGAATATTTTTCGGATGTTGAAGGATTTCGCATCTTCGATGGCGATCAGCGCCAACCGGGTCCCGGTGCCCTGTTTCGTGAATTCCGGATAAACAGCAAGGGATCGAACCTCCGCCAGGTCCTCCCAGCAAAATTGGAGGGCGCAACATCCGACAACCCGCCCGGTTTTGCTTTCCTCGGCAATAAAAAAATCGCGAATATGGTCATAGAGATTGCTCCGGGGCCTGGGGAGGAGTTCTCCCTTCTGGCTGTAATCCTGCAAGAGACGATGAATGGCCGGAATATCGGAAAGTATTGCTTTTCGGATCAATGGCTGTGAATGACCGGCGTTGGTTTCCATCGTCTATAACTGAGTCCTTTCTGATGAATTGAGAACGCCCTTATATCACGTTGATGAATCAAAGCAAGGCTTCACCATCAATCCGGGGGGATCTCAATCGTATTTGGGAAAAGTGCTTTTACGGATCCCTCGAAAGGTTCCTGGGCAAGACGCCCGGTGTCCGGATCCAAAAATAAATAGATCCCGTCGTCGGAAACATCGAAATAAGAGTAGGGAGAATCGGCAAGAGCCGCTTTCATGAAATCGATCCAAATGGGGAGAGCGGCTTTTGAGCCGGTCTCCCCATTTCCCAGGCTTGTTTGGATGTCTTGCCCTACCCAGACGCCTGAGACGAGGGAGGGGGAGTATCCGATGAACAGGGCGTCCTTGAAATCATTGGTGGTACCGGTCTTCCCGGCCAGGGGGCGACCGAGTTGGAGGGCCTGTTTTCCGGTTCCCTCTTCGATGACGGCTCGAAGCATATCGGTTACGATGGCGGCACCCGTTCGGGTCATGACAACCCGTTTTTCCGGAATCATTTCCCATATGATGAGACCCTCGGCGTTGCGAACTTCCGTCACACATTCCGGCTTGACCCATTCCCCTTTATTGGCGAAGACCGCATAGCCGGCCGTAAGTTCCAGGAGCGTGACCTCGGAAGTTCCAAGGGCAAGGGAAAGATCCGGGGAAAGGGGCGAATCAATCCCTGCTTTTCTTGTAAAGCGGATCACGGATGCCGGTCCTACCTTTTCAATGAGACGGACCGTTGGAATATTTTCCGAGATCGCCAACGCCTTCCTCATTGTGATTTCACCCAGATACTCGCCTGAAAAGTTGTCCGGTCTCCACTCCTCTCCGAAACGCCCTCCACGAAAGACCGCCGGTGTGTCGAGAAGCATCTGGTTTTGGGAAAAGCCGTTTTCAATGGCGCTCGCGTACACGAAGGGCTTGAACGCGGATCCCGGTTGTCTTTGTGCCGATGTCGCCCGATTATAAGGACTCTTGACAAAATCTTTTCCACCTACCATTGCCAGGATGCCCCCCGATAAAACATCCAGAGCGATCAGGGCTCCCTGGGGGTCCGGGGCCTTGATCCTGGCCTGGACCATGCGCTTTTTGGCCGCGGAAAGTCCTGTTTCAACAGCGGTTTCAGCCTCCTTTTGGAGTTTCGATGAAAGAGTGGTTTTCACGGTCAGGCCCCCTTTATAAAGAAGGGAAGCACCGATTTCTCGTTCGAGAAATTTCTTTGTATAATCAATAAAATAGGAGGCGTGCTGTGTATCCTGAGCGGTTTCTTCAGAAATAATCGGCTCTTTGGCGGCTTGGTGAAAGCCCCCTTGGGTGATGATGCCCAGCTCCAACATCTGCTTGAGGACTGCGTTGCGTCTTTTTTTGGCCACTTCACGATTGACAAGGGGCGAAAATCGTGACGGGGCTTTAGGTAGACCTGCGATCAGGGCGCATTGGGCAAGGTCGAGGGACTCAATCGGTTTGCCAAAGTAGATCCGTGCGGCGGATTCCACACCGTAAGCTCCGCTTCCGAGGTAAATCTGGTTTAAATAAAGTCCCAGGATTTCATCTTTGGCAAACCGGCGTTCGATCTGGATGGCAAGAATCGCTTCCTTGATTTTCCTGGAGAGGCTTTTTTCCGGGGTGAGAAAAAGGGTTTTGGCCAGCTGCTGGGTAATGGTACTGGCACCTTCCGCAAATTCACCGGCAAAGATGTCTTTAATGATCGCCCTGGCAATACCTTTCAGGTCTACGCCGATATGGTTATAAAAGTTTCTGTCTTCGGTGGCCAGTAGGGCCGATTTCAACAGAGAAGGGATACGGTCCAGGGGGACCGGATTTCTCTTTTCATCAAACAACTCAGTCAGTAAGATGTCATCCGAAGAATACATCCGCGTGACGGCAGAGGGTTTAAATTCCTGAAGGGAGCGAATTTGGGGCAGATCCGACGTTAGAGCAAAAAACACACCGGAAGCAGCCCCGAAAAGGCATGCCGCCAGGATAAGACACACAACCGGTATCATCCGGGCCGGTTTCATATTTTTGAATTCCCTCATTGCCCTTGACGAAAAAAACATTGTTGTTGTAAAAATGCTTTTAGTCAAAAAAGGAGGTTTGTCATGAGTCATGATCACACCCACGAACATTATACGCCAAATGCCCAGTCATTTGAAGAGAAATTGATCCGCCTTCTCGAGCACTGGATCAGGCACAATGAAGATCATGTCAAAACTTACCGGGAGTGGGCCGATCAGGCCAGAAACCATCATCTCCATGAAGCGGCAAGCCGGATCGAGGAATCGGCGGTCATGGCCGAAGCCGTCACAAAAAAATTGGAACAAACCCTTTCTGCAGCCAAGCGTTTAAATGAATAAACTGCAGGATATTTCCTGGTTTTGACACCGGATTTAAAACCTGCTATAAGAAAACCATCGGGGGCTGAAGATAGATATTTATACCGGAAAGAATACTTAAGGTCTGTGCGGCAACTGCTACACTTCATGGAACGGTTGAGCATTTCCAATCGGATTCTGAGATTTTTCCTGCAATTCGAAGCCTCTCATGACTTATGGCAACATCTTGTATGGCCCTTGCAGCCGGCTTCCGTTGCTTTTCGGCCTCAAAGCAAGATCAGTCTTACGTCTTAAGATTCATTTCAGGTACCCGTGACAGGTGACTTCAGGAAAGACGATGATCACCTATCGCGGGTTCCCGAAGCATACAATTCGTCAGGCAAGGAGGGGAAAAATGCGAAATCTTCGGCTCAATTACGATACTCTGGTTAAGATTTCACGATTTTTATTAAAATCCAAAGATCCGGAAAAGATCATCAAAATGATGGTGGAAAGTATTCAATCCACACTGGAGAGCAAAGGCTGCGGCCTTTTTTTAATCAATCCCCAAACCAAACAATTAGAGATCGCATCTTCGGTGGGGTTGAGCCAGGATTACCTGAAAAAGGGACCGGTAAGCACGTTGCGCTCCATAGCCGATTCTTTGAAGGAAGGGCCGGTTGCCATCTACGATGTGAGCGACGATCCCCGTATCCAATACCCCGAAGAAGCGATTAAAGAGGGCATCGCCTCCATCCTCTCGGTGCCCATCATGATGGGTGATCAGGTCATCGGCGCTGTTCGGGTTTATATGGCAGAGAAATGCGAATGGACGCTGGATGATGTCAACTTTGTACAAGCCCTCGCCCAGATTGCAGGAATTCTCATCGAGATGACGCGGTTGTATCAGGGACAGAAAGAATATATCGAGATATTATCCACTCTTATAGAATCTCCTGACCTGTAAGTCTCTTTTTCCGGGCTATCAAGCTTTCGGATGAAGAAGGGATGCGGCATTTATTTTGTCGTTTTTCCGACAGAAGGAACTATTACCGGTATTTCCATGAGTTGAAAAGCATGCCGTATGCCCGAATGCAGGAATGCGTGAACATCACTTGGAGCAAGGACATGCCTATCGTGGGGCTGGTCGGCGAAGAAGGAAAGGGCCGAAGCCTAGTGTAAGGCCGAACGGCCCTTCCGTATTCGCACGATAGGGTTTCATCCCTGCTTTTGGCATCAGAATCGAAGCGGCATCAGAGTATAAGCCGTTTCGTCCGCTTCCGGCAGTTTTATTTCGCGGGGTTAGTAACGCCGACCGCCGCTTCGTCCGCCGCCGGACCTGGGGCCTTTTCCAAAGCCCTGTCCGCCGCCCTCGGGCTTCGGTCGGGCTTCATTCACGTTAAGGGTCCTGCCCTTCATTTCTTTTCCGTTCATTCCACTGATGGCAGCCTGCCCTTCTTCCGCGGAAGGCATCTCAACGAAGCCGAATCCCTTGGATTGCCCGCTGAAGCGGTCCTTGATGATCTTTACCGACTCGATTTTCCCGAAAGATTCGAAAGCCGATCGCAGATCCTCTTCACTGACTTCATAAGATAGGTTGCCGACATAGATGTTCATTCCCGTCTCCTTTTTTTGGTTATGTTTCTCTGCCTTTTATCCATGGAAGCAGACTTTAAATGCGCTTTTTCTCCGATTTGCAAGGGGCATGCAGATTCTCAGGGGATCATTTCAAGGGAAGGTCTAATTGAGCGGCAATCTTAGACTTGTCCTAATATAGAAGATCCGGTAATGTGCACCTATCATCAGAGCGTGTTTCATCGTCTATTCCACTATCGCAATTTTTAAGGGTTGTCAACGTGTCGTTTATGCGGTGCTGTTTGACTGAGGTCCGAAGGTACCGGACGCCAAGCCTATGGGGTCAACATGCCCACTATTGCGCCGGTCATGCA
>PCSF01000227.1 GCA_002771315.1 Desulfobacterales bacterium CG23_combo_of_CG06-09_8_20_14_all_52_9 | reverse complement strand
CTTGTATCTGAAGCTTTTTCCTTTGCCATCCCAATTTTGAGTTTTTACGATTTTATTAATTTTTGCTCTAAAGCAAATGGTTTCCGTATGCAATCGAAATGAAGTTCCCGTTGACATGCCGTCACATTTTTTCTAAAAAAGACTTGTTTGCCTCAAGCATGTGTGCGCCCGTAGCTCAGTGGATAGAGCGCCGGACTACGAATCCGTAGGCCACAGGTTCAAATCCTGTCGGGCGTACCAATCAAACCGATGGATATCACTCTCAAAGAATCATTCCCCAGCTTTGCTCCGGCCGCTTATACCCGCATCGGTTGGATTAATAGACCCCTGACCGGCAAATTTCCGATTGACAGCGCATTTCCCCTTGGATAATGAAAAACAATAATTAATTGCAATCGCAGGTTCCCATATCTTGTGCCGAAGATGACGGTAAACCACAACTTACACACTCATTTAATCAACCTAAAAAAATCTTTCCATCAAAACGTTGTCCCCGACAAACAGTCGGAGTGAAGCTTTCTGCATGTCTTTGGTGAAGCGCGACGCCTTAACGGCTGGCGTATTTGTAACACGGGCTCTTAGAAGAAAAAGGAGGGTGACAATGAAAAAGGGTATACTGGTATTCATGGCGACAACGATGGTGATTTTTTGTTGTCTAACCGAAGTGGCATTCTCCGCCGACTACAAACCCGAATACAAACTCTCGACGGTGGTAGGAAAGCCCTTTGCCTGGGGGATCGCGGGCGAGCGATGGGCTGAACTCGTGAAGGAGAAGACCGCCGGCCGCATCCTGATCAAGACATACCCCGGGACAAGTCTGGTGGGCGGAGATCAGACCAAAGAGTTCACCGCCATCCGTCAGGGAGCCATCGACATGGCCATCGGTTCCACCATCAACTGGTCCCCGCAGGTGAAGGAACTCAATCTGTTCTCCATGCCGTTCCTGATGCCCGACTATAAGGCCATCGATGCGTTGACTCAGGGTGATGTGGGAAAAGATCTTTTCAAAATTCTCAGCGAAAAAGATGTTGTTCCTCTGGCCTGGGGCGAAAACGGATTCCGGGAACTCACCAACTCGAAGCGGGCCATTCGCACCCCGGCGGACCTGAAGGGGCTGAAAATCCGCGTGGTCGGCTCTCCGCTTTTTCTGGATACTTTCACGGCGCTGGGCGCAAATCCTACCCAGATGAGCTGGGCGGATGCAGTCCCCGCCCTTTCAAGCGGCGCAGTGGATGGCCAGGAAAACCCTCTGACCATATTTACCATAGCCAAACTGGACACCGCCGCGAATCAGAAGAATCTTACCCTTTGGGGATATGTAGCGGACCCGCTGATCTTTGTCGTGAGCAAGTCCGTTTGGGGCACATGGACACCCGAGGATCAGAAGGCTGTCCGCGAAGCCGCCGAACAGGCGGGCCGTGAAAACATCGACGCAGCGCGAAAAGGACTGATTCCGCCCGACGACTCCATGATCAAGGAGGTGGGAGCCAAGGGCGTCAACGTCGTGAAGTTGACCGATGTCGAGAAGGAGGCGTTCAGAAAGGCGACCCGCAGCGTTTATGATAAATGGGCCAAGCAGATCGGCGCAGATCTCGTGAAGAAAGCCGAGGAAGCGATCGCCAAACGAAAATAAATCAGTAATTCCTTTGCATTTGAAGGCACTGGAGTGGATGGCGCGCATCGCGGCGTCTTATTCAAAATCGCGGTGCGCGCTTTTCTTTAAATTGGAGCATGGACAAGGAAAGGCGACATGCAAGACGAATTGGACTCCTGCCCCCAACCGGCGAAACCGAATACACGGGTGCCTTTGAAGATCGAGGAGACCCTGGCGGGAATCGCCATCGGGCTTTTAGCCCTCATCACCTTCGCCAATGTGGTCGTGCGCTACGCCACCAATTTTTCCTTCGCCTTCACGGAAGAGTTCTCCGTTTTTTTAATGCTGTTTATGGCCTTTGTGGGCGCATCGAGCGTCATGGCCAAGAACGGGCACCTGAACATCACCTACTTCGTGGACAGGTTCCGGCAACGGCTCCGTCGATGGATCCGGCTTTTCGCTTCCGGGGCAGCGGCCGTCACCTTCGCCATCCTTGCTGTTTTGGGTGGATGGATGGCCTTTGATGAATACCGCTTCGAGGTGACTTCCCCCGGACTCGGGATCCCGACCTGGATCTATACCGTCTGGATGCCTATCTTATGCCTGGGCATCCTGGGCCGTACGATCGGCCTGATGATGCGCTTGTGGAAGGAAAAAACCTGATGCACGCCGCCATCATCCTGTTCGGCGGATTCTTCCTCCTCATGCTCGCGGGGGTTCCGATCGCCGCATCCCTGGGGCTTGCCGGTACCCTGGTCATTACAGTCAAAAGCCTGGGAATCATGGCCGTCCCCACGAATGTCTATGCAGGCATCGCCAAATACCCGCTTTTGGCGATTCCCATGTTTGTCCTGGCCGGCGCCATTTTTGACCGTTCCGGTGTGGCCTCCCGGCTCCTGCGATTTACGACGGCTATTATCGGCCAGGGGCGCGGCGCCCTGGCCGCAATCACGATCCTGGTGGCCATGATCATCGGCGGCATCTCCGGTTCAGGGCCCGCATGTACCGCCGCGGTGGGGGGTGTGATGCTGGGGGCCATGATCCGGGCAGGGTATCCGGCCGGCTTTGCGGCAAGCGTGGCTGCGGCTGCGGGATCCACGGACATCTTGATTCCGCCTTCTGTGGCCTTCATCATATACAGCGTGCTCGTGCCCTCGGCCACGGTGCCCGCCCTTTTCGTTGCCGGCATAGGCCCGGGGATTCTCGCCTGCATCACCCTGATCATAGCCGCGGTACTGCTCAGCCGTTACCATGGTTTTGGGGCGAGCCAGGGGAATGAGCCCCGACCGGCGTTCTGGAAATCGTTCAAGGAAGCATTTTGGGCGCTGATGGCGCCTGTGCTCATTTTGGGCGGCATGCGCACGGGATGGTTCACCCCCACCGAAGCGGCGGTGATGGCGGTTTTCTATGGCCTGATCGTCGGTTTTTTCATCTACCGAAGCCTCACCCTCCGGGATATCGGTGAACTTTTAGTGCAATCCGCAGAGACTTCCGCGGTCATTCTGATCGTCGTGGGTCTTGCAAGCGTTTTTGCGTGGGCATCGAGTACGATCGGAATCGTTGATCCCATCGCCAAAGGTTTGGTGGCGCTCGGCGGGGGGGAAACCGGGGTCATCGTGCTTCTGATGGTATTCCTGGTGATCGTGGGCATGTTCCTGGACGGAATCTCCATATTCCTGATCTTCACCCCGCTCTTCGTTCCGGTGGCGGAGACTTTCCATTGGGATCTGGTCTGGTTCGGAGTGCTCATCACCTATAATGTCGCCCTCGGGCAATTCACCCCGCCCATGGCGGTCAATCTCATGGTGAGCTGCCGGATCAGCGGGGCCTCCATGGAGTCCACGGTGCGTTGGGACATCTGGCTGCTTTTGTCCATGTTTACCGGTCTGCTCTTGATCATCGCCTTTCCATCCGTGGTGATATGGTTGCCCAAGGTTCTCGGTTTCATGTGAACGATCGAGGAGAATTTCATGTCTTCAGACAAGCAGACACTCTTGGAGATTTATCGCACCATGGTCACCGTCCGCCGATTCGAGACGATGGCCGGCGAGTATTTTGCAGCCGGGCAGATCCCCGGCTTCATCCATTTATCCATCGGCCAGGAAGGCTCCAGCGTCGGGGTCTGCTCCTGTCTGCGCAAGGATGACTATGTGGTCACGACTCATCGGGGGCACGGCCACATGATCGCCAAAGGCGCCGATCTGAAGCGAATGACCGCCGAGCTGTTCGGTAAAAAGACCGGCTACTGCAAGGGCAAGGGAGGCTCCATGCACATCGCCGACTTTTCCATCGGCATTCTGGGGGCCAATGGGGTGGTGGCCGGTGGATTGCCCATCATCACCGGTGCGGGCCTGTCCATCAAGCTGCGCAAAACCGACCAGGTGGCGGTGGCCTTTTTCGGAGATGGTGCGGCCAATCGAGGTCCGGTTCACGAGGCCATGAATATGGCCGCCATTTGGAAACTGCCCGTCCTGTTCGTCTGCGAGAACAACCAGTACGCTTCGACCACGCCGATGCATTATGCCTGCTCAGCAGGAGACCTTTACACCCGCGCGGCAGCCTATGACATGCCCGGGGAGAAAATCAATGGAAACGATGTCCTGGCGGTCCGCGAGGCCACCGCCTCAGCCGTTGCCCGGGCCCGGGCAGGGGAGGGGCCGACGTTTTTGGAAAACGTGACCTATCGCCTCAAAGGACACTACGAGGGGGATCCTCAGAAATACCGAACAACTGAGGAGATTGAAATCTGGCGGCAGAAAGATCCCATCGAACACTTCGGCCGGATGTTGGCCCAAAAAAAATATCTGACCAAAAAACACGCGGCCCAGATCCGGGAAGCGGTTCAGGCCGAGCTGTCCGAAGCCCTGGCTTTTGCCCAGAACAGCCCCTTCCCTGAACCCGGGGATGCAATGGCCGACCTTTATAGCAATCCGTAGAGGGGGAAGCATGTCCGAGAGAATTCTAACCTGTTCCGCCGCGTTGGCCGAGGCGCTGCACGAGGAGATGCGACGGGACGAGAGTATTTTTATTCTGGGCGAGGACCTGGTCGCCCATGGCGGAGTTTTCGGCCAGTTCAAAGGCATCCCTGAAGCATTTCCGGGCCGGATCATCGATTCCCCCATCTCCGAAACCGGCATCGCCGGATGCGGGGTGGGCGCCGCCATGACCGGCATGCGGCCCTTTATCGATTTTCACTTCTCCGACTTTCTCACCTGCGGCATGGACGAACTGTGTAACCAGGCCGCCAAGATCCGCTACATGTCCGGCGGACAGGTCAAACTGCCGATGGTTGTCTGGTGCCCGGACGGCGCCGGCCTGCGTGCCGCGGCCCAGCATTCCCAGTCCCTGGAGGCCTGGTTCGTGCATACCCCCGGGCTCAAGGTGGTGGTTCCCAGCGAACCGGCCGATGTCAAAGGGTTGATCAAGGCCGCCATCTGGGACGACAATCCGGTCATGTTCTTCCAGCACAAGAAGCTTTTTGCCAAAGAGGGGCCGGTTCCCGAGGAAGAGTATGTCATCGAACTCGGGCGGGCGGCCGTCAAAAAAGAGGGCAGGGACGTGAGTCTGCTTTGCTACGGTGCGGCTTACTATCTCTGCCTTGAAGCGGCATCGACCCTGCGCGAGGATGCCATCGATGCGGAAATCGTCGATCTGAGAACGCTCAAACCGCTGGACATGGATACGGTAGCGCGATCAATCCGGAAAACTCACCGTGCGGTCATTGTCCACGAGGCCTGTCTGACGGGAGGCTTCGGCGCCGAGCTGGCGGCACGGATCCAGGATGAATTGTTCGATGAGCTGGATGCGCCGGTCAAGCGTGTCGGCGCCAAAGACGTGCCCATTCCATTTTCTCCTTCAATGGAGGATTTTGTGCTGCCCAGTGTGGCCGACGTTCTCGAGGCGGCCCGTGCGGTAACCTATCGGTAGACAAAGGTAAGTATGACCGTAGAAATCAGGATTCCCAAACTCGGACTCACCATGACGGATGCCGTGCTGGTCAAGTGGCTCATTGGTGCCGGGGACCGCGTGGTCAAGGAGCAGCCTGTTTGTGTTATTGAAACCGACAAGGTGACCCTGGAGTTGGAAGCCTCGGGAGAAGGACTGGTGCATCCCATCGTCGAACCCGGTCGGCGTGTGGCTGTGGGAGAAGTAATCGGCTATCTTGCAGCCGATGAAACGGAGCTGGAAGCGCTCCGGGCACATCACGCCACAGCGCCGACCGGCCCCAAGGAAACGCCTGCTCCCAAAAAACCGGAAAAAATTCGAGGTGCCACGGCGATGCCGAAAAAATCGGCAGGCCGTGGGCGAATCCTTGCTTCACCGGCAGCCAGGAAGTTAAGCACGACGCTCGGCGTCGAATTGAAGGAAATTTTCGGCAGCGGTCCCGGAGGGCGGATCATTTTATCGGATGTGCAACGATTCGCCGAGACCATGCGCAGCACGCCATTTGCCGGCGGATATGATATCGCAACCGTGGCGCCGGAAACCGAACTCCTTACCGTGGCCGAAACGATCGCCATCCGCGGGGTTCGTAAAATCATCTCCCGGAACATGATGCTGAGTCTCAGCCGTCAGGCTCAATTGACCTTACACACCGAGGCGTCGGCTGTGGCGTTGCGCGATATGCGAGCCCTGTTCAATACCAGCCTGGAAGAGGGGCAACCCCCTGTCTCGTATAATGCGATCATCGTCAAAGCAGCTGCTCAGGCCCTGCGCCGGTATCCCATGATCAATGCCATGGTGGACGGACGGGACATCAGGATTTGGAAGCAGATCCACATCGGGGTGGCCATGGATTTCGGAAAGGGTCTGATCGTGCCCAAGATCCGCAATGCCGACACCAAGTCGATCCAAACCATCTCAGGGGAGCTGAACGATCTGGCCGCCAGGGCGGAAAAACAGCACCTGGTTCCGGACGAGCTTTGGGGCGGCACATTTACCATCACCAATCTGGGGAACTGGGATATCGACCATTTTACTCCGGTCAACAACTTTCCGGAAAGCGCAATTCTCGGCATGGGCCGAATTGTGGAAAGGCCATGGGTTAGAGACGGTATAGTCGTACCCGAGCCGCGTATTTCATTGAGCCTGACCTTCGACCACCGGATCATCGACGGCGCACTGGCGGCCGAACTTCTAAAATTCATCAAGGACAGGCTTGAAGACACACGGTTGATGCTCTAGAAAAGGGGACATGCGGCGTTGCCGGAATACCAGCCTTGATCGGATAGGGATTGCAGAGCATCCATAGCAAGTGGGGAGCGATAGACATGACGGAGCAGAGACACATCGAAATTTCGGAATTATTCAAACAGCTGCAGGACGATTTGCCCGAAGAGTTAAAGGCTTTTAAGGGCTTAAGCCGGGTTTTGGAGCGCGACGGCGCCATTGACCGGAAAAACAAGGATCTGATCCTTATTGCCCTGGCGTGTTCCACACGGTGCGAAAAATGCATTGCTGTGCACATCCGCAATGCCGTCATGAATGGGGCAAACAAAAAGGAGATTCTGGAGGCGGCCATGCTGAATGTTCTGTTCAACGGCGGCACTGGCATCATGGATATGCATGTCGTTTACCAGGAGCTTTCTAATCATTTTGATTGATCACGCGGACCTTTAACTTTGATGGCTTCGTAAAAAGTCCAATTTCTGCGTTGCGCTGAATCCCCTGCCCGGTTGAATGCCGCTTTGTGGCCCTGCTTCGCAGGATTCAACCGGGTAAATCATTCCGGCGTACCTATAACTACGCCTCATTCCTCAGGATTTGCGTGCCTTGCATCTGAAGCTTTTTACTTTGCCATCCCAAATTAGACTTTTTACGATTTCATCACCTTTGATGAAGGTCTGATTTCAAGGCGTGGGTGAGTGAATGGTTTGTTTGATCTTGAATTTTTCCGTTTTAAGCATTATTATTCCGTTAAATCTAAAAAAACCTCGATGACCACCCATTTAAAGGGAGGTGACGTCATGAAAAGCAAATGGACTCTGGTAATCATCTTTTTATTGGCAATTTCGGTCGGCGGAACTCCGGTGTTTGCCGACATCTATGGACATCGCGATTATCGTCATCCCCACTACCCGCGCTACCATCATTATCATCCCCATTATTATCGGGGCGGAGATGTTTTTTTAGGCGCTTTATTCGGCTTTACCCTGGGTGCGATTCTGACACCGCCGCCCCCTCCGCCTCCTGTTTATGTCTATCAGGACTACCCACCGACGGTGGTTTACCGCGACAGATACGTGTATGTCCCGGCGCCGAGTCAGATTTATCGGGAGCCGATCACTTCTTCCAGCGTTCAGGCGGCAACCGATTCTTTGTGTCTGCAAACACGGGAATACACGACGACCATCATCATCGAAGGAAAAGAGGTCCAAGCTTACGGTACCAAATGCCTGCGCCCCGACGGGAGCTGGAGTTATGGGCCGGCCCAGCCGGTTCCAACCGAATGATGGCCCAGTAAGATCTGTCAGGGGTTTAAAAAAGGTGGCTTCGTAAAAAGTCCATCTGCCCCGCCGTCGGCGGGATTACGCTGCATTATTTGTACGACCCACCCTTTGCTGTTTCTGGGTATCTGATGGAAAACCTCAAACCCCGAAAAGACATCCTTCACCTGGACATGGACGCCTTTTATCCTGCTGTCGAGGTTCTGGATAATCCGATCTTGAAGGGAAAGCCGGTGGTCGTGGGAGGCAGTCGGATGCGGGGCGTGGTCTCATCGGCATCCTATGAGGCCCGGAAGTTCGGCGTGCATTCTGCCCAGCCCATGGTCACGGCTTTGCGTCTTTGCCCCGAGGCCGTTGTACTGCCGGTGAGGATGTCGCGGTATAAGGAAATGTCGAACCGAATATTTGAGATCTTTAACCGGTTCACGCCACTGATGGAGCCCCTTTCCATCGACGAGGCGTTTCTGGATGTCACCGATTCCGTGCGGCTTTTCGGGGAGGCTGCGGAAATCGCCCGAAAAATAAAAGAGGCAGTTTTCAGCGAATGCGGGCTGACGGTTTCGGCCGGGGTGGCCTCTTCCAAGTTTGTGGCAAAGATCGCTTCGGATATCGATAAGCCGGACGGGTTGACCGTAGTGGCGCCCGGAGAAGAGCAAAACTTCCTGGATCCGCTTCCCATCGAAAAAATGTGGGGTGCGGGAAAGGTGACCCAGGCCGCTTTGAAGAAGTTCAACATCCGTACTTTCAGGGACCTAAGGCAGATGCCCGTCGAATTCCTGGAGCGCAGGTTCGGCAAACACGGCATCCAGATGCACCGGCTGGCCTCAGGTCTGGATGATCGGGACGTGGTGGCCGACTATGACATGAAGTCCATTGGCCATGAGGAGACGTTCGAAAAGGATATTGCAGACTTGGAGACCGCCAAAAAAGAGCTCTTGTCGCTTTCCAACCGGGTTGCGAGGCGGATGCGGCGATATGGGGTCACGGGAAAGACCGTGACATTGAAAGTCAAATATGCGGATTTTGTTCTCGCAACCCGATCCGAGACCCTGGAACATCCCACGGATGACGGCGCCGTCATCTATGAAACCGTTTGCGGGCTTTTAGAAAAAACCGCATTGGGGAAAAAGCCGGTTCGTCTGCTGGGGGTTTCAGTCTCTCATCTCAGTCACATTGCCACCGGGCTCCAACTGGACCTTTTCCGGCAAGACAGAACCCGGGACAAAAGAAAGAAGCTGAATGTCACCTTGGACACCTTGCATGAAAAGTTCGGGGCAAAGAGCATTCTTCCCGGAACCTTATTGCGGGATTGATCCGACGGCTGTCGATGGCCTTATCCCTTGCTTTCTCGCTGTCCCGGATGCTTTTCTAAAAAATTTCTTGACAGAGCTTTTTGGGGTCATTATATTCCAAAAAGACGATATGGAGGTCCCATGAAAGCGTTTTTAAAAGTCATGAAGGCCGCATCCGATCCGACACGGGTCAGGATTTTAAAGATGCTGGAAAAGCGGGAGATGTGTGTATGCGAGATCCAAACCGCCCTGGGAACGGCGCAATCCACCGCCAGCAAGCATCTGAAGATCCTGGAAGATGCCGGCCTGGTGGTCTCCCGCAAAGAAGGATTATGGGTCAACTATCTGCCGGCCGACGGCCGGCAAAACCCTTATGCCGCAAATCTTCTGGGAAATTTGAGGCACTGGCTCAACGAGGCGCCGGAAATCGCGGATCTTTCCGGCATCCTGTTTCATATCGATCGGTATGAGATTCTGGGGAAGAAATAATTTTGATGAAATCGTAAAAAGTCGAAAATGCTCTCTTTCCGTCATTCCGGCGAAAGCCGGAATCCAGTGTTCTCAAGTACTTATAAAACCCCTGGACCCCGTTTTTCAACGGGGTGACGACTTTTTACGAAGCCTTCAATTTTTTAACCCCAATATAAAGTTGTATCGCGATATATAAAAATGAAGGAAAAACCATGAGCAGCACAGTATCGATTGCCGAAAACAACCGGTCCGCCGTGGATGCCGAATCGACCCGGGATGCGGAAGCCTCCGAGCCGAGCCGGGTGGATTGGAAAGTCATCTGGAAACCGCTCGGGTTAATTACAGGAGCATTTTTAATCTTTTTCTTTTTACCGACAGAAACCCCTCGGTTTACCCGGTCGGTATTCGAGGCGCTATCACTGACAAAATGGTATGCTCAGGAGCATGTGCTCCTTTGTCTGGTGCCGGCCTTATTTATCGCCGGTGCCATCGGCGTCTTTATATCCCAGGCATCGGTGATGAAGTACCTGGGCGCCGGAGCCGGTAAAGTCCTCTCCTACGGAGTAGCCAGCGTGTCGGGATCCATCCTGGCGGTCTGCTCCTGTACGGTGTTGCCGCTTTTTGCCGGGATCTGGAAGCGGGGCTCCGGACTGGGGCCGGCCATCGCGTTTTTGTATTCAGGACCGGCCATCAACGTGCTGGCCATCATCTTAACGGCGCGCATCCTCGGGCCGGAACTGGGGGCTGCCCGTGCGATTGGCGCGGTGCTGTTTTCGGTTGTCATCGGCCTGATCATGCACCTTCTGTATCGAAAGGAAGAACAAGCCAAGGCGGCGGCCGCCATGTACATGCCGGAACAGGAGATCAAACGCCCCTTATGGCAAAACGCCCTCTTTTTTGCCGCCATGGTGGGGCTTCTCATCTTTGCCACGTGGGGACGCCCGGAACAGGCGGGTTCGTTCTGGGGCAAAGTGTTTTCAATCAAATGGTACCTCACCGGAGGATTCGCACTGGTGCTGGGAGGGATGCTCGTTTATTGGATGGGGGTTCGCCTATTCAAGCTGATCGTGGCCGTTGTCGTCGTCACTGCCTTGGCTTTCGTGTTCCCTCATGAGCCGCTGATTGCTTTTTCCGTCGGTATCATTGCGTTCGCAACGCTGTTGACCACCACGCGCGGGGAATCCGAAACGTGGTTTTTATCCTCCTGGGATTTTGCCAAACAGATCCTGCCGCTGCTCCTGGGCGGAGTTCTTGTCGCCGGGTTCCTGTTGGGAAGACCGGGTTCGGAAGGTCTGATTCCCTCCCGATGGGTGAGTGATATGGTGGGGGGCAATTCCCTGTGGGCCAACCTCTTTGCTTCGGTGGTGGGGGCATTCATGTACTTTGCCACTTTGACTGAAGTCCCGATTTTGCAGGGATTGATCGGCGCAGGCATGGGAAAGGGACCGGCGCTGGCCCTCCTTCTGGCCGGGCCCGCCCTGAGCCTGCCCAGTATGTTGGTTATCCGCAGCATTCTGGGGACCCAGAAGACGGTCGCCTACGTCAGCCTGGTGGTAATCATGGCGACGATCTCGGGGATGATTTTTGGGGCTTTCTTCGGGTAAACCCTGCAGTTGCATAAAAAACATGACAAGGAATAGAAAAAAAGAATGATAACAGGGTATTTGAATACGTTTAGGCATGGTTCGCGAATAAATTTTTAGTGACTTCTAAAACAAAGAAAAGATTTATAATGTTTTTTACCCGGAGGGAAAGCCGAAGATGCCCCATCTCCTTCGTTGCTAAGGGCTCGCAGTAAAATACTACGGCTTCGCCCTTGGACGCCTTGGATCTGGGACATCCTCAGCTTTTGCAACAACAGGGTAAACGAAAGGGAGGTATGCCATGTCAACGGCATCGGTGACTCAGATACTTGTCGGTAGAGACCGGGTCGGCATCATCGGGTTAAACGAGACCCTCAAGGAGATTGCCGAAAGCTTGAGAGGCAATTCGGATGAAAAAATCCAGGAAGTCCTTTTATCCGCGATTTCCAAGAAAAATTACATTCCTGTCAGCGCGAGGGGTCCGTATCGAAAAGCACTGCTTCTGGAGTACAAGAAGTTTATCGGCGAGCCCGTGCCGGAAGAAGAGACGGCAGGACTTCAAATCAAAATTCTAGGACCGGGATGTCCCAACTGTGACGCCCTTGAGAGGGCCGTCGTGGCGGTCTTGGGGGAACTTGGACTCCCGGCGGATGTGGATCATGTCCGCGATCCGGTGGCGATTTCAGAGTTCGGCGTGATGGGGACCCCGGCTCTGGTGATCAACGGACAGGTCCGATCCGTTGGGAAGGTGCCGTCCAAAGCGGCGCTCAAGAAAATGCTTGCAGAAAGCATATCAAACCGATCATGAAAGGAACCTGATATGGAAATTAAAATACTGGGACCGGGTTGTCCCAAATGTCGGCAGACCGAAAAGATTGTCAGGGAAGCCGTGCAGGAGTCGGGTGTGGACGCATCCGTGGTGAAGGTGACGAACATACTGGAAATTTCGAGTTACGGGGTCTTCGGAACGCCTGCCGTAGTGGTGAACGGCGAAGTGAAAAGCGTGGGGAAGATCCCGTCAAAGCAGGAAGTAAAAGCCTGGATCGGAAAATAAAAAGGCGTAATCAAAGGGAAAGATCATGACTGAAGATTGTTGTACTACGCCGGGGATTGAATCCCTAAAAAAGAGAACGGGTCCTGCTGTGGATAACCGCCTTAACAAAATTCGAAGAAGGCTCCAACCGGCCCCCCTTTCCTTAGCTGCGGCCTTTTTTATTATCATCTTCGGATTGTCGACTACGATCTTTATTGCATCGGGGACGGAGGGCTCGATGGGGTTTGACTCATTGCCGGTCAAAGGAAAAGTGACCCTCATCGATTTAGGATCCAACAGTTGTATCCCCTGCAAAATGATGGCCCCGATCCTGGAAAAGATCAAGGAAAGATACCAGGGAAAGGCGGAGGTCATCGTGATCGACATCTATAAATACCGAGATCAGGCGCAACGATTTAAAATCCGGGCCATTCCCACCCAGATTTTCTTCAATGAAAAGGGGGATGAAGTCTTTCGTCACCTGGGATTCATGAGCGAAAAAGACATTGTCTCAAAGATGCGGGAGTTGGGTGTAAATTGACGGAAGACCTTGTCGGATTGGAGAGACTATGCTTGGTAACGTGATATCGCGATGGATAATGGTTTGGATCCTGTGCGTTCCGATGATGAGTTTCGCCGCAGACTTGGAGTCCGGAAAGCCGAACGCTCGCATTCCAGAACCTGCATTTGAATTCCAACCGGTGGTGGAAGGGACGAAGGTGGTTCATGATTTCGTTATCCAAAATCGGGGGGAAGCCCCTCTGGACATCCTTAAAATGGAATCCGGTTGAGGGTGTACGGCCGCAACCAGCACGCGGCGAATCCTTCCCGGGGAGGAGGGAAAAATTACGGTGACGGTCACCACCGGCGGATATGGCGGAAGTAAAATCCGGGAAACCGTGCGCATTCGAACGAACGACCCGAAATTTCCCTTGTTGGTAGTAAGCGTGTCGGGTCAGGTGGAGAAATTCGCAGAAATTCGACCGGAGCGTGTCTTTCTGAGCGGTCTTGCGGGAAGCCCTATTTCAATGGAGGTGGAGATTATCCCGCGTAAGGAATACCCCTTTACCATTCAGGAGGTTCAGGCAAAAGACGGTCGGTTTATCCGCTGGAGCCTTGAGAAGAAATGCGGCCAAAAGAGCGATCGCTGCGTGATTAAGGTCGAAAGCATCCGAACTGGAAAAGGGGGATTTGCCGATATCCTTTTTGTGAAAACCGACAGCCCGGTGCGTCCGACGATCTCCATTTATGTAACCGGCTCCATAAGGTAAAGGGATAAAAGATGTCTTTTTCAAGCGACAAGCGGAAAAAATATGGTACGGGTCATCGGCAGCCGACTCCGTTTATGGGACGCCGGAACGTGTTCAGGCAGTCCATCGGCTTTTCGGTCTTTTTCATAGGTGTTTTCCTCGGATTGTCCGGATGGGGTTGGGCCGCAACGCTGGGAACTCAATATCCCGGCATTACCGGCGGCATCCTGAGATTCGCCGTCTTGGAGCCCATGGAAAAGGACATGGTATTGAAGGCGGAGGGGGTGCAAGTCCTGCTTTCGGAGCTTTTGAAAGACATCAACCGCCAGGAACCCAAGATGCGCGCCCAGTTGGAAAAAAATCTGCTCTTTGTCCTAGAGTCGGAGGCTACCCGGCGTATTTTGCTCAACGAGGCTCAAAAAGCCGGGATTATTACGGGGAAAGGAAACGACGACGGCGCCATCCAGACGCTTTTTGAGAGACGAACCGAAAAAATAACCGTATCCGAAACAGAGGTCCAGGACTTTTACCGGGCCAATAAGGAAATGATGGGGAATGCACCCCTTGAGCAGGTGAAAGACAGTGTCCGTCAATATCTGCTTCAGGAGAAAAAAGGGCAAGCGATCGATGGATATATTGAGGGACTGGCCGATTCTCTTCGGCTGCGGATCAACGATAAATGGGCGGACGCGCAGAGTCGTCTTGCCCTGGACAACCCCGTGGAAAAGGCCCGCCGATCCGGGATGCCGACGATGGTGGAATTCGGGGCCACGGGGTGTGTGCCCTGTGACATGATGCAGCCCATCCTGGACAAATTGAGAAAAAATTACTCGAAAAAATTAAACGTGGTCTTTATCCATGTAGGCGAGGAACAGATTCTGGCGTCCCGTTACGGAATCCGGTCCATCCCGGTCCAGGTTTTCTTTGATACAAAAGGGAACGAAGTGTTTCGACACGTGGGTTTCTATCCTGAAAAGGAAGTTCTCAAGCAACTGAAAAAATCAGGATTGTCATAGTAAGGGATTCATCAGAATATGCTGGATACGCTTTTCATTACGGTGAACCAATGGATGGCCCAAGGTGCGGTTGTGGCCATGACGGGGGCATTTCTATGGGGCATGGT
>PCSF01000256.1:12183-14793 GCA_002771315.1 Desulfobacterales bacterium CG23_combo_of_CG06-09_8_20_14_all_52_9 | reverse complement strand
AATGAATTTTGGCAAGGACGACGTTTTTCTGATCCTTATATCTTCGCCTGTTTGAAGGCACTATTGCGTCGGGCAGTTCAATTATTCGCACAGCTCGAAAAGCGCCGCAGCCCCCATCCCTCCGCCGATGCACATGGTTTCGATGCCGTATTTCACACCCCCCGCTTTCATGTTGGTTAACAGCGTGGCGCAGAGTTTGGCCCCGGTGCATCCCAGGGGATGCCCCAGTGCGATAGCCCCGCCGTTGATGTTGACCTTTTCCGGATTCAGTCCGAGCTGCCGGATGCACGCAAGGGCCTGTGAAGCAAAAGCCTCATTGAGTTCAATCAGTCCCACGTTCTTTAAGTCGATTCCGGTCTGGCGGAGCAGTTTGGGGACCGCATAGAGGGGTCCAAGCCCCATCTCGTCGGGCCTACATCCGGCCACCGCATATCCTTTCAATTTGGCGATGGGGGAAAGCCCCAGTTGTTTGACCTTCTCTTCGCTCATGAGCAACGACGCGGCCGCACCATCGGTCATCTGGGAAGAGTTGCCAGCCGTTACTGTCCCACCGACCTTGAAGGCCGGCTTGAGCTTGGCAAGATCATTGAGGGTGGTTTCGGGGCGGATGCCGTCGTCGTGTTCGATGAGAAAAATTTCTTTTTTATAGGTGCCGTTTTCCTGCAGGACGTGCCGGACTGCCGGAGTCGGAACGATCTCGGCAAATCTCCCGGTTTTTCGCGCCTCGGCCGCTTTCATATGGGAACGGTACGCAAAAGCATCCTGATCCTCCCGGCTGACATGGTAACGCTTTGCGACGTTTTCGGCGGTTAGCCCCATGGAGATGAAGATATCCGGATGATCCTGACTGAATTCCGGATGCGGTCTCGGAATGCTCCCGAGCATCGGTACATATGTCATAGATTCCAGTCCGCCACCGATGGTGATATCCACCCATCCGCACATGATCCGCATGGCCGCCAGTGCGATGGCCTCGATGCCGGAAGAACAGAATCGGTTGACGGTGGCCCCGGTGACTTCCACCGGGAATCCGGCCATGAGGGTGACGATTCTTCCGATGTTAAGTCCCTGCTCCGCTTCCGGGAAAGCGCACCCGATCATGATGTCTTCCACATCTTTTTTTTCGACGTTGGGGGTGCGGGCCACGACCTCGTTCAGGATGAAAGCGGCAACTTCCTCCGGCCGGGTGTCTTTCAGCGCACCTTTCGCCCGTTTGCACCCGGGGGTTCGTATGGATGTAACAATATAGGCATCTCTCATGGTCACTCCTCCTTCAGATCATCAATTCCGTAAGGGTTTCCCGGTCTTGAGCATATGTTCCACCCGGGCATGGGTTTTCGGCTCTTTCCAAAATTTAACGAAGGCTTCCCGTTCCAAGGTGAGGATGACGTCGTCCAAGACTTCTCCCTTGTCGCGGACGTCTCCGCCGCTGATGACGCGGGCGATATGCCGGGCGAGGAAAACATCATAGTCGGAAATAAATCCGCCCTGGGACATGTTGAAAAGCTCTGCGTTGGCCATTCCCTGTCCGGCCATTCCCATAACCTTCACCGGACGCTTTAGCGGCGGTGTGTACCCCTCGAAGGCCATATTGGCCGCCTCTTTTTTGGCCTCTCCGATGAGGTAATCTTTGTTGAAAACGATGCGGTCGTTGGGTCCAAGAAATCCGATGCCCCTGGCATCGGCGGCCGAGGTGGAGACCTTGGCCGTGGCGATAGTGGTGAAGGCGGAAACGAAAAAGCGCCCCAGTTCGACATTGGCTACCGATTCCGGAATGCCGGAAATAATTTTTCGCCACAGATTCAGACACCCGCCGCCGGCCGGGAGGAGTCCCACGCCGAACTCCACCAGTCCCATATAAAGATCCGCATGGGCCACGATCCGGTCCACGGAAAGGCAGAGTTCGCAACCGCCTCCCAAGGTCATCCCGTAAGGCGCCGCCACCACGGGGAAGGGCGCATATCTAGCCTTTTGAAGCACATCCTGGAATTTTTTTACAACTTCTTCGATGAGCTGGAATCGGCCCTGCATGGCCAATTGGACCATAAGGAAAAGATCCGCGCCCGCCGAAAAAGCCCCTGGCATGCCTCCGGCCTGGTTTCCGATGACCAGCCCAATGCCGTTTTGATCCACATGATCGATGCTGAAATTCAACATCTCGATGATTTCATCGTTGATGGCGTTCATCTTGGTGTGGAACTCGCAGCAGAAAACGCCGTCTCCTAAATCCACAAGGGTAGCCGACGGACAGGAACGGACGATCTGACCGGAGGCTTTGAGGTTCTTCAAGGAGACGATGCTCGGGCTGACTCGAACCGGCTTGTAGGCATTTTCGGAAAAGTCATAATATTGAAGGTTACCGTCTTCGAGTCGGTAGAAGGATTCGGCGCCGCCCTGGATCATCTTTTTAATCTTTTCCGGAACGGTAAAACCCTCTTGTTCCATTCTATCCACGGATTCTTTCAGACCCACGGCGTCCCACTGCTCGAAGGGACCCATTTCGAAATTAAATCCCCACTTCATGGCGTTGTCGATCTCGATGACGGTGTCCGCAATTTCCGGGATCCGGTTGGCGGCATAAACCCATCCATTGGCTATTACTTTCCAGGC
>PCSF01000256.1:11984-12126 GCA_002771315.1 Desulfobacterales bacterium CG23_combo_of_CG06-09_8_20_14_all_52_9 | reverse complement strand
TTGGGATTTTTTAGCCTCGGCAAGGCAGGGAAAGACCGTTGGTTCGAATTCCTCGTACTCGAAGGTATCAGGATTTAAAACCCGGGTGATTTTTTCCCCTTGGGGCGTCTTTTCAGTTTTGTAAAAACCGCTTTTTGTTTTG
>PCSF01000256.1:11703-11937 GCA_002771315.1 Desulfobacterales bacterium CG23_combo_of_CG06-09_8_20_14_all_52_9 | reverse complement strand
GACATAGCTTTCCCGATCCTCGTCATCTTTTACCATCTCGTAGGTGTTTTTGGCGATGAGTCCCAGAGTGTCGATTCCCACGAGGTCCGAAAGCCGGAAAAGCGCAGTTTTAGGCCTTCCTAAAGCCGGTCCGAAGAGGGCATCCACATCTTGAATCTGAAAGCCCTCATGCACCATAAGATTGAGAGCCTTGAGGAGGCCCTGGACACCGATCCGGTTGCCTACAAAATTGGG
>PCSF01000256.1:11516-11658 GCA_002771315.1 Desulfobacterales bacterium CG23_combo_of_CG06-09_8_20_14_all_52_9 | reverse complement strand
GAAATCCGACACAAACGCTAGGATCTCCGGCAAGGTGGCTTCGCCGGGGATGATCTCCAAAAGCTTCATATACCGAACCGGGTTGAAAAAATGAGTCCCCAGAAAGTGCGTCTTGAAGGCTTGGCTCAGACCTTCCGAGATG
>PCSF01000256.1:7786-11503 GCA_002771315.1 Desulfobacterales bacterium CG23_combo_of_CG06-09_8_20_14_all_52_9 | reverse complement strand
TTCCCGATGTGTTGGTGGAGACGATGGCATCGGGGTTTTTCACCTTTTCGATGCGCTGAAACAATTCCCTTTTGACCTTCAGATTTTCCACCACCACCTCGATGATCCAGTCGCAATCGGAAAGTTTGGAAAAATCGTCCTCCAAATTTCCGATACGGATCCGATCCGCATCTTTGGGGGTCATAAATAGAGGCGGACTGGCTGAAAGCGCTGCCTGAAGGCCGTTTTTAACAATCCGGTTCCTTGCGGCCGGGTCGTTTTTTTCGGAGTCTTTCAAATCCGGTGGGACGATGTCCAAAAGTAGAGTTTTCACGCCGGCACCGGCGAAGAGAGCCGCAATGCCGCCCCCCATAATACCGGAACCGATGACTGCAACCTGCCTGATTCTTCTCATCTTAAAAATCCTCCTATAACGGGTGAAACGGATCAAAGGGGAAAAGTTTGTGCTAATTTGAGTATCCCCTTCAGTTTTATGCCGGAAATCTCCTTTCGATCTTTCAGGTTTACAACGCGGCAAACTGAAACGGCAGACGGTGCACGATTCCAAATACTTTTTTGATAACACAGGCAAACAAGGATCACAAGATGACATGGCGAGATGACGGATGCGCTTTACAAGCACATAAAGATATGGAATACTCTTATAGAAATAGAACGAACAACGAACCGAAACGAACCGAAGAAGAATGGCAGACGTCAATGACATCGTTTTGATCCACCTGGAGGATAAACCCATCTCCTTTGCGCGAATCGAAAGCATCGATCCGGACATCAAGCCCGGGTGGTTTAAGGTGAAGTTCTTTTTACTCCAAATTCCCCTGCAAAGCGTGATTTGGATCCTTCGCGCCGCTTACATCAACGGCACCGAGTTCACCATGTCGGGAAAGCGGATGTGGATCGAACAAGTGGTATGCCCTAAAGAGGATGCCCTTCCTGCTGATGAATCCCCGAAACCCAGGCTTGATAAAGGGTCCGGAGCCGGTGGTGCCAAAGTCATCGACATGAAATCCCTTCTGAAAAAACGATGACCGGCGGACATGAACAACGAGTTCTTTCCGCCTCCCGACGGACGGATATCCCGGCCTTTTATATGGACTGGTTCATGGAGCAGCTCCGAAAAAAGACCTTCGAGTCGGTGAATCCTTTCAACGGTCGGATATCCGTCATTCCGGCCACATCGGAGACGGTTCACACGGTTGTCTTCTGGTCGAAAAATTTCGGTCCTTTTCTATCACGCGGATATGGTCGGCGCCTCATCGAACAGGGTTTTAACCTCTTTTTCAATTTCACGGTCAACTCCGAAGCGCCTCTCCTAGAACCGAAGGTTCCTCCTCTAAAAGAACGTTTGAAACAATTGGATGCCCTTTGTGATCGGTTCGGTCCCGAGTGCGTCACTTGGCGGTTTGATCCGGTTTGCTGGTTTGTGAACGGGAATGACATCGTAAAAGACAACCTGACCGGCTTCGAAAGGATCGCCGAACGCGCAATAAAAGCCGGCGTTCGGCGATGCATCACCAGCTTTATGGACACCTATCCCAAAATCCAAAAACGGATAGCTCAAAAAGGCCCGCCGATGGCCGATTTTGCATTCATCGATCCGCCCATGGAAAAAAAGATCGCCGTTCTTTCCGACATGGAGAGGATCCTGGAAAGATCCGACATGCAGCTTTTAACCTGTTGCGAAGAAGAGATCCTGGAGGCGATGCCTCAGGGTTCCCGCACCCGCAAAGCCTCGTGCATCCCCAACGATCTGCTCATGGGGCTTTACGGCGGCTGTCTTTCCACAAAAAGAGATTCCGGCCAACGGATCCGGAACGGCTGCGGGTGTATGGTCTCGGTGGACGTCGGGTCTTATCGGATGCATCCGTGTTTTCACGGATGCCTGTTTTGCTACGCCAATCCGGCATAACGCTCATTAGAACCCTTTTTAAAGATTTTAACGCCAGGGAGAATCCGTGATGAAAAAAGAAACCCTTTGTGTACACAGCGGAACATATCATGATCCAGCCACTCGGGGGGTGAACTCCCCCATCTACACCTCGTCTTCTTATGAATATCTCGACCGCCAAGAGTGCCCTTATCCCCGATATTTCAATACGCCGAACCAGGAAGTGGTGGTAAAAAAAATGTGTGCCCTGGAACATAGCGATGCCGGACTTCTTTTCAGTTCAGGCATGGCCGCCATCAGCACTGCGGTGCTGGCCCTTGCCGGCGCCGGGGATCACGTCATTTTACTGGACGATCTCTATGGTGGCACCCATGCTTTTGCCACGGGTGAGTTTCAACGATTGGGTATCGAGTATTCTTTCGTCGAAACCGATGCGACCGCCATATTCAAGGCTCAAAAAAAGAATACCAGGGTCATTGTCATCGAGTCACCCACCAATCCGCTCCTTAAGGTTCTTGATATCCGGAAAGTGGCCGATTTTGCGCGCAAGGAGGGGATAGTCACGATAATAGACAACACCTTCGCCACGCCCATCCACCAAAACCCCATTCTCATGGGAATCGACATCGTGGTGCACTCCGGCACCAAATACCTGGGAGGCCACAGCGATATCTGTTGCGGATTTGTCCTGACCAGTTCCGAAAAAGCGGCGCGGATCCGTTCGATGGCGCATTGCCTGGGCGGCAGCCTGAACGCAATGACCGCATCTCTGCTGGAGCGCAGCATTAAGACCCTGGCCATCCGTGTGAAGCGGCAGACGGAAAATGCCGAAAAAATTGCAGTCTTTTTAAAGGATCATCCGGCCATAGAGAAGGTGAACTACCCCGGTCTTCCCGATTTTCACGGCCATGAGATCGCTAAAACACAGATGGCGGGTTTCGGGGCCATGCTCTCTTTTGAAGTAGATGTAAAACGGGTCCGGCCGGAGATTTTTGTCAGGCGACTTGCCCTGATCCGACCCGCCGTCAGCCTGGGAGGGGTCGAAAGCCTCATTTGTTCGCCTGCTTTGACTTCTCATGTCAAGATGTCCGCCGCAGAGCGTAAGCGGGTCGGCATCACCGATTCCCTGTTCCGGCTGTCGGTAGGGATCGAGGATGCTCAGGATCTGGAAGACGACCTCGATCAGGCGCTGCGATGAAAGTCCTCAAACAAGCCATCCGCGAAAAAAATGTTTGAAAATGCCCTGCATAATAACGGATCCAAAGGGGAGGGAATGAACCCGGTGGTCGTGTTCAAAGTGACCATCGGATCGGTGCATTTGGAAAATCCCTTCGTTTTGGCGCCCCTTGCCGGAATTTCCAGCCTTCCTTTGCGCCTGATGGCAAAAGAGTGGGGTTGCGCATTGGTGTGCTCCGAGATGATCAGTGCCCAGGGCCTGGTCAGAGACAAGCGACGATCCATGAAAGTGCTGCAAAGCGACCCTAGAGAAAAGCCTCTGTCCGTTCAGATTTTCGGAGCAGAGCCGGATATCATGGCCGAAGCCGCCCGGATTGTTGCGGATGCAGGAGCCGATATCCTGGACGTCAACTTCGGATGTTCAGTGAAAAAAGTGGTTAAGACCGGAGCCGGAGTGGCCTTGATGCGGGAACCGAAACGGGCAGAGGCTGTTATCCGATCGGTTCGGAAAGCCGTCCGAATCCCGCTTACTCTCAAGATCCGTTCAGGTTGGGATGCGGGGGGCGCTCAGGCGCTTCAAATCGCGGCCATCGCCGCATCCCTTGGTACGGACGCTGTGACCGTGCATCCCCGATCGGCTAATCAGGGATTCC
>PCSF01000256.1:2302-7710 GCA_002771315.1 Desulfobacterales bacterium CG23_combo_of_CG06-09_8_20_14_all_52_9 | reverse complement strand
CTTTTCAGCCCAAGACGCCGTTCATATGCTTAAGGCTACCGGTTGTGACGCGGTCATGATCGGTAGAGGCGCTGTCGGTAATCCCTGGATTTTTTCCCAGGCTTTGGACCTGTTGAAAGGAAAGAGCCCGCCGCCGGTCTCCATGGCATTGCGGACGGAAGCGATGGAACGCTATGTCCGGGGGATGACCGAGTATCTCGGGGAAAAGCGTGCATGTTACATGCTGAGAAGCCGCCTGGGTTGGTTTGTCAAAGGTATTCCCCATGCGGGCCGGTTCAGGGAGGCGGTCAAGGCCATTTCATCGGAAGCTGAAGCGATGGAAGTCATCCGTTACTTCGGGATCCAGGCTCCAGAATCTTCCGGAGTCGATCGCAGTTCGGAAGACCTGTACCTTTCCTAATCGATGCCGACCGAATTTCCCTCTACGAAAGGACCCCCGGAGATGATACGGGCCGTGGAGGTGTTTGAATCCAGATTCATGATTTTAATCTGACCCACCGGTTTTCCCGGGAAGATGAATCGCTGGCCGCCGATACCCTGGACGATCGGGCCTCTTTCGAAGACGGTAAGCAACGTTCCGATTTTCAGCCCCTCCCGTTTTCCGGAAGATAGAAAAACCGTATCCTCCTTGACGGAGGCGACGTATCCTCTCCAGGGAAGATCGTCGACGGCTTCACAGATCGCTCCGGACATCTCTTCAGCGATCTGAAGCAGTGCCTGGCGGATCGGTGGTGCTTCCGCACTTTTTACGGACCGGATCTGTTCATAGGTGACTTCATCCACCTGGGTTTCGAAATAAAAGTCCTTGGACAAGATCTTGGTGCCGGTGAACGTATCGAAGACTTCGGCGTCGGCATGGGCCTGAAGAAGGTAGCGATCCCCTTTGAGCCAAAGGATGCCGCGTTCTTCGATTCGGGTTCCGATGCTTTCGATGCTGATTGAAGCGATCGCGTTAAACCCCTGGCGTCTTCCTGCCTCGGACAGTGAAAAGATGTCAATGGGTTCGGATGCCTTCCGTGGTGCGGCCAGGGTTTTGTCGGATCCTAAAAGATCCTTTCCGGTTTCCAGTAAGACCGCCGAGCATTTTCTGAGAATGGCCGACGACAACGGTTTTTGAAATGCGGTTTCCAGGGCTTCACCATTAAGAACCGTCTTGTTGGTAAGAGGCAAAAGGGCCATGCGGATCTTCAAGGGGCCAGAGGAAGTGCTCAAGTCTCGGGCGATCTTTCGGGTTGTTTTATCCACCGTTGAACAACCGAAGAAGCCGACCACGAACAAGATCAGAAGGATTCCTGTAATTCCAGATAAGCCTTTGAGGCCCCGAACGCCGTGATTAATGGTTGTGCTGTTTTTCATATGCTGCCTTGACTCTGGTGGTGATACCGCCTCGGGCGGTGAACTCTCCCGAGACCGCTAATTCTTTCGGGTGCAACCTTTCCACCAGATGGTTTAAAATGAGGTTGACGACGTGTTCATAGAAAATGCCGACATCGCGATATTGGAGCAGATAAAACTTCAAGGATTTCAGCTCCACCAGTTTTTGATCCGGGATGTAGTTAATGGTGATTTTTCCGAAATCCGGAAGGCCGGTCATGGGGCAGACCGAGGTATATTCCGGCTGTTCGATGGTAATCTCGATATCCTTTCCGGCATATTGGTAATCGATGACATCCAAGAGTTCGGAACGGACCGTCTCCGGGCCTTTGGCACGGTAGTTGAGTTTAGGATGTTTTCGAACCATATGCTGTCTTCAAATCCGAAAAAAAGAATTGTTCCGCAGTTAAGGAAAGCATCCCCTCTTTTAGAGAAAATCCGTTTCCATGTCAAACGACAACAGAGTGGAAAAGAAAAACTGCGTAGACCTGCTCCGACTTGCTCCTTATTTTATTGATTTGCTTGGAAGCCTTTGACATTGCGCCGGTATTTTGATACCAAGGCAATAATTAAATCACTCTATAAAGGGGACCGCATATGGGAGAGACCCAGGAGTCGATCGTTTTAAAGACTGCCAAGGAGATCGTGGTGAAATTCATCGAAGTGGGCCGGGTTTCCCCCAGCAATTTCAACGAGGTCTTTAAAAGCATCTATCAAACCGTGAAGGAGTCGGTCCGGGGCATCGAGCAGGTATTGGAAGAAGACCAGGATTGAAGCGGCGCTAGTGGGCCTCAGCCCAGTTGGCGCCCAAAGCGAGATTCACCTTCAGCGGTACCCTGAGCTCCCAGACCCCTTCCATAGCATCCCGCACCAGTTCGGAAACGACTCTTGTTTCATCCGGAGCCACCTCGAAGACCAGTTCGTCGTGAACGGTCAAAAGCATAGCGCTTTTTAAACTTTTTTTCCGAAGCGCCTCGTCGGCACGGATCATGGCGACCTTGATCAGGTCGGCCGCCGTCCCCTGAATCGGCGTATTGATGGCGGTGCGTTCGGCGCCCTGCCTGACGGCCGCGTTCCGGCTGTCGATATCCGGCAACGGCCGCGTACGGCCCAGGAGCGTGTAGACTCTTTTTTGCGCCTTGGCTTCCTGAAGGATCCGGTCCGTGTAGCTCTTGACCCCTTGATATCGGGTAAAGTAATGGCTGATGTAAGCCTGGGCCATTTTTTGGCTGATGCCGAGTTCCTGGGACAGCCGAAAGGCGCCCATGCCGTAAAGGATCCCGAAGTTGATGACCTTGGCCTGTCGCCGCAGTTCCGGGGTTACCATTTCCGGGAAGACTTCGAATACCTCGGTGGCGGTCCGGGTGTGAATGTCCTCTTCATTTAAAAACGCTTCAATCAGGATGGGATCTTCTGAACAATGCGCCAGAATCCGGAGTTCAATCTGAGAGTAATCCGCGGACAGGAGCCGCCAGCCTTCCCGGGCAATGAAGGCGCTGCGGATCTGTCGTCCTTCCTCGGTGCGGATGGGGATGTTTTGCAAATTGGGGTCTGAGCTGCTCAGGCGGCCCGTGGCGGTCACGGTCTGGTTGTATGACGTGTGGATGCGTCCGGTTTCCGGGTGAACCAACTCCAGAAGGGCGTCGGCATAGGTGGACTTGAGTTTGGAAAGGGTGCGATGCCTCAGAATATGTGCCGGCAGCTCGTGTTGCATCGCCAAAGTGGTAAGCACAGCCACATCCGTAGAATAGGCGGTTTTTTTTCGGGTCTTTTTCTGCACCGGTAAGCCCAACTTTTCGAACAGGATTTCACCCAGCTGCTGGGAGGAGTTGATGTTGAACTCCTGACCGGCCAGGGAATGAATTTTTCTTTCCAAGATTTCGAGTTGATATTGGAAAATTTTAGATAGATCCTTCAGGCGGTCTTGATCCACCTTAACCCCATGCATCTCCATGCGTTTGAGCACCGGAATCAGCGGCATCTCCACGGTTTCAAAGAGGGAGACAAGGCCGGCCTCCTTGAGCTTTTCAGAAAGGAGATGACGGGCCATCAGGGTGATGTCGGCGTCCTCACAAGCATAAAGGGAGGCCTTTTCAAGGGGGACTTCCGAAAAGGAGACGCCTTCTTTTCCTTTTCCGGCGACCTCGTGATAGGCGATTTTCCTGTAACCCAGAAAGTCCATGGCGATCTGATCGAGGTTGTGGGCGCGTTTGGAGGGGTCGATAAGGTAGGATGCCACCATGGTATCGAAACTGACTCCGGAGAGTTCCAAACCGCATCGGTTCAACACGATCCAATCATACTTGATATTCTGGCCGATCTTCTCGATTTCCGGGTCTTCGAAAATCGGTTTCAGGGCGTCAAAGACGAGTTTCTTTTTGAGCTGTTTTTGGGTTGCATCGATGCGATGCCCCAACGGGATATAAAATCCCGCGTGATCCCGGACGGACACTGAGATACCCACCAATTCGGCCCGCATGGGATCCAGGGCAGTAGTCTCCGTGTCGATGGCGAATCGCTGGGTTTCTTTTAGGAGCGAAATCAGCGAGGCCAAGGCTCTTTCGTCTGTAACAAGCCGATAATCCTTTTGGCTTTTTTCCTCTGACTCCGAGAAGGTCTCCATCAGTTTCCTGAATTCTAATTCCTTGAAAAGCTCCAGAAGCCGAACCGGATCCGGACCTTTAAAGTGAAATCGCTCCGGGTCAAATCCGACTGGAGCATTCGTATCGATGATCGCCAGAGATCGGCTCAAGAACGCGCGGTCTTTGTTTGCCAAAAGATTTTCTTTCAGCTTCGGTTGCGCCACCTCGTCGATTTCAGCATAGAGAGACTCCATGGAGCCGAATCGGCGGATCAGCTCAAAGGCCCGCTTGGGACCGATGCCCGGAACCCCCGGAATGTTGTCCGAACTGTCCCCGGAAAGGCCGAAGGCATCCACCATTTGGTCCGGACGGATGCCGCAATCAGCCAGGACAGTCTTTACGTCGATGGTCTTGTCTTTTATAGGATCCCAGATCACGGCTCTTTCGGTAACCAGTTGCGTGAAATCCTTATCCCCGGTCACCATCACCACGTCGAATCCCGATTCCTGGGCGGACCGGGCCAGGGTTCCGATAAGATCGTCGGCTTCAAACCCGGGCACCTCGATACTCGGGATATTGAACCCTTCCACGATCGCCTTGATGTAGGGAAGTTGCTGGACCAGGTCTTCGGGCATGGGAGGCCGGTTGGCTTTATAGTCTTTGAAGATCTGATGCCTGAAGGTGGGGCCTTTGGCGTCGAAGCATATGGCGACGAAAGCCGGCGTGCGCTCCTGGATGAGTTTTAAGAGCATCCGGGTGAATCCGAAGACGGCATTGGTGGGCAGTCCTTTGGAATTGGAGAGACCCCGAATGGCATGGTAGGCCCGGTGGATGATGGCGTTCCCATCGATGAGATAAACCGTGGGCGGGCTTGCTGTTCCTTCGGCGACGGGGCGATCTTTCAATCCAAGGCGCTTGTTTTCCATCGTCATTCTTTTAATCCAGTCATATTTCTGGGGATGTGCTTACATGCTGAAAATTGATGGCGTCGTAAAAAGTCCGTCTGCTTCATCAAAATTGAAACATATCGATAATGGGGCACTCATTGACAGCTTCGTCTATCGGAATTAACTTTGATGAAATCGTAAAAAGGCCTATTTTCCTCGTGCCGCAAGTCTTTTCGGAAGATCCAAAGGGTTTCGCTAAATCTCAAGAACTCGGCACAGGTGCCTCAAACAGCTTGAGATTTTTAACGCTCAACCCTTTGCCTCTCTTTTTCCGAAAGACTTGAATGGCGCTCGCAAAACCTTTTTACGAAGCCATCAACTTTGATGAAATCGTAAAAAGTCGAAAATGCTCTCTTTCCGTCATTCCGGCGAAAGCCGGAAACCAGTGTTCTCAAGCACTTATAAAACCCCTGGACCCTGTTTTTCAACGGGGTGACGACTTTTTACGAAGCCATCAACTTTATTTGTTATACAAAATCAATATACTGAAGTATTCATCTACCAC
>PCSF01000256.1:1309-2256 GCA_002771315.1 Desulfobacterales bacterium CG23_combo_of_CG06-09_8_20_14_all_52_9 | reverse complement strand
CGGACGTATCCTCATCGATGAAAATGAGATCCGAAGCTTGCTCACACAAATCAAAATCGTGGCGGTATTGGGGGGAAGCCCCAAGCCCAACCGTGATTCCCATCGGGTGGCTAAATACCTCAAGGACCACGGATACCGGATCATTCCTGTCCGTCCCGGTCAAAAAGAGATTTTGGGAGAAAAAGCGTATGCGTCGCTTAATGAAGTACGGGGTATTGTCGATTGTGTAAATGTGTTTCGGCGGTCGGAACAGGTCATGGAGCATGCGAAAGAATCGTTGAGGATTAAGCCGAGGGCGTTTTGGATGCAACTGAATATCGAAAATGAAGCGGCGGCCAGGCTTTTAACGGAAAACGGAATCGACGTGGTGATGAACCGCTGTATCAAGATCGAACATGCGCGGATCTTCCAATAGACAAAGCTATCTACAGCGGCGTCGAAAAGGCAAAGCTTATGTTTGCCACTGCTGCAATCAGGAAGTTCCTTTTTGCTGGATGTGCCGGTGCGGATTCGAGATCTGTCAGGAGTGTATGAAGGAAAATTTCTGGGGCATGTCTTGCAATGGGATCACCTGGCAGTGCCCGGACTGCGGCGCACAAAACGGTTTTGGAAACCAGTGACAACTCCACAGACGTTGTCTTGGGGCGTTTTGTATCCGTTGCTTCGATTTAAAACAGCGTCTTGGGGGTCATTTCAGACAGTTTTCCACATTAGAAAGCAGTCCTTTGGTCGTCCATCGGAACTTGTCCATGAACAGCCGGTCGCTTAAAAAATACTCCTTTTTCTTCTTACGATCCAGATAAGCTGAAAGCTGCTGGGGTCCGCCGTTATACATGGCATAGACGACGCCGGCGACAGTTTCCTCGGCCATGAGGTCTTTTTGCTTCATTTGTTTGAGTTTGGGGAGGGCGTACCTGAGGAAGTACAGCTCGAGGATTTCGCATCCG
>PCSF01000256.1:1074-1292 GCA_002771315.1 Desulfobacterales bacterium CG23_combo_of_CG06-09_8_20_14_all_52_9 | reverse complement strand
GATATTCCACATCAGCAGCTTTAAATCGTAAATTCCGCGCCAGGCCCGCCTGTTGACTTGCATGATCCCCACAGAGGTCTGGTTGTAGGAGAGCAAATAGGTAATCTTCCCGCTTTCCATGACGAACTGCCGAAAGCAACTCTCCTGCCAGGCCGCGGAAAGGGTCAGTCGCTTGTAGAAATCGTGGTAGACACGAGGCAGGGCGCTTTTTTTCAACA
>PCSF01000256.1:0-1048 GCA_002771315.1 Desulfobacterales bacterium CG23_combo_of_CG06-09_8_20_14_all_52_9 | reverse complement strand
TGTTCAATCTTCTGAATGTAAGATTCCGCTTCTCCGTCAGGGGGAAGCCAAATATCAAGGTTCGGGGATTTCGGTATCCCTTTCTGGGTTTTTGCCCAGGCAGGTGCGCCTGAAAAAAAATCCGACAGGACGGCTATGCTTCTTTCCCACGGAGTCATGCTTGAGGTGTCTTGATTAAGGGGCATATCCGTTTCATCGGAAGGTCCGGCATCTTCTTCGAAATCCAAGGGGGGTGAAGCGGTAAGTCCAAGGATTTCCCTGAGCTCCCGGTTGAATTGAAGACTATACTCCAAAAGGACCGGCTTTTTCCGACTGATCAGTCGTGCCAGCCGGATAAGGCCTTCCCGGCTGATCTCAATTCCCAGAGTCGGGCCGATGCGATCCAGAGCAGCCAGGGCATCTGTCGCCGTGAAGAAGGCCAGGTAGGCCAATGTAAACTCCGAAGATTCGTGTCCGAGGTGGTTTCGAAAAACCGGAGAAAGCTTCGCCCAAGCTTTCACAAACTGATCTCTCACGAGGTCTTTTTCCAGGGTTCTTTCAGTCAATTCCGTTGTGAATCGATAACGCGTGTCGAGCAGGGTTTCAAAGATCGTTTGGCGATCTTCTTCAGAAAGGGGTTTTCCGGAAAGAGACATGATCATGTAGACCAGGAAAGCGTCCCAGGTTTCCCAGGTTTCGATGATTTTTTCGATTTCTTTTTCCGATATCAAATCCGGCTTCTTTTTTGTCTTGATATCGTAAATCTCCTTTACATCCGCCAGGATATCGATGCGCACGGCCTGGGGTTCAATGCGTACATCCCCGAGTCGAAGGCTTTTCAACAACGCATCGATCCGGTCGGTCCTTTCTTCAGGCGCAACCGATGCAATGAACGATTTCATTTCATCGATGGGGGGTTTGAGATCCAGGACGATTCCGTCGATGTAATGGTGGATTTGGGTTTTTATCAGGTTCCAGACCATGTCGGTGACGGTTTGGAGCCGGTGTTTTTCGTCATACATTTGAGAATCGACGGTCTGAAACGTGAGTTTGAGATTCTGACGGTCCA
>PCSF01000054.1:3171-4428 GCA_002771315.1 Desulfobacterales bacterium CG23_combo_of_CG06-09_8_20_14_all_52_9 | reverse complement strand
AGGCTTCGTTCGAACAAAGTCTGCGGCTTTCCCAGTAGGCATCCAAATCCGTGGTCTCCTCCTCGGTGTCGGGTTTGGGTTCGGCCGGCCGATATGTTCCCTTTGCATCATCAATGGGTTCGGTTGTTTGAATCTGATGGCATTTCGGATCTTCAGGTTTTCCGCAAACGCCGCAACGACCATCGGGGCCGATGACGCCGATACAGGCTTCGTCCGAACAAAGTCTGCGGCTTTCCCAGTCCGGATCTTCCTGGGATTTTTCTTTTTCGTCTGCTTCCAAAGCGCCCCCCTTTGCTCCACCTTCATCGAAAAAATTCATCCTTTGGCGGGCTTTCATAGCAAGAACCGCCAACGCTGTAAATACGCCGGCGCTCTTTTTAGAAAACATCGATCCTACGACCGATTTTACGATTTGAATCACCACATTGCTCCACCTTGATGGAGGTGCTCCCCGATTGATATTTAAGTTCACCGAATTATTATAAAAAATATTGGATAGAGGTTGTATTTTTTCCTTGACATTCGATTTAAAATCGGTTTTTATGCGCAACAAGTGGTGTAAAGTGGTATAAAAGGGTGAATTGATGTTCAGGGGGAGTTCCTTTCATTCCGTTGATGATAAGGGCCGGCTGGTCATTCCCGCTCGTTTCCGGGAAAAAATCGGGAACAGCGGGGCGGACCGCTTGATGCTGTCGAAGCTGGATAAATGCCTCCATGCATACCCCTTCGATGAATGGAAGAAGATGGAAGGCAAGATCCTGTCTCTGGTTGAAACAAGCGACATACTGCGCCGTTTCAGACGGGTTTTCATCGGCGGCGCTTCGGACTGCCCCATCGACAAGCAGGGGCGCATGTTGATTCCGCCCCTCTTGAGACAGTATGCGGTAATCGAGAAGGAAGTGGTCTTGGTGGGGGTCCTCAATCATTTCGAGATCTGGTCCCGGGAGAAATGGGAAGAAGAAAATAGCGAAATGGAACAGGATATGAAGAAGGAGGAAGTCCGGAACGAGATTGCCAAGCTAGGGATATGATCGATGCCGTTTCATCATGTTCCCGTCATGACCCAGGAGATCCTCCATTATCTGAAACCCGAACAGGGACGCATTTTCACGGATTGCACCCTTGGGGGCGGAGGACATGCCAGGGCAATTTTGGAAACCCTTCCGCCGGAGGGGATCCTCATCGGCATCGATTGGGACCGGGAAGCCATCGACCATGCCCAGCAGGTCCTGAAACCTTATAAAAACCGGATGCATC
>PCSF01000054.1:0-3152 GCA_002771315.1 Desulfobacterales bacterium CG23_combo_of_CG06-09_8_20_14_all_52_9 | reverse complement strand
GCAACTCCCGGACTACCTTCAGCAACTGAAAGTCCCGGCCGTTGACGGCATACTCCTCGATCTGGGTGCTTCCCTGCAACAACTCGAATACGCCGGAAAAGGCTTCAGTTTCAATAAGGATGAGCCTTTGGATATGCGGATGGATGATCGAACACGCATACGGGCCGAAGACCTGGTCAATGATCTGTCGGAAAAGGAGCTGGCGGATCTTTTCAAGAGTTTCGGCGAGGAGCGATGGGCCAAGAGGATCGCCAAAAAGGTGGTTCGGGTCAGGGTCCGCCATCGTATCCGCAGCAGTCTTGAGCTATCCGAGATCGTATCGGCGGTCGTTCCTTTGCGGACTCCGGCCGCCCGAAGGATCCATCCGGCGACCCGTGTGTTTATGGCGTTGCGCATCGCCGTAAATCGCGAACTGGAAAACCTGAAAGCCTTTTTGGATCGGGCCGTCGATGTGCTCAACCCTTTGGGGCGCCTTTGCATCGTCTCTTTTCACTCCCTGGAGGATCGGATGGTGAAGACCCGATTCAGAGAGTTGGAGAATCCGTGCACCTGTCCGCCGGATTTTCCCTGGTGCACCTGTCATCGGAAACCGGTTCTTCAAGTTCTCACGAAAAGACCGGTCAGACCTTCGGATGCAGAAATCCGAAAAAACCCCATGGCTCGAAGCGCCCGGCTGCGGGCTGCCGTACGGATCGGTACGGATGTATCTCCGGTATATCGGGAAGGGATAACGGATGATGCCCATGCCTGAGCGCACCGGGAAAAGACCGGGAAGACGGATCGCCGTCATCCCCTGGTTGGTGATCCTGAGTCTATTTGTGGTGGAGCTTTTTTTCTACACTTGGTGCGGCGTGCAATCCATGAAAGTCAGCTACGAGATTTCAAATGCCATGGATCGACACAATGAGCTCGCTATGCTTGAAAAGAGTCTGACCATCGAACTTGCCCACCTTCGTTCGCCCCAGAGCCTTTCCGAGTTGACCCAAAAGCAGTTTAAGTTGCAGATGCCGACACGCGAACAGGTGATCATGCTCCCATGAGAGAAAAACCCAAAAATAGAGTCGGATTGCGCATCACCGTCATCGGGTGCCTCTTCGGGATGTTTGTGGCCGCCATCGCAACCAAGGCCGTTTATATTCAGGTATTCTGCAATGCCATGCTGTCGGAAAAGGCCGCAGATCAGTACAAGAGGTCTCTGGTCTCCCGCGGGAAACGGGGGACCATTTACGATCGCAATTACAGCGAATTGGCCGTGACCAACGAATCGCCGTCCATTGCCGCATACCCCGGGCACATCCAAGAAAAACAACAGTTGGTGCGCTCCCTTGTCAAGGAACTGCGTATCGAACGAAAAGAGTTGGTCCGAAAACTGTCTTCCAAAAAGAATTTCGTGTGGGTGAAACGTCAGGTTTCCCCCCGGGAAACCCTTAGCGTCAAGGCCCTGCAAATCGAGGGCATCGATTTCATTCCGGAACAAAGCCGGTTTTATCCAAACCGAGCCCTGGCCGCCCAGGTCGTCGGTTTTTCAGGAATCGACGGCCGCGGCCTGGAAGGAGTCGAATTCTATTACGACCGCTATTTGCGGGGGGAAGACGGTGAATTCGAAGTCGTCAAGGATGCACTGGGCCGCAATCTGGAAGACGGCACAGAGAATGATCGGGATTTCAGCGGTAACAACCTGGTTCTGACCGTCGACCGAACCATTCAATATATTGCGGAAAACGCCGTTAAAGAGGCTGTGGAGACTTTTTCGGCCAAATCCGGACTTGCCGTCGTGATGGAGCCGGCAACCGGCCAGGTTCTGGCCATGGCCCACTATCCATTCCTCAACCCCAACGATTATAAGTCTTTCAGCCGTAATACTTGGCGTAACCGAGCGGTGACGGATGCTTTTGAGCCGGGTTCCACCATGAAGATCTTCACCGCTGCGGCAGCCATTGAGACCGGAAGCATTTCCGGGAAAACGCTTTTTTTCTGCGAAAACGGGGCCTATCAGGTCGGAAAGCACACGGTTCATGACACCCATCCCCATGGATGGATGTCCCTTAAAGATATCGTTAGGTATTCAAGCAATATCGGGGCGGCTAAAGTGAGCCATACCATCGGCGCCGAAGCTCTGCACGGGACCCTTCGCGCTTTTGGGTTTGGAGAAAAGACCGGCATCGACTGTCCCGGCGAGACCCCGGGAAGCCTGGCGCCTGCTGAAAAATGGAAAAGGATCGATGCGGCGGTCATTGCTTTCGGCCAGGGAGTTTCCGTTTCGGCCTTACAGCTGATCACCGCGGTTTCGGCCATCGCCAACGGCGGGGTCCTCATGAAGCCGTATCTGGTATTGGGGATCACCAACAAAGACGGTCGCCTGTTGACGACGTTCGGACCCCAAAAGGTTCGCAAGGTCATTTCAGAAAATACGGCTCTAGCCGTCCGGCATATGATGCAGGACGTGATCGAGGAAGGAGGGACAGGGACAAAGGCCGCCCTGGACGGATACTCCGTCGGAGGCAAGACCGGTACGGCACAGAAGGTGGATGGAAATGGGGGATATGCCAATGGGAAATATGTTTCTTCTTTCGTTGGATTCGCCCCATTTGAACATCCCAGGATCTCTGTTTTGGTCGTTGTGGATGAGCCGAAGACCGCCTATTACGGCGGCACCGTGGCCGCCCCCGCCTTTCGGCGGATCTCCCAGGAGACCCTGGGATATCTGAATGTGCCACCGGATGAAAAATCGGAAAAGTTGACCGCTTGGGCCGGGCCCGGGGAGGCGGGATGAATCTTTCCCGGTTGATCGAAAGGATAGCGTCGGTGCAGCCGGTCCAGCGCGTCGGTCCATCGGTTGAAGACGGGATCGACATCAGCGGCATTCATTATTGCGCCCAGGCCGTTGAAAAAGGGGGGATGTTCGTGGCCGTCAAGGGACAGAGCGCCGATGGACATGACTTCATTCACGAGGCGTTGAAACGCGGAGCGGCTGCAGTGGTGACCAAACGGCCGGTTTCCGTTCATGTCCCCTGCCTTACGGTCAAGGACACCCGGAGGGCCCTTTCGAGTGCCGCCGCGGAGTTTTATGGAAACCCGTCCGGGGACATGACCCTTGTGGGTATTACCGGCACAAACGGGAAGACGACCACAGCCTTTTTGGTGGAAAGCAT
>PCSF01000271.1 GCA_002771315.1 Desulfobacterales bacterium CG23_combo_of_CG06-09_8_20_14_all_52_9 | reverse complement strand
CCGCCATTGCCGCACCTAACATCGAAAAAAGAATCCAGTATTTGACCGCCTTCCATTGGCTGTAACGGTTGGGTTCCCGTTTTTCAACCGTTGATTTTCTTCGCTTTCCCAGGTAGCCGACAACCTGGTGAAGGGTTCCGAAGGGACAAACCCACCCACAAAAAAAGCGGCCTAAAAGGATCGTCAGTGCCACAGGGACAAGGCCCCAGAGCAGCCCCTTATACAGAGTATGGGTAGCCAGAAGGTTTCCGATTCCAGCCAAAGGGTCGAGTTCAAGAAACCAGTTGACCGGCCACCCCCTGAGCTGCCACCCCTTTTCCCCTAAGGAGGAGACGGCACAAAACCCGAAAAAAAGGATCAGGAAAAAAACCTGGCTGATCCGTCTGACAATCAAGACATTCATAGGCTTTTGAAATCCAGGGATCGGTAGTCCGCCTTCCCTGCTCCGGCCGCTTCGGCTTTAACGATGTAAGGAAGATCCTGGACGGACTTTCCTAAGAGAGCAGCGCCGCAGGCATCGGCCGCCACCGGATCCGTACTGACGATGAGGGTATTGGTCGTCTTCAGGTCAGAAAGGGAGCCGCCGGTGGGCCCGTTGGTAACCATGGTGGTTGTTCCGTCCAGAATCACAAGGGTCGGCCGGATCATCATGGAAAGTTCCATGATGATATCGTGAATCTTCTGGTGAAAAATGTTACGCCGTCCACCCAGAAGGCCGTACCAGTTTTTCAGGGACATTGATGCGCCGCTCCGGTGGTGATCCTTGACGGGAGCGATACCGATCACCTTGTCGATTCCCCTGAACGGCTCGGAAAACACCGGCCAGTTTCGGATGAGAGCAGCACCGGGAACGGTCGTGGGCTTGAACAAGACCTCACGGGGAAGCATGACCCAGGCGCCTGCATCCTCGGCAGCTTTTCCGATGCCGGTCAGGGAAAAACAAGTTTTCGGATCATTGATGGGGTTATCCGTCACGACGACTTCCCGGGCTCCTGCTTTGAAGCAGAGCCGGGTCATTTCCGCCACCAGCAACGGGTGCGTTGTGGCCGAAAGGATTGGCGGGGAAGCAAAGGCGGCGTTGACCTTCAAAAGGACCCTGTCTCCTTTCCGGATGTAACTTTCAACCCCTCCCATGGCTTCCACGGCCAGGCCTAATGCCTTCGTCCGATCCCCTTCCTTGACCATACAGATGCGGTCTTTTGTGCCGGCCACTGAAAAATCGGGAAACGGTCGGACCTCCGGTGTTTCTGAAAGGGATTTGGGCCCATCAGGATCATAAAAGCCGTAGCCTAAGGCGCAGGCCGAGGCAATAGAAACTCCGGCTTTCAGGGATCGAGAGATAAACTGCCTCCTATCATACTTATTTACAGTAAATTCATTATGTTTCATTTATTTTAATCAAGTAATCTCTTAAATTTTTTACCAAATCCAAAGCCCTTTTCGCATCCGAGGCCTGATGCACACCAGCCAGATAAGGGCCCAGGGAAAAAACCACCTCGATTTGCCCCATCATGGAAAATGCAAAGATCTCCTCTCCTGGCTGGACATTCACCGTTAGGGATTCGGCGTCAAACTGCAACAGAAATGCACGATAAGCCTCTGCCAGCGCATGCGCCTCCCCAGGATCGGACCTGCGGGAAACGAATGCGGTCAATGGCATCCCATCGATTCGATATCCAGCGGTAAATACCTTGTTAAGCTTTTCAAAACCGAAAGCGTCGGAAGCAATCAGCATGATGCTTTGGGGGTCCAAACCCTCTGGCGGAAAGAGTTTTGGCTCTGCCACCGGTTTTCCTAGGACCGGAAAGCCGGCAATCAAAGCCTGTCCCAGCGTCCGAAGCGCGGCTTGCAATGCGGTATTTTCGGCGGAGGCGACAAGCTCCATATAATAGGGTCCGAAAACGATAAAAAGCGCATTGGTTGTTTGGTAGGATCTCTGTCCCAGGTCGGTTGGAATCGCACCACTTCTTTTTTGCAAACTGTAAACGGCAAAGGCACTTTGGGCATCTTTCATCTCGTAGAGGAACACCTCCATCCAGGCATCGGATCCTCCTTTGAGACAAAAGCGCCGGGTTTCCAGGCAAACAAACCCCGCACCCAAGTAAAGTTCCGCCTTTCCATTTATTTTATCCGAAAGCGTGGAGGCGTCAAAGACTTCCGATGCGGAGAGGAATACGACACCTTCGGGAAGCGGGAGGCGGGAAAATATCGATTCGTCTTTTGTTCCAGTAAGTTTAGGAGCAGCCTGTTTTTCATGAATTTTTCGGGGCATTTGTTCGATTAAAGCCGAATAAAACCGGTACTGCTCGAAATAGATACCCATTCCGATGCTGACTATAACACCCAACAGAAAAAGGCTTAGTAGGGTCTCCTTTAAGCCGGATGTTTGCTTTGCTTCAGGCATTTCAATCCTTCAGACCGGACAGACATGGAAAATCTGTTAAAAGAATCCATTTAAAATAAAAAAATGCCGCAAGAGTGTCAAACAGGAAAACCCGGCTAATCTTTTATCATTCGGTAACCCATGAACGTTCTGGCGGCTTTTTGATGCGCTTTCCCTCGTAAAACACGATCACCTGAGCTACCGAGTTCTTCTCATGTGATTCTTGCATTCCCATACCGGATGAATTAGAATTTAACAATTCTTCATGGAGATTCTTTCTTTCTCTGAAGTTTAAAAGACCACCTTGAAAAAGCCTCAATTCGCAACGTCTAACGAAAATCAGGAACGATGTATGATTCAAAAATCCGATAGATGTGAGCATCCGTCAAGAATCAAGCGATACGTCCTGCTCCTTGCAACCCTGATGGTGCTGGGGTTTGAAGCCACAGCGACTCCGGCTGATCTCCTGACAGAGGATGAGCGTGCCTGGCTGAAGAGTAAGGGCACAATCCAATTTGTCAGCCAAACCGTCTACCCGCCTTTCGAATTTATCAACCGTATCGAGAATCCCCAGGGAATGTGTATCGAATTGGTGCAATGGTTGTCTACTGAACTGGGTTTCAAGGCAAGCTTCCAAAATATGACTTTCCAGGAAGCACAGGAAGCGATTCTTTCAGGTCAGGCAGATGTGTTGACCAGTCTTTTTTATAGCAAGACGCGGGATTTGCATTTCGATTTTACGGATATGACATGGGAAGTTCCCGCGCTGATCTTTGTCCGGGCCGAAAGGCCTGACATATCCAACCTCAATGACCTGCAGGGCAAGCGCATTGCCATGCAGCGGGGAGACTATGCCGCGGAGTTTCTCAAGTCCAAGAATATTGAATACGTGCTGGTTCCCACTGCCACATTTGCCGAAGCCGCTGACCGCGTGATCGCAGGTGAAGCCGACGCCGTCATCGGCGACCAGCAGATTGTACTCTATCATCTCTTCAGTAACGGGTTGACCGATCGGATGAAATCCGTGGGAAATCCGCTTTATATCGGCCGGAACTGCATGGGGGTAAAGCAGGGCCGGCAACATATAGTCGCCATACTCAATAAAGGTCTTGCGCTCGCCCGCAAGCGGGGTATCTTTGATCTTATCACGCGTAAATGGATCGGTACGAGCTACGCATTGCCACCCTCCTGGCTTCAAAGACATGCGTGGTATCTGGCCGTCGCCCTTGCCACGGTTGCAGCCTTTGCAGTGCTGGTTATTGTCTGGAGTCTTCGGATTCGCCGAATTTCAGACCAACGTGCGCGCGAACTCCTTGAAGTGCGCGATACACTCAAACCGGTTGAGCACATCGCAATTAAACGGCTGGGTTTAAGAACATGGCTTTGGCTTCTTCTAATCTTGATCCCCATATATCTGTCAGCAGACTTTGCGTTACGGCAATATGTCATTCTGCCAAGCTTTTTCGCACTCGAACAAGAGGAGGTAAAAAAGGCCGTCACCAGCAATATGGATGCTCTGAAACGAGAGATCCATCATCTCGGACAAATCGCCGGGGATTGGGCCGTGTGGGACGACACTTACCGGTTTGTGCAGGATGGCAATACCGGATATGCCGATTCCAATTTCCAATGGAAGAGCCTGATCAGCAGCGGCATTCACATGATCACCATCTTGGATCCTGAGGGAAAGGTTGTTTGGACGGGAAGCTTCGATCCGGTTCAGAAAAAGAAAATTGCAATTGATGAGTTTCCTCGGGATTTATTTCCCAAGGATCATCCCTTGCTTCAGCATCACTCTCTTGACAGTGAAATCATGGGCATCGTTTTAACCCAATCCGGTCCCATGCTGGTTGTTTCCCGACCTATCGTTAAAAGCACGGGTGAGGGGCCAAGCCGCGGGGTCCTTGTGATGGGCAGGTTCCTTCTTAAAGAGACGATTGAGGACTTGATCAAGCAAGCACGCGTCAACTTACGGGTTCAAAACCTGCGTTCAGAGGACTTGGACGAACGGGACAAGAGAGCCCTCAGCCGTTTCTCTTCGAATACCGATGTCATTATTGAGCAAGCCGGT
>PCSF01000056.1 GCA_002771315.1 Desulfobacterales bacterium CG23_combo_of_CG06-09_8_20_14_all_52_9 | reverse complement strand
CGCTATCGAGGGAACTTCGGTCTTATCGAGAACATGGGACCGAGCGACAAGATTGCCCGCCTCGCGGCCGATGTTCACCGGGTGGCAAAGTCGGACCTTTCCGTGGTCATCACCGGCGAAACAGGTACAGGAAAGGAACTTGTCGCCAGGGCCGTTCATGGGGACAGCGCCAGGGCGGCAGCGCTCTTCATGGCGGTGGATTGCGCCGCCATTCCGGAGAACCTCCTGGAGAGTGAACTGTTTGGCCATGAAAAGGGATCGTTCACCGGGGCGGACCATCAGAAATTAGGCAAATTTGAGCTGGCGCACGACGGCACCCTCTTTATGGATGAGATCGGGAACATGCCCGCCGGATCCCAGGCAAAGTTCCTCCGGGTAATCCAGGACCGGAAGCTCTATCGGGTCGGCGGCGTCAAACCTGTAAACGTTGATATCCGGCTCATTGTGGCGACCAACCAGAACCTCCAGGAGATGGCGGTTACAGGTACTTTTCGAAAGGATCTCTATTACCGCCTGAGCGAGTTCACAATCCATGTACCCACCCTCCGGGAGAGAAAAGAGGACATTCCCTATTTAGCCAATCGTTTTTTGGATCTGGCCAATGTCGAATTGAATAAATTGATCACCGGCTTTACAAACAAGGCCGTGGATACGTTGATATCTTACAGCTGGCCGGGGAATGTCCGCCAGCTCCGGTCGGTGATCCGACGGGCCACCCTCGTGGCCAGGGAAACGATCACGGAAGCGGATATCAGCATCAAACAGGCCTCGGTGCCCGGACTTGACTTCTCCCCGAAGATCCAGGGGACACCCTGGGAAAATGCATCCTTGAGTGAAATTGTTCAACATAGTGTTCTGGCTGTGGAAAAAGAAGTTCTCACGGAAGTTCTTAAATTTACAGGAGGCAACAAGGCCAGGGCGGCCCGGCTGTTGCGGATCGATTACAAAACCATTCACACAAAGGCAAAGAAATTCGGCATTCAGAAGAACGGAGGGAACAATGACGACGAAACGCAAGTCAGGTAATAAGAAGACCGACGAAGATCGAAGCGAAATCGGAGGCGGCATTTTGGGAAGTTTGACGGGCTTCATAAATAATTTAGGAGATTTGGCCGAAGCGGGGGAGCGGCTTTCCCGACGGCATGCGTCAAACCAGGATACCGGGGGAAAAGGGCGCCCCGGGAAAATGGCGGAGGGAGAGAATCATTTCAGCCGCATTCTCAGCGGTTTGACCGATATCGCCGAAAAGCTGAACGAGATCTCGGAGAAAGGGGAAACCGTCACTAAAAAGGGAGAATTTACCTTCCCCTCCAAGGAAGGCGGCATCAAGGGAGTTTACGGTTTCAGCCTGAAAACGGGTCTCGGGGGGAAGGGCGACCAGATCCGGGTGGAACCCTTCGGAAACATCCGCAAGGATAAAAAAACCGGTGAGGCGGTGGTCCAGGAGATCCATGAACCCCTCATTGATGTCTTCGAGGACGAGGACGCCACCACCCTGATCGCGGAAATGCCCGGCGTGGGACCGGGGGATATCAAAATCGATGTCCGGGACGATGTCCTGACGATTTCAGCCGACAAGGGGGAGAAGAAATACCGGAAAGAGGTCCTCCTCAGTCATTCCCAAGCCAAAAACAAGATCAAGGTAACCTGCAATAACGGCATCGTGACCATCCGATGTGAAAAGGCGAAATAAGGAAGGGCGCCGGGACGGGTGACCCGGCCTATAATGGAACCTGGGGTGTGGGCCATGTGACCCCACGCGGCGGGGAATGACAGGTGAAAATCCATGAAAGAGACTGAAAAACCGTTTATTAAGCTGAAAGTGACGGAAGCGTTGACCAAGGATGTCGGCCGCGCCCTGGCGCGGATGGGACCGGAAGACTTCGAACGGTTTGAGGCTGCCGTCGGAGACACGGTGGAGGTCGAGGGGAAACGCAAGGCCCTCTGTAAGGTCATGCCCGCCTATCAGGAAATCCGTGGTCAGTCGCGGGTCCAACTCGATGGCCTGACCCGGGAGAATGCCGGCGTCGGCCTCGATGAAACGGTGAAGATCAGCAAGATGAAGTGCCGTCCGGCGGAACGGATCATCCTGACGCCGACCAACGTAACCCCGGCGGAACGGGATCTGCAATACATCGGGAGCCTGCTCGACGGTCTGCCGGTCCTGCAGGGGGCCAAGATCCAGGCGGCCCTGTTCGGCAGTCGCGCTGCCTTCTTCAAGGTCGAAGCCGTGACGCCCAAGGGTCCGGTGATCATCAACCCGGCCACCATCCTGGTCATCGGCAAGTCCCAGGGAGAAGAAGGGGGCGGAAGGACCCTCGCCTATGAAGACATCGGCGGCCTGAAACCCCAGCTCCAACGCATACGTGAAATGATCGAGCTGCCCCTGCGTTATCCCGAGGTCTTTGAACGCCTCGGGATCGACGCGCCCAAGGGCGTGCTCCTCTATGGCCCTCCCGGTTGCGGGAAGACCCTCATCGCCAGGGCCATCGCCCACGAGACGGAGGCCAATTTCTTTTCCATCAGCGGGCCGGAAATCATCCACAAGTTTTACGGTGAAAGCGAGGCCCACCTCCGGAAAATCTTCGAAGAGGCGACCCGGAAGGGACCGAGCATCCTGTTCCTTGACGAAATCGACGCCATCGCCCCCCGCCGGGAAAACGTTGTCGGGGACGTGGAAAAGCGGGTCGTGGCCCAACTTCTTGCCCTCATGGACGGCCTAAACAAAAGACAGAACGTCATCGTCATTGCCGCCACCAACATCCCCAATGCCCTTGACCCGGCCCTGCGGCGTCCGGGCCGGTTCGATCGGGAGATCGTCATTCCAATCCCGGACCGGCGCGGCCGTCTCGAGATTCTCGAGATCCACAGCCGGGGGATGCCGTTGGCCGGAGATGTGCGCATGGAACATCTGGCGGAGATCACCCACGGCTTCGTCGGGGCGGATTTGGAGGCCCTCTGCCGAGAGGCGGCCATGAGCTGCCTGCGTCAAATCATGGGGGAGATCAATTTCGGTCAGGCCGGGATTCCCTACGAAACCCTCGCGAAGCTCGAGGTGCGTATGGAGGATTTCCTGTCCGCCCTGCGGGAGATCGAACCCTCCGCCATCCGGGAGGTGTTTGTCGAATCCCCCAATATCCACTGGGACGACGTGGGAGGGATGTCTTCCCTGAAGGAGCGCCTGATCGAGGCCGTGGAATGGCCCCTGAAGTATCCCCATTTTTTTGAAAAGGCGGGTGTGACGCCTCCCAAGGGGATTCTGCTGGTCGGCCCGCCGGGATGCGGAAAAACAATGATGGCCAAGGCGATCGCCACGGAGAGCCAGGTGAATTTCATCTCCGTCAAGGGGCCGGCCCTGATGTCGAAGTGGGTCGGGGAGTCGGAAAAGGGGGTCCGGGAAATCTTTCACAAGGCAAAGCAGGCGGCCCCCTGTATCATCTTCTTCGATGAAATCGACGCCCTCGTCCCCACCCGGAGCGCCGGGTCGTCGGATTCCCATGTCTCCGAACGGATCCTGAGCCAGTTCCTGGCTGAGTTTGACGGTATCGATGAACTCCGGGGGGTCCTCGTTCTGGGAGCGACCAACCGCCTGGATATTTTAGACGCCGCGGTCCTCAGGCCGGGCCGTTTCGACGATATTGTGGAGATGATGATGCCGGACCAGCAGGATCGGGAAGCGATCTTTGCCGTCCATCTCCGGCAGAAGCCCATAGCCAAAGAGACACAAACCGCCGCCCTGGCCGGTAAAACAGAGGGGTTCAGCGGCGCCGATATCGCCGCCGTTGTCCGCAAAGCGGCTATGACGGCCGTTCGGCGCGCCGTTTCGACCCTGGAAAAGGGAGCGGTGGGAGAACCGGCCATCCTCATCCGGCGCCAGGATATCGAAGAGGCAATCGAGGAAGTGCTCAGGGGGATGGGATGAGCCTGGGAATCTATCTTTTCTGTCTGACTCCGGCCATACCACATCCTGAGATCGCCGGAAAAGGAATTGACGGAGAGCATCCCCTTTTTGTCGAGGTCATTGGGGTGGTCGCCGCCATCCTCGCAGAGGTTAATATCGAGGACTTCACCGGCCCCGAGGCGCAGGAAAAAATGGAAGATCTGGCATGGGTGGCCCCCCGGGCGCTCCGTCATGAAGAGGTCGTCCTGACCGTGATGGAGCAGGGTCCGGTGTTGCCCGTTCGTTTCGGTACCGTATTTTCTTCCCGGGCAGCAGCGGCGGAACCACTGCGGCAGCGCCAAGACGTCTTGATGAAGTTTTTCCAGGACACAATCGATAAAAAAGAATGGACTCTCAAGGGATATGTGGATCAGCCGCAGGCCCGGGCGCGAATGATGGCGGCCCGCCTGACGGCGGAAAAGGAACAATTGGCAGGGCTTTCTCCCGGTAAGCGCT
>PCSF01000218.1:21152-21662 GCA_002771315.1 Desulfobacterales bacterium CG23_combo_of_CG06-09_8_20_14_all_52_9 | reverse complement strand
CCGTATTCGCCCCGGGATGATTTTTGCGGCCATTCCCGGTTTTAAAAGCGACGGACGAAAGTTCATTGCCGAGGCCATAAAACGAGGCGCCTCGGCTGTTCTTACGGACACGCCAATTTCCGCCGATGTGCCATTTATTATTTCCGCTACACCGCGAAAGACACTCTCCGATATCTCCGCAAGCTTCTATGGTTATCCGGGCAGAAAGATCCAGATTGCCGGCGTAACCGGCACTAACGGCAAGAGTACCTCAGTTTACTTGATAAAGAAGATTCTTGAGACCGCCGGCAAAAAGACTGGGATGCTTAATTCCCTTGTTTATGATACCGGAAAAGAAAAATACAAGGCCGAGCGGACCACGCCGGAATCACTGGAAATGCAGAAATACCTTTCTGAAATGAGAGCCGCGGAATGCACATGGGGTGTGGTCGAAGTTTCCTCACATGCGCTGGTCTTAAGCCGGGTGGAAAATATTGATTTCCAGATTGGACTCTTTACTAATTTCAGCCG
>PCSF01000218.1:6711-21028 GCA_002771315.1 Desulfobacterales bacterium CG23_combo_of_CG06-09_8_20_14_all_52_9 | reverse complement strand
CCCAGGGGCCGGGCGCTGTTGGAGCAATTTCCCCGGTCAGGTATCGGTGTGGGGTTTGATCCGGAAAACGCCATTTGGGCAAAAATTGTCAAGTCGGATTTATCCGGGATCCAAGCGATGGTCCACACCCCGGCCGGACCGTTTGAGGCAAGTTCCCCCCTTGTCGGTCTTCACAATCTGGAAAATATGCTTTGTGCGACAGGCGCAGGGTTTGCTCTCGGCCTTTCTTTAGAGACTATCCGGGGAGGTCTTGAAGCCGTAACGCGTGTTCCCGGGCGATTCGAAACGGTCCCGGATGCCGCCGGAAGGCATGTCGTCATCGACTTTGCCCATACGCCGGATGCGTTGGAAAATACACTTAAAGCGATCCGGGCCCTGAACCCGGGAAGGGTTATCACCGTTTTCGGGTGCGGCGGAAATCGGGATCGGGAGAAAAGACCCCTCATGGGAGAAATCGCCGGCAGGCTCAGTGATTGGGTCATCATTACTTCGGACAATCCCCGGAATGAAGATCCGAATGCCATCATCGAGCAGATCCGGAAGGGAGTTATTCGCTCCTGTCCCAAAGAAGGGGATTCCATAAAAGATGTGGGCACGGTTCACAATGTTTTTTGGATCGAGCCGGATCGAAGGTCGGCCATTCGGATCGGAATCCGGGCGGCGCGTCCGGGGGATGCGGTCCTCATCGCGGGGAAAGGGCACGAAACCTATCAGATCCGCGGGGATGAGACGGTTCATTTCGACGATCGGGAAGAAGCCATGGCGGCCCTGTCCCTAAAAGAGCGGGAAGGTTCGGTACAATGATCGAACATAGTGCAAAAAAGCAATCAAAGTACCTTTGGACCGTTTCCCGAATCCTTAAGACCACCGGCGGCAGACTTCTTTCGGGGAACGAGGGGCGCCGATTTTCCGGTGTTTCCATTGATTCCCGGAAGGTTTCCCCCGGGCAGCTTTTCATCGCCATCATCGGTGAAAATTTCGATGGGCATCGGTTTGCCGCCGATGCAGTGGGAAAAGGGGCTTCGGGTGTTTTGGTGGAAAGGCGGCATGTACGCCGGTTACCTCTGAAGCGGTTCCAAAATCAGGGAGTCGTCTGCGTGTCGGTATCAGATACGGTTAAAGCGCTCGGAGATATCGCGGCTGATCATCGCCGCCGATGGGGCGGGAAGCTCGTGGCGGTTACGGGATCCAACGGGAAGACGACGGCACGGAAGATGACCGCGGAAGTGATCCGCCAGGGGTATGCGACGCTATCCACCCTCGGCAACTATAACAACGAGATCGGGGTACCGTTGACGCTGTTGAACCTTTGCCCGGAACACCGGTGGGCGGCCGTGGAGCTGGGGATGAACCATCCCGGCGAGATCCGACGCCTGGCCCGGATCTGCCGGCCGGATGTGGGCGTGATCACCAATGTCGCGCCGGCGCATTTGGAGGGGGTGGGATCGGTGGAGGGGGTTGTCATGGCCAAGGCCGAACTTTTGGAGCATATTCAAGAGCACGGAACCGTCGTATTGAATGCCGACGATCCGAACGTCTTAAAGATCGCGGACCGAACCGCCGTGGATGTGCTCCTTTACGGGACCGCAAAAAGCGCCGCCGTCCGGGGAACGGCGATCCGGGAGACCCGTCGGAAAGTGCGTTTTCTTTTACACGTTTCCGGAGCGCGCGTTCCCGTCATGCTGAATACGCCGGGAAGATTCATGGTCTCCAATGCCCTGGCTGCTGCCGCGGTAGGGCACCTTTCGGGCATTTCGCCGGATCGGATCCGGGCGGGTCTGGAAGCGTTTGTTCCGGAAAAGGGAAGAATGATTGTCGTGAATTTGAAGCGAGCGGTTCGTCTCATCGACGACACCTATAACGCCAATCCGGGATCCATGAAGGCGGCCATCGACACCCTCATGCGCCTGAAAAAGAAGCAGGGACGCGCGATATGCGTATTGGGAGACATGCTGGAATTGGGAGACCATTCCGAATCGCTCCACCATTTGATCGGAGCGTATGTGAAAAATGCCGGAGTTTTCAGGGTTTGCGTCACTGGACGATTCGCCGGTTCAGTGGCGGCGGGTGCCATCGAAGCGGGAATGGATAATGAGTCGGTTTTGACCGGGACGAAAGAATCCATACTCGAAAATCTATATGCGCTCTTAAGATCCGGCGACTGGGTGCTGGTCAAAGGGTCGAGGGGAATGGCCATGGAGACCGTGGTGCAGGCTTTAAAAGCCTGGGCCGAGAAAAATGGGAAATGAGACGAAGATTGCTTCCTGATAGAAAAAAGGCCGGATAGCATGCTGTACCATATTCTATATGCGCTTCAACCTTATGTATCCGCATTCAATGTTTTCAGGTACATTACTTTCCGGACCATTTATGCGAGTCTGACGGCTTTCTTGATCTGTTTTCTCATGGGGCCGTATATGATTCGCAAGATTGCAAAGCTTCAGGTGGGCCAATATATCCGGGAAGACGGTCCGAGCATGCATCATCAAAAGGCCGGAACCCCCACCATGGGCGGCATCCTGATCCTTCTCTCTGTTATCTCTTCCACGCTTTTATGGGCCAGCCTGACGAATTACTACATCTGGACCCTCCTTTTGATCACCGCATCTTACGGTGCCATCGGTTTCGTTGACGACTATCTCAAGCAGATTAAAAAGTTGAACAGGGGGCTGACCGGGAAACAGAAATTTTCCTTTCAGATCGGCGCTGCTTTTCTGGCTGCCCTGCTCATTTATATGATTCCCGGCTTCGATACCCGGGTTATGGTTCCTTTTTTTAAAAATATTTCACCCGACTTAGGGTGGTTCTACATTTTCTTTGCCGCATGGGTCATCGTCGCGGCTTCGAATGCCGTGAACCTTACGGATGGGCTTGACGGATTGGCCATCGGCCCCGTCACCATCGCCGCAGCGACCTATATGGTATTCGCTTATCTTGCCGGACATGTAAAAATCGCGGATTATCTCCAAATCCAATATGTTTCCGGCTCCGGAGAAGCAACGGTCTTTTGCGGGGCCATGGTCGGGGCCGGGCTGGGCTTTTTGTGGTTCAACACCTATCCGGCACAGATTTTCATGGGGGATGTGGGCTCCCTTCCCCTGGGAGCGGCTTTGGGCGGCGTGGCAGTGATCAGCAAACAGGAGATCCTCCTGGTTTTGGTGGGAGGCCTTTTCGTCATCGAGGCGCTTTCGGTGATTTTCCAGGTCGGATACTTCAAGATGACCCATGGACACAGGATTTTTCGGATGGCTCCTTTGCATCATCATTTCGAACTCAAGGGATGGCCTGAGCCGAAGGTCATCGTGCGTTTTTGGATTATCGCCATCGCCCTGGCGCTATTATCCATGAGTACGTTGAAGCTTAGATAACTCGGGTATCGGATCGACAGAGGCTGGAATGGTTGTGAAAAAACTGCCTGATTTAACGGCGCTGGAAAACCAGCGGGTGCTCGTGGTGGGATTGGGACTCACGGGAATCGCGTTGACCCGATTTCTGGTGGGAAGAAAAGCAAAAGTGACCGTGACGGATCAAAGCGGTGAAGACCGGCTCGGGACTTATCCTGAGGAATGTCGCCGTATGGGAGTGACTCTCGAACTGGGGGGGCATCGGGAAGCCACTTTCAAGAGTGCTGATTGGGTGGTCGTCAGTCCGGGGGTGCCGCTGACGATTCCCGCGATTGTGGCGGCCAGGAAGGCAAGGGTTCCGGTGACCGGTGAGATGGAACTGGCCGCCTGTTACATACAGAAGCCCATTGTTGCAGTGACCGGAACCAACGGAAAAACCACAACGACCGCCCTGTTGGGAGAGATGTTAAAGAAATCCGGGAAACGGGTTTTTGTGGGAGGAAACATCGGATCCCCCCTCATCGGACATGTGGACCAAGGCCGACCCATGGATGCGGTGGTGGTGGAAGTGAGCAGTTTTCAACTGGATACGGTTCATACTTTCCGTCCGCATGTGGGGGTCTTGCTGAACGTGACTCCGGACCATCTGGATCGATACCCGGATCTCATGTCCTATGCGCGGGCCAAGGGGAAGCTTTTTGAAAACCAAACAAAAGAGGATGTGGCCGTATTAAACGGTGGGGATCCCATTGTCCGAGAAGTCACCGAATCCGTCCGGAGCCGGCGGCTATTTTTCTCAGGGAGATCGGGAAAAGAATCCGGGGTAACCCTGGCCGGGAGTCGGATTCTTCTTGAAGGGATTTCAAAAGCAAAAAAAGATACGGATATCCGTCCCGGAGAGGGATTCAATCTTGAAGGGACCTATTTCACCGGTAGGTACGGACAGGAAAATGCCGCCGCCGCCTGTCTGGCCGCTCTCTCTGCGGGCGCTACCCATGAGGGGATCCAGACGGCACTGAACACCTTCAAAGGGCTTCCCCATCGCCTGGAAACCGTGGGGATCATCAACGATGTCCGGTTTGTCAACGATTCCAAGGCTACCAATGTTTATTCCGTGCTCTGTGCACTGGAGGCCTTTGCTTCCCCTCTTGTCCTCATCATGGGCGGCAGGGACAAGGGGAGCGACTTCACCTTGCTGCGCGATGGTCTGAGTCGGGCCGCCCGAAAGATCATTCTCATCGGGGAGGCGGCCGGACCGATTCGAAAGGCCCTCAAGGGTGTGGTTCCAATGGAGGATGCAACGGACATGGTCGCCGCGGTGAATGCCGCTTTTCGGGCGGCCTCACCCGGGGATGTGGTCCTGCTGTCCCCTGCCTGTGCGAGCTTTGACATGTTTTTAAACTATGCTCATCGTGGCGAAAAGTTTCGGGAGGCTGTTGAGGTGTTATCATGACGGAGCGTCTACCATTTCAGGGAGTGGCTCAAGAGATATACCGGCCCCAGAAGGCGAACTACGATGTCACACTCCTTTTTCCGGTGCTCTTTCTGGTAGGCATCGGAATCGTCATGATTTACAGCTCCAGTTCCGCCCTGGCCATGAAAAAATTTGGAAGTGACCTCTTTTTTCTGAAAAAACAGGGAGCTTTTGCCATTGTGGGCATTGTTGCGCTGGTCATCTGTCGGCATGTGCCGTATCACTGGTATCGGTCTTTGGCATACCCCTTCATTCTGATATCCATGGTCCTGCTGGCGGCGATCCATGTTACCCCCTTGGGGTATGCAGCCGGAGGAAGCGCCCGATGGCTTCGATTCGGAGACTTTTCTTTTCAACCCTCTGAGTTCGCCCGGCTGGCCCTGGTGATTTATCTCGCCTATTCGCTGAGTAAAAAAGGGGAAACCATCCGCGAGTTTACCATCGGGTTTCTGCCCCACGTCGTGGTATTTGCCGTCTTTGCACTCCTCATCTTGTTCGAACCGGATTTCGGGTCGATGGTGATCCTGGGAGCCATCACGTGGATCATGCTCTTTATCGGGGGGGTGCGCATCCTTTATTTAAGCTCCGCCGTGCTCCTGCTTCTCCCGGCGGCGTATCTCTTCATGATGAAAGCCCAGTACCGGCTCCGCCGTCTGGTGAGCTTCATGGATCCCTGGGCATATCCGGGGGATGAGGGGTATCAGATCATTCATTCCCTTTTGGCTTTTGGAAGCGGGGGGATATGGGGGGTCGGCATCGGCAACGGGTATCAGAAGTTGTTCTACCTGCCGGAACCGCATACCGATTTTATTTTTTCCATTGTGGGCGAGGAACTGGGGCTCGTGGGGGTCCTTTCCATCCTTGGGCTTTACGGGCTGATCGTCTGGCGGGGCATCCGGATTGCCAAAAAAACGGTGGATCCTTTTGGGACATACCTGGCTGCCGGGTTGACCGTGGCCATCGGGATGCAAGTATTCGTCAACATGGGAGTGACCCTTGGGCTCCTCCCGACCAAGGGTTTGGCGCTTCCTTTCTTGAGCTACGGAGGGTCGTCTTTGCTTTTAAACATGGCGTCCATCGGGATTCTGATGAACATCGACGCCTCTCCCAACAAACTCGTGACGGTAGGGATCAATGGCCGATGAACGCTGTTTCAAGGCCTATCCGCGTGCTGTTCGGGGGAGGAGGAACCGGGGGGCATCTCTTTCCCGGGATCGCCATCGCCCAGGAACTGATGGAGAGAAACAGAGAAAATGAAGTCCTTTTCGTCAATACGGGAAAACCTTTCGAGCAAAGGGCCTTGGAAAACGCCGGATTCCGGCAGAGCGTTATTACCGCGGAAGGGATCAAGGGTCGACGCATTCCGGAAAAGTTCATATCCCTTGCCAAGATCCCGAAAGGGGTATGGGATTCGCTTAAGATCGTTTTCCGATTCAACCCGGACATGGTTGTGGGCCTGGGAAGCTATTCTGCCGGGGTCGCGGTATTGGCCGGTTGGTTGTTAGGAAAAAAAATCGTGCTTTGCGAACAGAACCGATCACCGGGAATCACCAACCGCATGCTCTTCTATCTGGCGGATCGGCTTTATGTTTCTTTTCCCGGCACAAGGGATCGTATGAAAAGCAAAAAGGTCGTTTTAACCGGAAATCCGGTCCGAAAATCCGTTTTGAAGGCGATCGGGGATACGACCCAAAAACCCGGCCGTTCTTTTACGATCCTGGTCATCGGGGGAAGCCAGGGTGCGCACGCCATCAATGTGGCCGTGACCCAGGCCCTTGCCCTGTTGCCGGAAAAAAACCGTTTTCATTTCATTCACCAAACCGGTGCCGCGGATGCATCCTGGGTCAAGGAGGCTTATGCTGCTGCGGGAGTTTCCGGCACCGTTGCCCCATTTTTCGACGACATGGAAAAACAGTACGCGGCATCCGATCTGGTCATTTGCCGCTCAGGAGCCTCGACCGTGGCCGAATTAACGGCCCTGGGGAAGCCGGCCCTGTTCATCCCCTTTCCCCTTGCCGCGGATGACCATCAGACTCAGAATGCACGGGAACTGGCGGACGCGGGTGCCGCCGAAATGATCCCCCAGGCGACTTTGGATGCCGGGACATTGGCCGAAAAGATTGTACATCATGCCGCCCACCCGGAGGATCTATTACGGATGGCATCACGCGCAAAAGAATTTGGGCGGCCCGATGCCGCCGCGGCCATTGTCGACGATATGCTGATGCTCTTCGATAAAGAACCGCCAAAAAGATTGGGCCCGGACCTGGCGGGGAAAGGATAAACTCAATCGGATGTATTTGAAGAAGTATCATATCCATTTTGTGGGCATCGGCGGCATCGGCATGAGCGGCATCGCCGAACTGCTTATCAACCTGGGATATAAGGTATCGGGATCCGACCTGAAGGGATCCGATTTGACCCAGCGGCTCAGGCGGCTGGGTGGCATCATCTACGAAGGGCATGCGGAGCAGCAGATCGAAGGCGCCGACGTGGTGGTGTTCTCTTCGGCGGTCCGACCCGACAACCCGGAAGTTACAGGGGCAAGGAAGGCGTCCATTCCGGTGATTCCCCGGGCAGAGATGCTGGCGGAGCTGATGCGCCTGAAATACAGTGTGGCCGTGGCGGGTGCACACGGAAAAACGACCACCACGTCCCTGGTGACCTCGGTGCTGGCGGCGGGAGGCCTGGACCCCACGGTGGTCATCGGCGGGAAGCTGAAGGGGATCGGATCCAATGCCGTGCTGGGCAAAGGGGACTTCATCGTCGCCGAAGCCGACGAGAGCGACGGCTCCTTTTTGAAAATGTCACCCACCATTGCGGTGGTCACCAATATTGATCGGGAGCACCTCGACCATTATAAAGACTTGAACGCCATCAAAGAGGCGTTTCTATCCTTTATCCATCGCATCCCTTTTTATGGTCTGGCGATTTTGTGTCTGGACAACGAGCCGATTCAGTCGCTGATTCCCCGCATCGGAAAACGGTTCGCCACTTACGGGATGAGCGTCCAGGCCGATTTCCAGGCCAAGGACGTCTACTTCGAAGGGCTCAAGAGCAACTTTCTGGTTTTCTTCAAGGAGCGTGAACTGGGCCGGATGGTCCTGAACCTGCCGGGGATCCACAATGTTTCCAATGCGCTGGCAGCTGTTGGAGTGGGGATGGAATTGGGAATCGGCTTCGAGAAGATTCGAGAGGCCTTGGCATCGGTGCAGGGGGTTCAACGCCGCTTGGAAATCAAGGGGGAAGTGCGGGGAATTACGGTGGTGGATGATTACGGTCATCACCCCACAGAGATTAAAACCACCCTGGATGCGGTCAAGCAGAGCTGGCCGGGCCGGCGCACCGTGGTGGTGTTCCAGCCTCATCGTTATACACGGACCCGTGCGCTCTTCGAAGAGTTCACGCGGGCATTTTATCAATCCGATATTCTGCTGGTTGTGCCCATATACGCAGCCAGTGAACCGGAAATCGAGGGGGTGAGCGGCCGCATACTCTCCGAAGGCATCCAGGCCCATGGACACAAGGAGGTTCATTATGTCAAAGACCTGGAGATTGTTCCGGAGGTCCTTGAAGGAATATTACAATCCGGGGATCTCTTGCTCACCCTGGGAGCAGGAGATGTGTGGAAAGCCGGTGAGAAGGTCATCGAAAGGCTGGGATGAAGGGGGCGGCGTTAAGCGGTTTTGCGGGGATGATGATGACAGAGGGATCACCTGAAAAGATAAGGTGCGGGAGAGAGGCCCTTGGATGGCCGATCAGGAAGTGGCTGACCGATCATTTTGGGGACCGGGTGGCCTTTGACGAGCCCATGTCCCGGCACACTTCCTTTCGAGTGGGCGGCTCGGCCGACGCCTTTCTTTCCCTTCGAGGGATTCGGGAACTCACGATGATCGCACGTTTTTGTAAGGAAAAGGGGATTCCGTATCTTGTCATCGGAGACGGGACCAACCTCTTGGTCACGGATGCGGGGATCCGGGGTGTGGTGATGACCCTTACAGCGGGTTTTCGCGAAATCAAAAAGATTAAAGACGAAGGTCCCGAGGTGACGATTCAGGGCATGGCAGGGGCGCGCGCCCGGATGCTTTGCCGATTTGCAGTCAGGGAAGGATTTGCCGGGCTCAATTTTGCCGTGGGGATCCCCGGGACCGTGGGAGGGGCCCTCATGATGAACGCCGGAACCCCGCGGGGATGCATGGCCGATGTGGTGGAATGCGTCGAAATTTTTCATCCCGAAGGCAGAATAGAAAAATATCCGCGCCATGACCTGCACTTTACCTACCGGAAAATGACGTGGGGTTTGGAACCGATCGCCGACAAAGAGAACTCCATCATCCTGTCGGGCTTTTTTCGGCTCCGCCGATCCGATGCCCGGCTTTTGAAGACCGAGGCCGACGCAATCCTTAAAGAGCGCAGGGAAAGACAGCCCTGGCGGTTGCCGAGTGCTGGATGTTTTTTCAAAAATCCGACCGGCGATATATCTGCCGGAAATCTCATCGACCGGGCAGGACTCAAAGGAAAGAGCATCGGCGGTGCCCAGGTGTCCAAAAGACATGCCAACTTCATTGTCAACACCGGCAAAGCCACCGCCTCGGATATCCTGGTGCTGGCCGAAGAGATAGAAGAGACGGTGTTAAAGGTTTTCGGCGTAAAGCTTGAGCCGGAGGTAAAGATCATTGGATCCTAAAATTAAAAAGAACCGTTACAGGCCCGATCGGAAAACCCAAAAGGAAAAGACCGGCCGCTTTTTCATCAACACCCTTATGCTTGTTTTGGGGTTTTCAGGGCTCATCGTTTTGAGTGCGGCGCTCATTTTTTTTCATGATATGATCACCCAGGCGGACTATTTCAAGGCCAAGACCATTGTGGTTGAAGGCAACCGGCAGCTTTCAAGGGAGATGGTACTCGAGCAGGCGCAGATCCGCATTGGGGAAAGTGTTCTCGCCCTGAGCCTGAACGTGGCGAGGAAACGCCTTGTGGGGCACCCCTGGATCGTTGATGCGACCGTGAAAAGACAGCTTCCGGATACGGTGGAAATCCGTATTCAGGAAGAAGCGCCTCTGGCCCTCGTGGATCTCGGAAAGCTGTTTTTGATCAACAGGGAAGGGGAAATATTCAAGGAATGGTCCCCTTCCGACCCCGAAGATCTTCCGGTCATCCGGGGACTGGATTTCTCGGATATAAAAACTCCGGGTTCTTCCCCGAGTGTGGCATGGGAAGCGGCTTTGGCCGTTTTAGAACTCGCGCAGACCCCTGACGCCATGATTCCCCTCCACGTGATCCGGTCTATTCATGCGGACCCTGAGACCGGGATCACCTTGTGCCTGTTTGACGGGGGGAAAGCGGTTCAAATGGGGTTTGACCATTTTGACGCCAAATTGCTGGGGCTCAGGCAGGCCCTTTTCCAGTTGAAAAGCATCGAAGCTATCTCAGATTTCGATGCCATCGACGTCATGGAGAGGGACCGGATCGTCGTGATTCCGGTTCGGTCCCAACCGGCGTCCGGAACCCACGGGGAGGCCTAAATGCAGCGGGAAAAAGAGATTGTTGTCGGGCTGGACATCGGTACCACCAAAATATGCGCCGTGGTGGGTGAAGTCGATGGGAAGGATATCAACATCGTGGGCATCGGCACCCACCCTTCCGTCGGCCTGCGGAAAGGCGTTGTCGTCAACATCGAGTCGACGGTGGAATCGATTAAAAAGGCCATCGAGGAAGCGGAGCTGATGGCCGGGTGCGAAATTTCGTCCGTCTATGCCGGGATTGCGGGGGGACATATCACCGGCTTCAACAGCCGGGGCATTATCGCCGTCAAGGGTTCCGAAATTACCCAGCATGACGTGGACCGGGTGGTGGAAGCAGCCCGTGCCGTAGCCATTCCCATGGATCGGGAAGTCATCCACGTGATCCCCCAGGAATTTATCGTGGACGATCAGAACGGAATTCAGAATCCGGTAGGCATGTCCGGAGTTCGGCTGGAGACAAAGATCCACATCGTCACGGGTGCGGTGGCTTCAGCCCATAACATTGTCAAATGCGCCAACCGCGCCGGGCTCGATGTCTGCGACATCGTTTTAGAGCCTCTGGCCTCCGGGGAGGCGGTTTTGATGGAAGAAGAAAAGGATCTGGGTGCAGCCCTTCTGGACGTGGGCGGAGGGACCACAGACCTGGCGGTTTTTAAAGATAAAAATGTCAAACACACCTTCGTTTTGGCCCTTGGGGGAAACAACATCACCAACGATATTGCCGTCGGACTTCGGGCGCCTATGGTTGAGGCAGAAAAGATCAAGCTGAAATATGGCATCAGTGTCGCGAAAAATGTGAGAACAGATGAAATGATCGAGGTCAGGGGGACCGGAACCCATGCGCCTAAAAAGCTCCCGCGGCAAATTCTGGCCGAGATCATCGAACCGCGGATGGAGGAAATCTTCAACATTGTGAAACGGGAGTTGTATCGGGCGGAGATGGAAAACGCGATCACCTCCGGGATGGTGATCACCGGGGGTACGGCTCTTCTGGAAGGTGTGGTCGAGATTGCGGAGTCCATTTTCAACGCTCCTGTGCGGATCGGGCGACCCCAGGGTATCGGTGGGCTCACGGATGTGGTGAACAATCCCATGTATGCCACCGGAGTCGGACTGGTCAAGTTCGGAATGAAAAACATGAATCTAAAAAAGTTCAGGATCCGGGATCAGAATATTTTCAACCGGATCATGGATCGGATGCGGCGATGGTTTAAGGAGGTCATCTGAAAGTGAAATCGGAAACAGATCAAGGAGGTGGGGAAATGATGTTTGAATTCGTGGAAAGTTCGAAGTCCGCCAAGATTAAGGTCATCGGTGTGGGCGGCGGCGGGGGAAACGCCATCAACAACATGATTTCGTCCAACTTGCAGGGTGTGGAATTCATCGCGGCCAATACCGACTGCCAGGCCCTGGATGTATCCAAAGCGCCCATCAAGATCCAGATGGGGGAATGCCTCACTCAGGGGCTCGGCGCGGGTGCAAATCCCCAGTTGGGGCGAGAGGCCGCAATGGAAACCCGGGACACCATCAAGAACACGCTCGATGGGAGTCACATGGTATTTATCACGGCCGGATTCGGAGGCGGGACCGGTACAGGTGCCGTTCCGGTCATCGCTGAAATCTGTAAAGAAATTGGCGCTCTGACCGTGGCCGTTGTGACGAAGCCTTTCTCCTTCGAGGGGAAAAAGCGTACCAAGCAGGCGGAAGAGGGGATCGAGAAGCTTAAAGGCGTCGCCGACACAGTGATCACCATCCCCAACGATCGGCTCAGGGGCATCGCCCCTCGGAATGGCACCCTGCTGGACATGTTCAGAAAGGCCGACGAGATTCTGTTGCACTCCGTCAAAGGGATCACGGACCTCATTATGGTGCCCGGCCTGATCAACCTGGACTTTGCCGATGTCCGGACCACCATGTCCAAAGCCGGAATGGCCATCATGGGGATCGGTTTCGCCACTGGAGAGAACCGCGCGATCCTGGCCGCCGAGAACGCCATCTCCCACCCGCTGCTGGAGGACATTTCGATTTCGGGCGCCAGGGGGGTCTTGATGAATATCTCTTCCTCGACGGGCCTGACCCTGGAGGAGACAACCGAGGCTTCCGAACGGATCTACAAGGAAGTGGGTGAGGATGCTGAAATCATCTGGGGCGCCGTTCTGGACGACAGCCTTGGTGACGAGATGCGGGTGACCGTGATCGCCACAGGCATCGGGACGGAAGTGATCCCGGCCCGGCAGGAAAAGATCGAAGCCCATTCTCCTAAAGGTCGTATCCGGGATGTGACTCCTACCAACCTGGAACACAGCGTGGATTTCGACCGGCCTACTTTTATTCGAGTCAAAGAAGCCTCCGGTGAGGCTTCCGGAGCGGTATACCGGGGATACAAAGGCCTGATCATCGACAACGGCGACCTCGAAGTCCCCACATTTTTGCGAAAGAAAGCGGATTAGAACCGTCCGCGCTCCTGGTTTGAATTTAATGTCGGGTTCATCGGGCACCCCGAGGGAGTCGGTGATTCGAAGCGGTCAAGGAATGTATTTTCATGACGGGAAAGGCAAAGCGCTTTGCGCCCGAAGAAGTCGGAGCCATCCGAAAACCCGACACCGGCGGGATCCATGTGGCGCTGGTATATCCCAATCGTTATTCCCTTGGGATGTCAAGCCTCGGCTTTCAGGCGGTCTATGCCCTGTTCAACACACACCCGAATGTTTTCTGTGAACGGGCGTTTTATCCGGAGCCGGACGCTCCGGAAAACGCCAGGATCCGAACCCTGGAGACGCAACGACCGATTTCAGATGTCGACATCATCGCTTTTTCGATTTCATTTGAAAACGACTATCCCAACCTCCTGTACATCCTTCAACAGGCCGGGCTCCCCCTGCGATCCACCGAGAGATCCTTCCCCCACCCCTTGGTGGTTGCAGGAGGAGTCGCCGGCTTCCTGAATCCTGAACCCATCGCGTCTTTCATCGACTGTTTCTTGATCGGGGAAGCAGAAGAAATCGCGCTCCCTTTCTTTGCCTGTTTTTCGGATTTCCCACCCGCAGCATTGAAAGATCGGGAGTCTTTTTTGTTGCGCATGGCCCGGGAAGTTCCCGGCGCCTACGTCCCGCGGTTCTATGAACCGTCATATCGACCCGACGGCACTCTGGAATATTTTTACCCGAATGCCGATGTGCCCGAAAAAATCCGCAAGGTCTATTCCAAAAATCTTTCCCGGCATCCGGCACACAGCATCATCGTGACGCCGGATACGACTTTCGGCCGCTCCTTCCTGGTGGAAGTGAGCCGGGGATGTCCCCATGGGTGCCGGTTTTGCGCCGCCGGGTACGTTTACCGACCGCCCCGCTTTCAGAGTGTGGAATCTTTGCAGGGGTCCGTCGAGGCGGCAAAAGGTTTGACGGATAAAGTCGGCCTGGTGGGCGCGGCGGTTTCGGACCATCCCGAGATCGATACGGTCTGCGCAGACATCCTGGTTCGCGGCATGACGGCCGGTTTCAGTTCCCTGAGGGCCGATGCCCTGACCGGGTCGATCTTTGCCCTGCTGAAAAAAAGCAAAACCAAGACGGCCACAATAGCACCGGATGCAGGCTCCGAGCGGATGCGGACCGTGATCAACAAGGGGATGACCGAGGTGCAGATCCTCGAGGCGGCCCAAGCCCTGGTGGAAAACGACATCCTGAATCTGAAGCTTTATTTCATGGTAGGGCTTCCCACGGAAACCATGGAGGATGTGGAAGCCATTGTGGATTTATGCAAGCATATCAAGCACCGGTTCCTCAAGGCCAGCCGATCCAAGGGACGCATGGGAACCATCACCGTGAGTCTGAATTCCTTTGTGCCCAAACCGTTTACCCCGTTTCAGTGGTCACCGATGGACTCGGTTGGAGTGCTGAAAGAAAAGATCAGGAAGGTGAAAAGCGGGTTGGGAAAAGTGTCCAACATCCGGGTTCATGCGGATGTTCCCCGGTGGG
>PCSF01000218.1:0-6704 GCA_002771315.1 Desulfobacterales bacterium CG23_combo_of_CG06-09_8_20_14_all_52_9 | reverse complement strand
CGGAAGTCCTGGTTTCCGTGCATGAAAACCAGGGGAATTGGTCGCAGACCCTTAAAACTTCCTCCATCAACCCCGGATTCTATGTCCACCGGCAAAAAGATTTCAATGAGCTCCTCCCCTGGGACTTTATCGATCACGGCATTCAAAAGGAGTTCTTAAAAAGGGAATTTCGAAGGGCCATGGAAGCAAAACCGTCGCCGCCGTGCCCCATGGAATCCTGCCATGCCTGCGGGGTCTGCTGAATTCTTCTAGTGCCCGACCAGGCCGATGAATTGCGTCCCGGCTTTCCCTTCCAGCGCTTTTTCGATGGCGTCGATGGAAGTGATCATGGCCCGTTTCCCGTTGTTTTTTAAGAATCGGATGCAGGCATCCACCTTCGGTCCCATGGACCCGGCGGGAAATTGCCCGGCAACCAAATATTGCTCGGCTTTTTTAAGGGTCACCTTTTTCAGAAACCTTGCCTGTTCTGTGGAAAAATCAAGCGCCGCACCAGGGACATCGGTGGCGATGACGAAGATGTCGACCCCCACCTCTTCGGCAAGCTTTGCGGAAGCCAAATCCTTATCGATTACGGCATCCACCCCGGAAAAGGCACGCCCTTCCCGGATGACCGGAATCCCGCCGCCTCCGCAGCAGATGACAATGAAATCCTCCTCGATCAGGCGTTTGATCTCCCGTTTTTCCACGATGGTCACCGGCCTGGGAGAAACCACCGCGCGGCGATACCCCTTCGGGGTTTGGATGATGGGATATCCGGAAGGCGCATCCTTTTTCCTTTTATAAATGGGGCCGATGGGCTTGGTGGGGGCGGAAAATGCCGGATCCTTCGGATCCACCACTACGTAGCTTATCAGGCTCACTATCGGGTGGAAGGGAATTCCCAGTTCCATGAGGTGGCTGTCAAGTGTGGATTCGATCATGTAGCCGATCCATCCCTGGGTCTGGGCCACCAAAATTTCTAAGGGGAGTTTCGCAACCGATGGGCAGCTTTCCTGTTGCAAGAGCAGGCTTCCCACCTGGGGGGCGTTGCCGTGGGTGATGATGATTTTATGGGTCGCCGAAAGCCGGGCGATCTGGCGTATGGGGACGGCGAGGTTTTGAAATTGCTGGGTTAAGGTACCCTCTTGCCCTTTTCGGATCAGGGCGTTTCCGCCCAGGGCCACCAGGAGCACCGGTTTTTGCATCGGCTTTTTCATCCGGCCTTGATGCTTTTATGTGGGGCGATCTGCCGGGTTGAGACCTTCTAAAAATTTCCTGAACCAGTGCGGATTGGCAATGAGGATGTAGGCCATGAAGAAAGCGGTCAGAGGCAGGAAAAAGACGGCTAGATCCACGGCCACGACGACTATGGCAAGCAGGAATCGCTGAATCATGCTCATGAAAAAACTTTCTCTACAAAGTGTTAAAGCTTTTTTTCGTCCTGCTCCGGTTCGATCCCTTCTTTGATTTGCTGGCCTTTGATCCGGCGCTGCATTTGTCTTTGTTTGTCGGTGCTTTTCCGAATCTCAAGCTTGTTTTTCAGCCGGGTCATGGTTTCGGAATCCGGCGGTTTCGGAGTTTCAGGCGGCTGCTTCACCTCGGTTTTTGTTTCGGCTTTTTCAGCTTGAACCGAGGGCTCTGAGGGCTCTTCTTCCTCCGGTTTTATTTCCGAATCTTCAGAGGCCATCTCCGGGGTAATCTCCTGGGATTGTTGTATATCCCGGGCGTCTGGGGGAGGGGAACTATTGGAGAAATGGACAATCCCCTTTCCGTCGACCCAACGGTACACATCAGACAGGGCCGGCGTATATGAAAATAGCAGGCCGGTCAGAAACAGTGCGGCCCATAAGACGGATTTGGTAACCGATGGATCGATTCCCCGGAAAATTCGTTTCATGGCGAACTCCTTTGAATCGAAGGTTTATTTAAAACAGGAAGGTCTTTCAGAATTTAAATAGTATTTTACTATTGGCTTCGTCTCTGGTCAACCGATTTCTTGCTGACACTGTGCGTTGCTTATTCCATCATCAAGCATAAACTCTTCTAAACCACCCCAATAGGACGCAAGCCTAAACAGACTTGTTGAGGAGGAGGGCTGCCGCCGTCAATGAGTTAAGGATCTTGATCCCCTCTTGAAATCGGAAAGAAAGGCTCATGGATCAGGCGGATGGAAAGAAAAATAGGATATCCGCTAACTTATGAAGGCATACCCTTCAGCGGGTTGATCCGGGCCTGCCGGACCTTCCAGCGGCTGTTCTTCTTTGTCAGGGTCAACTCGAGTTCATAAATGTCGGCTTTTTTGCCCACAGCTGCGATCCATCCTTCCGGATCGTCATAAAGCGCCTTGAGGTCGGGAAGGACATAGTCTTTTCGAAGGATCACAAAATACACGGTCGCGACGGCCGTTGTTTTTGGTTCGCCGATATCTACCAGGGGTCGGGGATAGTAGATTTTAAAATTCCCGTAATACTGGAACGCCCTGAAAAGAATGCCTCGAACGGCTTTTGGACCATGGTCGCCGGGCTGAGCTTTGAAATCGGGCGTTGCATATTCCATCAAGGCGCGGATGTCGTGCTTTTCCGCAAAGCCGGCACCTTCCCGAATCACTTGAAGAATCATGGACGCTTCGTCGCCGGAAGTGCAAGCAAAGAAAATTAAAAAGAAGCATATGGCGGGGGCAACTTTTTTCAATCCGACCTCAGCGCGATCAAATTCTGATAAAAAAATATAGCGCGTTTGGAAAGCGGCTTCAAGAAAGAATATCGGGGTCTTGCAAGAGCCGGATTCGGAACCTAAACATATTCAAATGCCCTGTTATCATTCTTTTTTATCTACACCTTATCATGTTTTTTATGCAACTGCAGGGTTGACTTAAGTCAAGGCCAAAGGTTGAAACATCCATTAGGATCCCTTCCCGACAAGCGAGAACCCGGAAGTGAAATTCCGTGTTCGGTTCAGCAATGTTGAGATCGAGCCGGAAATGAAAATCCCAAAAGGAGGTTTACCATGTTTTGTTTTCAGTGCGAACAGACGGCTAAGGGGGAAGGGTGCACCAAATTGGGCGTATGCGGCAAACAGCCCGAAACGGCGGTACTCCAGGATCTGCTCATTTATGCCATGAAAGGGCTGTCCCAGGTGGCAGTCGAGGGACGCAGGAAGGGAGTTATCGACGATGCGGTCAATAAGCTAAGCTCAGAGGCGATCTTTTCCACCCTGACCAATGTCGATTTCGATTCGGATCGTTTCGTAACTCTGATCCGGGACGTGGTGACTCAAAGGGAAGCCCTCAAGAAAAAAGTCAGGTCCGCGGGCGGGAATACGGATTTCGGCGACGGTCCAGCCAATTTTAGCCCGGCAGCCAGCAAAGAAGAGATGATCGCCCAGGGAGAGAAGGTCGGCGTCAAATCCGATCCAAGCATCGACCCGGACGTTTTGGGACTACGGGAGCTTCTGATTTACGGCCTCAAGGGGGTGGCTGCCTATGCCGATCATGCCCTGATTCTGGGCCAAAAGGACGATGCGGTTTATGCGTTTATCCATGAGGCGCTGGCCGCCACACTGGACAAAGGCCTGGGAGTCAATGACTTCGTGAAGCGGGTTCTGAAATGCGGCGAGGTCAATCTGCGCGCCATGGAACTCCTCGACGCGGGCAATACCGGGACTTTCGGACATCCGGTACCCACAGCCGTTCCGCTGGGCCATAAAAAGGGGAAGGCCATCCTGATTTCCGGCCATGATCTCAAGGATCTGGACACCTTGCTCCGGCAGACCCAGGGAAAGGGTATCTCCGTTTATACCCACGGCGAGATGCTTCCCTGCCACGGGTATCCGAAACTGAAAAAATATCCCCATTTCTATGGTCATTACGGAACGGCCTGGCAGAATCAGGCCAAGGAATTTGATGCGTTTCCCGGCGCCGTCCTGATGACCACCAACTGCATCCAGAAACCGAGGGATTCCTATAAAGATCGAATTTTTACCACGGGATTGGTGGGTTGGCCCGGGGTGACCCATGTATCCAACGGGGATTTTTCACCGGTGATCCAAAAGGCCCTGGAGCTGCCCGGGTTTGCCGAGGACAGCGAAACGAAATCGGTCATGGTGGGATTTGCCCGAAACGCCGTTCTCGGTGTGGCTGGAAAGGTCATAGAGGCCGTTAAAAACAAAGCGATCCGCCACTTTTTCCTGGTGGGCGGATGTGACGGCGCCAAGCCGGGGAGGGATTACTATACCCGGTTTGTCGAGCAGGTGCCCAACGATTGCATCGTGCTCACGTTGGCATGCGGAAAATTCCGCTTTTTCGACAAAGACCTCGGGAATATCGGCGGAATCCCCCGCCTGTTGGACATCGGGCAATGCAACGATGCCTATTCGGCCATCCAGATCGCATCGGCCCTGGCCGGGGCCTTCAATTGCGGGGTCAATGATCTGCCGCTTTCCATGATTCTGTCATGGTACGAGCAGAAGGCTGTCGCCATCCTCTTGACGCTGCTCCATTTGGGGATCAAGAACATTCGCCTGGGGCCCAGTCTTCCCGCGGTTATTACTCCCAACGTGTTGAAAGTTTTAGTGGAAAACTTCAATATCATGCCCATCAGCACCCCGGAACAGGACCTCAAAGCCATTCTGGGATAAAACAAACTCAAAAAGAAAAAACAAGCCGGAGGGGGCCATCCCCTCCGGCAATTAAACGCGCCATGATTTTTATGCGCCTGGTTCTTCCCTATCCGTCAAATCTCAGGAAAAGCATCCTTTTTTCATTATCCATCGTAAGGCCGGCTTCTCCCCATTCGTAGATCTTGCAATCATGGTTTTCCGGGGTCGGATGCGAACAGCCGATGAACGTCATGACCGGATCTCCGACCTGGGACTTGAAATTCGGATTCGATCATTTGACGATCCGCAATACGTGGGTTTTTTTTAGCGTTTTCCACAGCTCCCGGATGATGACCATCGAGGCCTCCTCCCGGTTGAGGGTCGTTTTAGCGGCATGGTTCATGCAGGACTTCATCAGCTCCGGAGTAACGCACCACAGTGCCAGTCGGTTCCGGATGTGCCGGCCCAGGGCGGCTTTGAGAAAAGCGAGCTTATCTTCCGTCAGGTTGGCCAAGGTGGTTTTATCCCTCAAAGACATGACCGGCAGCAGTTGATCCACTGCCTCATCGATGGTTTTGGGGAGGGTGCTGAGCTTTCGATCTGCTCCTTTTCCGGAGACCGGCGCTTCAGTCGCGGGGATCGGCTTTTCTGCACCCAGGGTCAGGGTATAAGCTGCTTCTAGGATCTCAAGGACATTGTCGTAGATGGCCGGATCCCGGCTGGCCCTGGGGCCGGCCACGTTGAGGATTTCCACGCCGTTTTCAGCAACCCAGGCGCTGATTTTTCGGGTCGCTTCAAATTTTGACATTTTATTCAAATCGATATGAAGCCATGGACGCGCGTGCTGAAGAGCCATGTCCCGCGTGTAAGCCGATCCACCCGAAAGTTTGCCGTGGGAGAGGATCACCGTTGCATCCGAGTCGATGACGTTTTGCTCGGTGCGATCCTGGTAATTGGCTGTGGGCATCTCTTCCAGATGATATTTTTCAGGAAGAGGACCGTCTTCCGTGAGCCGCCCTCTGGGAACCCATCCGCCGTGGGGAATGTCCAGTTTGATGGCAACGTCCAGGGCGGCCTGGTCCGCTCCGGTTTGACCACCCGATACGATCTTCTTAATCATGACAGCGTTCCTGTTCGAAGGGAAAAGAAAAACAGATGGATCAATTTGAATATTTAGCCCAAGTTTCCATCATGGTCAAGGGATTGTAGAACCGGCAAAGATGCGCCGCGCTTTCAGGTTCAGCATTTCGACGAAGACCGAAAACGCCATGGCAAAGTAGATATACCCCTTGGCGATATGCTGGCCGAATCCCTCTGCGATCAATGTAACGCCGATGAGGAGCAAAAATGAGAGGGCGAGCATTTTAATCGTGGGGTGTCGTTCCACGAAATGGCTGATGATCGAAGCAAAAAACATCATAAAGATCACCGCCACGATGATGGCGGTGATCATGATGCCCACGTGATTGGCCATACCCACCGCAGTGATGACGGAATCCAGGGAGAAGACGATATCGAGCATCATGATTGCTGCCAGAACCCCCACAAAGGATGCAGCGACCCGGGAGACGGTTTTGTCTTTGGGCCCTTCCAGGCGGCCGTGGATTTCATGGGTACTCTTTGCCACCAGGAATAATCCGCCTGAAAGCAGAATGAGATCCCTTCCGGAGAAGGGTTTTCCCCAGACGGCAAACCAGGGGCCGGTCAGCTTCATGATCCATGTAATCGATAATAGAAGCAGAATCCGCGTGATCATGGCAAGGGCAAGCCCCAGGGTTCGGGCTTTTCCCTGTTGGTCGGCCGGCAACTTCCCCGTAAGAATCGAGATAAAGATGATGTTGTCGATCCCTAATACGATTTCCAGGGCAGTCAGCGTCGCCAGGGCGATCCAGGATTCGGGTTGGGTGATCCAGTGCATGGGTTCCTTCCATCTTCAAAATGGGCGGTAACAGAAACGTTTTAATAAGCCGGGCTTGAAATATCCGGAAAGGAATTGCCTCAAATCGGCGATCATTGCAAGTGCTCTGTTTTGGATTATCCGGAAATTTTTCCGATTCAAAAAAGGTTGATGAAACCGTAAAAACTCAAAATTGGGATGGCAAAGTAAAAAGCTTCAGATGCAAGGCGCG
>PCSF01000192.1:14808-15066 GCA_002771315.1 Desulfobacterales bacterium CG23_combo_of_CG06-09_8_20_14_all_52_9 | reverse complement strand
TTCTCCGGACACGATGTCCACGTAGATCCCAGCCTTCTTATTGTCCCAGTAATCGTTTTCAAAAGAGGGTTCTGTCCCCTCTTCCTGAGTGACCTTGTATTGCATGGGTGTCAATCGTTTTCGAAGTTCGGTATTCCCCGGCTTGGTATTAGCAGTCTTGGCCGATGGATTCTTGTTCTCCCGTCGCGTTTTCCATGTCTTTTCCAGAAAGGCATCTCTCCCGGATCCGCGTCGGTACCACGTGTATCGGATGGGGTT
>PCSF01000192.1:11830-14693 GCA_002771315.1 Desulfobacterales bacterium CG23_combo_of_CG06-09_8_20_14_all_52_9 | reverse complement strand
TTTTCTGCCAGGCGTTTTTGCGTATCGTCTTTATAAAATATACCGGATCGATATTGGGTTCCTTGATCCACAAACTGACCCCCGGAATCGGTGGGATCGATATGCCTCCAGAAGACTTCCAGAAGCGCTTCATAAGAAACTTTTTTCGGATCGTATCGTACCCGGATTGCCTCCGCATGGCCGGTTCCCCCCGACGACACTTCTTCATAGGTTGGATTTTCCTTGCTACCGCCGGTATACCCGGACAAGACTTCGATCACGCCGTCCACGTTTTCAAAATCCGATTCCATGCACCAGAAACAACCCCCGGCGAAAACCGCGCTTTCAAGATCTGTTTTTTGCACTTTATCCATGGTCTCCCCTGCTTTATCAAGAGCAACGCTACCGATAGCCAAGGCTCCGGCAATTGATATCGCCAACATAAAGAAACGGATTCGTTTTTTCATGATTCACCTGCCTTTTGATCCTTTGATAAGGGATAGAAAGGATCCGGATCATTGGGATAAAAAATAAGCAAGATAGATCAAAAGTCAATCGGGCGTACCCTTGATTAGCGGAAAGGGCAGGTTACCCGCAGACACCGCACGAAAAAACGGGCGGAAAAGGCTCGAGGAAGAGATTGAGCAGAAAAGATCAGTCGGTTTGATTTTTCTTTTTTTTCTTCCGGTTTTCTCCTTCTTCAAAGGCACCGAACTCTTTGAGTCCCTCGGCAAGGGCTCTCAATTTGTTATCCACCAAGGCATTGATAGTGCCTGCAGGAAAGGTGCCGTCTTCTCTTTTTTCGCCGGCGGATTGACCGGTGAGGATTTCAATTCCTTCATCGATGGTTTTTACGGAATAAATGTGGAACCGGCCTTCCTTGACCGCTTCGACGACATCCTTTCTGAGCATCAGATCCTTGATATTGGCATTGGGGATTATCACTCCCTGCTTTCCGGTAAATCCTAAACACTTGCAGCAGTCGAAGAAACCTTCGATTTTCTGATTAACACCCCCGATGGCCTGGACTTCCCCTTTTTGGTTTACGGAACCGGTGACGGCGATATCCTGATGGATGGGGACTCCGGAAAGACTCGAGAGCAGCGAATAAACTTCTGTAGATGAGGCGCTGTCACCGTCCACCCCGCTGTAAGATTGTTCAAAGGCGATACTGGCGCTCATAGTCAGCGGTTTGTCCTGGGCGTATTTCCCTCTCAGATACCCGCTTAAGATAAGAACACCTTTGTTGTGAGTGTTCCCGGAAAGGTCGGCCTCACGCTCGATGTTGATGACACCGGCCCGACCCATGGATGTGGTGGCGGTAATTCGTGAGGGTTTGCCGAAGGAAAAATCACCCAAAGAGTAAACTGCAAGCCCATTGACCTGGCCTATCGCCTTTCCGTCTACGTCGATCATCAGGGTTCCACGGGTGATCATTTCCTGAATCTGCTCTTCAATAAGGTTGGAGCGATAGATTTTGGCGGCGACCGCCTTATCCACGTGGGAGGCTTGAACACGTTCGGATCCGCCCTGGCCGGCCCAATAGTCGGCTTCCAGAATGAGGTGCTTAAGAGTCGGGAATGCGCTGGATATTTTTTCCTGTCGTCCGCTCATGCGCACCGCCTCTTCTATGAGAGCCGCTGCCGCCGATCGGTCAAAGGGGCGAAGCTGGTCTTCTTCGGTGATGGTTTTGATGAATTCCGTCAGGCGGGTAATGTTTTCATCCGTTTTATCCATGATGGTGGCAAAATCAGCCCTGACCTCAAAGATTTTACCCACATCCGCATCATAATACCTGAGAAGCTGATAGAGATAGAAATCGGAGATGAGCACAACCTTCACATCCAGGTCGATGGGTTCAGGTTTTAGGCCGCTGGCCGAAAAGAAGTAAAATGGATCATAGGTTTGGAATTCCAGCTTCTTGCTTTTCAGTGCTTGTTTCAATCCCTGCCAGACTCCCGGTTCGATGATGGCATCGTTGAGGTAAAGCACCAGAAATCCGCCGTTTGCCTTCACTAGTGAGCCGGCCCTGATCTTCGAAAAATCAGAACGCCAAACCCCGGAACGGTCCACGATCCGATCGATGCTCCCAAAGATGTTTTTATAAGTAGGAAATTCTTCGATAAGGATCGGCGGCCCATGCTGCTTGCTGTTATCGACCAGGACATTGACTACATAAGGAGCAAAACGGTCGGTCTCCGGCATGAGAGGAAAAAACCCCATGATCTGAGGCTGGGGTTGCTCCTGGAAGAGGCTCAGGTTATCGGCCATGTCTTGAATCATGGATTCCAGGTATTCCTGCACCTTTGTATTTTCGTATTTCTTGACAATGGGTTCTACAAGCTCGGATGCCGTTTTGACAAAGGCGGCCCGATCCATTTTCTCTACATTGGCCTGGACCTCTTTCTGAAGTCCTCGCAGCTCTTTGAAGATACGCTCGATCTGCTCTTTCAGTTGTTCGTATTTTTCCCGTTTTTGCTGATATTCTTCCTTGGGAAACCGCTCTTTTTCCGCCAGTTCTTCGAGTTGGTCGATATGCATGGGTTGACCGTCGACTATGGGCATCAATTCCGGTCTTTTAACCTGGCCTACCTGAATATCGACTAGGGCGAATCCTTCCTCTTTGACTTTTTGATCCAGGCTTTTAAAAAAGTTTTTGGCCTTACGCTCAGAAGTCTCAACGATCTCTTTTTTGGCGTTGATATATTCCTCGCTGGAAAACAGGTTGGGGATCTCTCTTTTAATGACATGAATCAGATCCTTGACATCTTGTCTCAAGGAAGATCCTTCTCCGGCTTTCAAACGTAGCAATATCGGCGCCTCGGGGTTATGAAAATTGTTGACGTAGCACAAATCATCGGGCTGGTTTTCTTTGCCGGCGATC
>PCSF01000192.1:0-11816 GCA_002771315.1 Desulfobacterales bacterium CG23_combo_of_CG06-09_8_20_14_all_52_9 | reverse complement strand
CTTGACGGTGGCTCGTCTTCCCGAACCCGGTTGGCCGGTGACAAAGATATGGTATCCGGACTTTTTCATCTGGCTGCCGAAGCGAAAGGCTTCAACGCCTCTTTCCTGCCCGATGATTTCCCTGAGGGGTTTCAACTCTTCCGTGGAGTCAAAAGGGAGTGCTTTGGGGTCCAGACGCCATCTGAGGTTTTCAACAGCAACTTTAAAACGCGCAATCGTATCAGTCATGTACATCCTCCTTACCGGGGCAGAAAAAGAAGAGAAAAGGCCGTGCTATCGGACCTGTAGTTTGATTCTGCGTCTTCTGGATGAGTCGCATTTTGGAATGATGATCTTTAAGCTCTGGTTTTCGTAAACGGCCTTGATGTCTTCGACTCTGACACGGACCGGCAGGGAAATGCGGCGCCTGAACTTACTGGATTGTTCTTCGATTTTTCGGAACTGCCTGTTTTCCGTAACGTTTCGGGATTGGGATGTGGCCTCAATGGTGATGCTGTCTTCTGAAGCCGAAATGTCAACGTCTTCCGGACGGATTCCGGGAATCTGCGCGCTCAGGACCAGTTCGGTGTCGGTTTCCGCTAAATCGAATTGTATTTCCATGCCTCCGATGAAAATCGGAATCCCAAAGTCCTTGCAGCGCCTTTTGAAAATGGCATCCAGGTCTTTACGCAGCCGGTTGATTTCATTTTCCTTCCAAGCAGTCAGACCGTACATGGGTGCTTCCTCCGTATCATCATGAAACCATTATGATTTTATATTAACAAGGGCGCAAAGAGATGTCAACGATAAAGAGGCATCAAGAAGCATCCTTATTTAAGAAAGACCCTGCGGGAATAAATCTCCGAACAGATATTGGAGGATGGCCGAAGCGGCCACCGCGGCGGTCTCGGCCTTCAAAATACGGGGCCCGAGGGATGCCGTAACGAATCCGTATTCCCGGGCACACGACACTTCCCGATCGCTGAAGCCGCCCTCCGGACCCAGGACGGCAAGAACAAGTCTGGGCTCATCCTGAAATGGCGGAGATGGGAATTGCAGGGGTGTTTCCTCTTTTTCCCAAAAAAGGATCTTGTGGACAAATTGATTTCCCAGGACAAGTATTTCCGGAAAAGAAGTGTAAGATCCGATGTGCAGCGGTATATTTCTTCCGCACTGTTTCAGGGCCTCAAGCACGATCTTTTCCCATCGGTTTCGACGGGTGGCCATGCGTGCCGGATCAGGGTTGGCAACGGAGCGTTCGGAGGAAAAGGGGAGGAGTTCGAAGATTCCCAGTTCGGTTAGCTGCCTGACCAAGAGGTCCATCTTCCCGTCTTTAAGCAAGGCCTGGGCGATGGTGACGGGAGCGAATGGCTTTACGGGGAAAGAACCCTGTCCCAAAATCCGAAATACCACGCGCTTTTTGGACATAGAAAGGATTGCCGCATCGTAATCGCGACCGGTTCCATCGAACAGAGTGACCCGTTGACCCACCTTCATGCGAAGCACGGCTGTGATATGGGTGGCCTCTGGACCGCTTATGGCTGGAGGGTTTTCCTTGAGTTCTTCCGGTGAAATGAAAAAGCGGCGCATGGCTAATTTCCTAAACGAAACAGTGATAGGTAAATTAACAGCAAACGGGTTCAAAAAGCAAATACCTTGACACTAAAAAGCCCCTTTGATAGCATTTTTCGATTAATTTTAACGGATTTGTCGTTGATATCGACAAGCGATAGTATCCCGGGGACTCGACCAGATCCCAGAAAACCCCGAGCCGGGGAGCTTGAAACCCCGATACGGAATGCGGTGGGGGTTTGCCCCCGAAAAGAGGCCTCGATATCATCGACCACGCCATGACCCGGGAAAACGAGAGGATTCGGCCGAGAGGTTCTTTGACGGCGGCCTGGTAAAAAGAGGGAATATGAAAAGGATCAGGTTCCTGGAATCCATCCGTTTGGCCGGGATTTTTTACCGGATGAACGGGAGTGAAGCTTAATGAGTATCAATATGCTTGAAAAAAGTTATGATCCGCATGCTGTGGAAAAACGTTGGTATGCCTTTTGGGAAGAAGAGGAATTGTTTGAGGCAAAAGAGAAATCCTCAGCGCCTGCTTACTCCATCGTGATACCTCCGCCCAATGTGACAGGGGTCCTCCACATGGGGCATGCCCTTAACAACACCCTGCAGGACGTGCTTTGCCGCTACCGGAGGTTGCGCGGGGATAATGTCCTATGGATGCCCGGCACCGATCACGCGGGAATCGCCACCCAGAATGTGGTTGAAAAGAAACTCGCCGAGGAAGGAACGGATCGCCATCGGCTGGGAAGGGAGAAGTTCATCGAAGCGGTCTGGGCGTGGCGGAAAAAATACGGGAGCGCCATCATCAACCAGCTGAAGCGTCTGGGCGCTTCCTGCGATTGGAAGCGTGAACGGTTCACCATGGATGAGGGACTCTCCCGAGCGGTGCGCAAGGTTTTCGTGGAGCTTTATCGGGAAGGAATGATTTATCGCGGCGACTATATCATCAACTGGTGCCCCAGATGCCGGACGGCACTGGCGGATTTGGAAGTGGAACACGAAGTGCACGAAGGACACCTCTACCATGTCCGATATCCGGCCGAGACCGGCGAGGGAGGTTTAGTGGTTGCCACCACGCGGCCGGAGACCATGCTGGGGGATACGGCCGTGGCCGTCAACCCTGAGGATGAAAGATATCAAAATCTGCCTTTTGCGGCTGTTCGCCTCCCCCTGGTCGGAAGGATACTGCCCATCATCAAGGACGATTACGTGGACCGTGCCTTCGGCACCGGTGCCCTCAAGATCACCCCGGCCCACGATCCCAACGACTTCGATATCGGCGCTCGACACAATCTTGCCTCCGTTAAAGTCATCGGAGACGACGGTATCATGACAAAAGAGGCAGGCCGGTTTGTTGGAATGGACCGGTTTGCCTGCCGGAAAGCCGTTGTGGAGGCGCTCAAGAAAGAGGGGCTGCTCGAAAAAATGGAGCCTTATCAGCACGGCATCGGGCATTGTTACCGTTGCCGCACCCTCATCGAACCGAACCTCTCCAGGCAATGGTTCGTCCGGACCAAACCTTTGGCGGAAAAAGCGATTGCTGCGGTTGAGACCGGAAAGACCCGTATCATACCGGAGGTCTGGACCAAGACCTATTTCGACTGGATGCGTAATATTAAGGACTGGTGCATTTCACGCCAGATCTGGTGGGGGCATCAAATCCCTGCTTGGACCTGCGCATCCTGTGAGGAAGTAACGGTCTCCATGGAAACACCTGCAAAATGCTCCTCTTGCGGATCCGACCGCCTGGTTCAGGAGACCGACGTGCTGGACACCTGGTTTTCCTCTGCGCTGTGGCCCTTTTCCACCATGGGATGGCCCGAGGAAACCTCTCTTCTGAAGACGTTTTACCCTACATCCGTTCTCGTCACCGGTTTCGACATCCTCTTTTTCTGGGTGGCACGGATGATGATGATGGGCCTTCATTTCATGAAAGAGGTCCCTTTCCATGACGTCTATGTTCATGCGTTGGTGCGCGACGAGATGGGGAAAAAAATGAGCAAATCTTCGGGCAACGTCATCGATCCCATCGACATCATCGAACAGTACGGCACTGACGCGTTTCGCTTCACCCTGGTGGCCTTTGCGGCACAGGGGAGAGACATCAAGATGTCTGAAAAACGCGTGGAAGGTTACCGGCACTTCATGAATAAACTCTGGAACGCGGCGAGATTTTCCCTGATGCACATTGAAAAGGAGTTGCCCGTTTCGGATCCGGAAACGCTTTCCCTTCCCGATCGATGGATCCTATCCCGGAAGAACCGCGTTGCCGGGGAAATCGCCGAGGCGCTGGATACCTATCGCTTTAATGACGCTGCGGGGATTCTTTACCAGTTTGTCTGGCATGAGTTCTGCGACTGGTACATCGAAATCGTCAAGCCGGTTCTCTACGGGAAAGTTAATGAGAAGAAAAAACTCGAGACCCAGGCCGTTTTGGGCCATGTCCTGGGTGAAGTGATGATCCTGCTCCATCCCTTTGCGCCTTTTATCTCAGAAGAGATCTGGAACAAGCTTCCCGGTGTAACGGGTTCCATCATGAAGGCCCGGTTCCCGGGAGATTCAAAGGATTCGATCGATGGGTTTTTCGATCCGTCATCGGAAAGTCGGATGATGCGTATCATGGAGATCGTTTCCGGGGTGCGTAATGTTCGCGGAGAGATGGGGCTTCCACCCTCCATGCCTCTCGAAGTCGTGATCCATGCCAACGACGCAGAGCTGTTGGATTCCCTTCAGAATCATCGGGATATCCTCGTTAGCCTGGCCAAACTGAAAGAACTTTCCCTGTCTGTCGATGGCCCGAAGCCTAAAATGGCGGCCACCACGGTTGTGGACGGTGCCACGGTCTTCACGCTCCTTAAGGGCGTGATCGATTTTTCCAAGGAAGGCCAGCGACTGGAAAAGGAGATCGGCAAACTGACCGGCGAGATGGGGATTCTATCCGCAAAGCTCAACAACGAGGATTTCTTGAGGAAAGCGCCTCCGGAAATCGTAAAAAAGGCTGAAGAGAAGCACGAGCTTATGGTTGAACGACAACAGAAGCTCGAAACAAATCTAAGACGCATCCAGGAGATTATCCGCTGAAATGGACAGCCCGGCCCTTCGACGATTGATTGAAATGGCGTTGGAAGAAGATATCGGACCCGGGGATATCACGACGCTCCCGCTAATTTCCCCTGATCAGACAGGGCTTGCTAAGATCGTTGCCAAGGAAAGCATGATTCTGGCAGGACTTTTTGTGGTAAGAAAGGTTTTTTCCATGCTGGATGCCGGCATCCGGGTTCGATCTTCCCGAAAGGAAGGGGAATCCGTGCAGGTCGGATCGGTGGTTCTTGAGGCCGATGGGAATCTGCGAGCCCTGCTCACGGGCGAGCGCACGGCACTCAATTTCCTCCAGCGTCTTTGCGGGATCGCTACCCATGTCTCCGACTACATGAAGGTGGTCAAGGGAAAGAAAGTCAAGATCGTGGATACCCGAAAAACCACACCGGGTTGGCGTTTTCTTGAAAAATACGCCGTTCGGATGGGGGGGGCGCAAAACCACCGGATGGGCCTTTATGACGGGATTTTGATCAAGGACAATCATATCCAGGTGTGCGGCGGAGTTCGCGAGGCTGTCACACAGATCCAAAAACACATCTCTCACTTGCATAAAATCGAGGTCGAGGCGACCGATCTCAATCAGGTCCGGGAAGCCCTGGATTCCGGAGCCGACGTGATCATGCTGGATAACATGGATATTCCGCAGATCCGCGAGGCCGTAACTTGGATTGCCGGTAGGGCTTTGGTGGAGGTGTCGGGAACGGTCCGGAAAAAGGATCTTCCTCTGCTTGCCGAATGCGGCGTGGATCTTATTTCCATCGGCGCCTTGACGCATTCGGCGCGATCCGTTGACCTGAGCATGGATATTGTACCGATTGCTTGACCCGAACGGGGGCCAAGGCCCATGATTCCGATTCGAGACACCATTCCTTCCAGAAGATATCCTGTTGTTACCTATGGCATTATTGCTCTAAATGTTTTTGTCTTCCTCATCCAAATGGGGCAGGGCCCGGGGCTGAATCGGTTCATCTATTTTTATGGCCTGGTACCGGCCCGATATTCCGTGGACCAGATTGCCGCCTATTTTTCTACCGGACAGCAACTTTTTTCCCTGGTTTCATTCATGTTTCTCCACGGCGGGTTTTTCCACCTTCTGGGGAACATGTGGTCCCTGTATATTTTCGGGGACAACGTGGAAGACCGGATCGGACACTTGCGATATCTGGTTTTTTATCTTCTCTGCGGGCTGGCTTCGGGCATTTCCCATCTGGCGATCAACTACCATTCAAATATTCCCACCATCGGGGCCAGCGGCGCCATCGCCGGAGTCATGGGCGCTTATTTTCTGGCCTATCCGGGATCCAAGGTGCTGACGGTGATCCCTATTTTTATTATCCCCTATTTCATCGAAGTGCCGGCGTACCTATTTTTGGGCATATGGTTTCTTTTTCAGTTTTTAAGTGCTGCCGGAAGCCAGGGTGCCGCAGGCGGTATCGCCTGGTGGGCCCACATCGGAGGGTTTATCTTCGGCATGCTCTTTTTGAAACTTTCTGATGCGTTGCCTTCGACAGGCATCAGTAATATCGTCAACCGGGTTGCGGAAAAAAAGACCAGCCATCGTCTTCAAATGGTGCAGCCCACCGGGACCGGGGAGGATTCCAACCTCTACGGGAAGATAAGGATCACCCCCTTCGAGGCCCTGGCAGGGACACGGAAGCTGGTCAATGTTCCATGGGGGTTTCAAAAGCGGGTATTCAGGGTTTCGGTCCCGGCTGATACCCGTCATGGAAGCCGGCTGAGACTCAGAGGCATGGGAAAGCAGATGCCGGACGGCACCCGGGGAGACCTATTATTGACAGTCGCGATAGAATCCTAGATAAGCTCAATGGGGTCGGGATTGCTCCTGCGTGGAGCTAATTTGTGCGGTATGAATCGAAATCCGGTTTCGACCCTGGACCTTTGATTCGTACATGGCTCGGTCGGATCGGTTGATAAACTCGGCAACGGGTTCAGGGGGCCGATACTCCGTGACGCCGATACTCACCGTGATTTTTCCGGTCATCTCGGATCCCGTCATGAAAAGCTCATTTTCGATGCCGGATCGGATCCGTTCGGCTACTACCCCAGCCTCATCGGCGGGGGTTTCAGGAAGAATTACCGTCAGTTCCTCGCCACCGTACCGATACGCAGAATCCATCCTCCGAAGACAAGACTTGATGATTTCACCGAGCCTGGCAAGGACCTTGTCTCCTTCCAGGTGACCGTACCGGTCATTGTAAACCTTGAACTGGTCTATATCGATGAACAGCAGGGAAAGGGGGTGGGCGTATCGGATGGTGCGCTCCACTTCCAGTTGAAGCTGGTTGTAAAATTGGCGGGAGTTAAAGAGCTTGGTGAGACCGTCGGTTGTGGCCAGTTTTTTCATTTTTTCCATGATTCGGCCGCGTTCCTTGTTTAGCTCCCTTTCCCGGATAACGCGTTTGATGCGCAGTAAAAGCTCTTCTGCTCGGAAAGGTTTGATGATAAAGTCGCTGGCACCGCTTTTAATGGCCATCTCGTATGAGTGATCGTCCTGGTACCCGGTCATGAGGATCACGTCTACATCGCATTTTTTCTTGATGCTTGCCGTCATATCCAGGCCGCTCATTCCTGGAAGAACGATATCGAGGATGACGATTTCGAACCCGTTTTCATCCAAGAGCTTGAGGGCGGTCTCAGCGCTGGTGACCGCAGTGGGCTGAAATCCGGCGATTTCGAGGTAGTCGCTTAAAAAGTTCAATAAAATGGTGTCGTCTTCGACGATGAGGATTCGTGATTCCATTATGTTGCAGACTTCCCGGGTTTAGGTTGACACAACGTCTTCGCCTCTGATAGAGAAAGCTCCCCGACTGATAACCGAAAGTGCAGAGGGTGTCAATCGGCTTTTAGATTAAGACCTATCATACTATGGAAAATATCCGCAACTTTAGCATCATTGCTCATATCGATCACGGCAAATCCACCCTGTCGGATCGATTGATCCAGCAGGCGCATATCATCTCGGATCGGGATTTTTACGATCAGATTCTGGACAACATGGATATCGAAAGGGAGCGAGGCATCACCATCAAGAGCCAGACCGTGTGCCTGCCCTACACGGCCAAAGACGGAAAATCGTATATCCTCAACCTCATCGACACTCCAGGTCATGTGGATTTCACCTACGAGGTCTCCCGCGCCCTGGCCTCTTGCGAAGGCGCGCTCCTCTTGATCGATGCCAGTCAGGGAGTCGAAGCCCAGACCCTGGCTAATCTCTACCTGGCCCTGGAGCACAATCTCGAAGTCATCCCGGTCATCAACAAGATCGATCTCCCGTCTGCGGACATTGAGCGGACCAAAAAGCAGATCGAAGAAGATCTTGGGCTAGATGCTGAAAATGTCCTCCTCATTTCGGCTAAAGAGGGGATCGGCATCGAGGCGGTTTTCGAACGGATCGTTGAAAAGCTTCCCCCGCCGACAGGGAAGACCGAAGCCGCCTTAAAGGCGCTGATTTTCGATTCCAACTACGACCCTTACCGGGGAACCATTGTCCACATCCGCATTTTTGAGGGGATCCTGAAGCCCGGAGATTCCATCCTCTTCATGTCCAATCAGGCGGCCTACCGGGTTGAAGAGGCGGGGATTTTTCAGATCGTTCGGGTCCCCCAAAAGGAACTGAAAGCGGGTCAGGTGGGATACTTTATCGCGGGGATCAAAACCGTCAGTGATACGCGGTGCGGGGATACCGTCACCCACCGGGATCAGCCGTGCGACAAAGCCTTGCCCGGATTCAAGGCATCGAAACCGGTGGTTTTTTCATCGATCTATCCGATCCAATCCGACGATTATGAAGAGTTGGCTGTTGCTATCGAAAAGCTCAAGCTCAACGATGCTGCACTGACTTATGAAAAAGACACCTCGGCGGCACTCGGCTTTGGATTTCGATGCGGGTTTCTCGGGCTGCTTCACCTGGAGGTGGTCCAGGAGCGCTTAGAGCGGGAATACGGCCTTTCCCTCATTTTAACCTCCCCTACGGTTCGCTATGAGATCATTATGCGCAGCGGCGAAACGGTCATGATCGATAATCCGGCGTTGTATCCGGATCCGAGTCAGATCGAAAAAACAAAAGAACCCTTTATCCGGGCCACCATCATTACCCCCGAGCGGTACATGGGAGCGATCATGAAATTATGCCTGGATCGTCGGGGGATCAGTATCAACTACCAGTATCTGACCAGCGAACGCCTCGAGATGAGCTTCGAGCTTCCTCTTGCCGAAGTTATTTACGATTTTTACGACAAGCTCAAGTCCATCACCCAGGGTTACGGGTCCTTTGATTACGATATCCTCGACTGGCGGGGGACCGAACTGGCGAAGGTGGATATCCTCATCAACGGCGAGCGGGTGGATGCCCTTTCCCAACTGGTTCATCGGGAGCGGGCCGAAGAAAGGGCTCGATTCGCGTGCGAACGCCTCAAAGAGGAAATTCCCCGGCAGATGTTTAAGGTGGCCATTCAGGGGGCCATCGGTTCCAAGATCATCTCCCGGACCACCATTTCCCCCTTCCGCAAAGATGTCACGGCCAAATGCTACGGGGGGGACATCACGAGAAAAAGGAAGCTTTTAGAGAAGCAGAAAAAAGGAAAAAAGCGGATGAAGATGGTCGGCCAGGTCATGATTCCCCAGTCCGCCTTCCTTTCGGTATTAAAATCCGGGAAGGACTAAAAAAGGTTCAAACGGCGGATCCAAAGCGTCCATATTCAATCACCGATTTAAAGTCCGACTCATGCTTCCATGGAGGAAGGGTTCGTTTTTTTAAGTCCAAGGGTTAAGGAATTACCCTGTTGTTGCAAAAGCCGAGGATGCCTCAGATCCAAGGCGTCCAAGGGCGAAGCCGTAGTATTTTACGGTAAGCCCTTGGCAACGAAGGAGATGGGGCATCTTCAGCTTTCCCTCCGGGTAAAAAACATGACAAATTTTTTCTTCGTGTTAGAAGTCACTAAAAGTGTATTCGCGAACCATGCCTAAACGTATTCAAATGCCCTGTTATCATTCTTTTTTTGTACCTTGTCATGTTTTTTATGCAACTGCAGGGATTACTTTTCCGAGACTACCGGGTTGATCAGGGATCCGATTCCTTCAACGCGACATTCCACCACGTTTCCGGCTCGAAGCATGACGGGCGGATCCCGGAAAATCCCCACCCCGCCCGGCGTTCCTGTGGAAAGAATATCCCCGGGCAAAAACGTGATGTCCTGGCTGATATATGAAAGCAGCATCGGGATATCGAAGAGCATTTCTCCGGCAAGGCCTTCCTGCATGAGAACTCCGTCCACTCTTGTGGTCAGTTTAAGCTTGGGAAGATCCGGGATCTCATCGAGGGTGACCAGACATGGGCCAAGGGGTGCAAAGGTATCGAAGGATTTTCCCCGGAACCACTGGGAGTCGCCGAACTGGGCCTCCCTTGCGGACACGTCGTTCATGACCGAGACACCGGCAACAAATTCCAAGGCGGACTCTTTTGAAATCCGCTTCCCTTCTTTTCCGATGATGACGGCCAGTTCCACCTCCCAATCCACCTGGCCGCTGCTGATAGGAAGCAGGATGGGATCCCTGGGACCGGAAAGGGCGCTAGGGGCTTTGGCAAACAGAAGAGGAGTTTTTGGGGGTGCAAAACCGCCTTCCCGGGCGTGTTCAGGATAGTTTTTACCCAGGCAAATGATTTTCGAGGGTTTAATGACGGGGCATCCCCAACGGGCCTCCAGGGGTTTGCCGGGATCCGTTTTCCTACAGACTTTTTCCAGCCAGCCACGTCGAAAAAAATCTTCTCCGATATCCGGCATATCCGGGAAATGAGTCCACAGATCCACGATGCGATTTCCCTTAAGAAGTCCCGGTCTCTCTTGCCCTTTGGGTCCGAATCGAATCAGCCTCATGGCTTCGTCTCCTTATCTTTGATTCCGTCCAGATACCGTTTTCGGCTGTACCAGTCGATCTGTCGACAGATTCCCCGGAGGATGGAGACCTCTCCCGCCCGAAGCTGCATACGAGTGAAAAACCGGCGGATTTTGGCCATCCAGAAGTCCGGGTTCTCCGGGTTGACATAATTGATTCGGACCAGAATGTCTTTCACCTGATCATACATGCCGTCCAGCTCATGCCGCGTGGCCAAACGGCCGGCAAGCTCGGTTGCTTTCGGAGAACCGGCAGAAAAAAGCTCGTAGCAGATGATCATCACGGCTTGGGCTAAGTTGAGGGAGGAAAAGCGGGAAGTGGGGATGGTGACCAGCATATGGCAAAGTCTGAGGTTTGCATTGCTAAGGCCTCTGTCCTCGGGACCGAAGACGATGGCAATACGGTTTTCCTTGGAGATGGGTATTAAAGTTTCTGCCATTTTCGACGGAGATTGGATGCCGTGGCGGGTGCCTCCGGTGCGGGCCGTGGTTCCCACCACGTATCCGAAAGGCTCAAGGGCTTCTTTCAGGTCTCCGAAGACTTCCATCTCCTCCACCACCTCGATGGCGGAGTGGGTGGCCATTTTCAAGATCCGGGTCAGATCGCAATCCTGGGGGTCCACCACCACCAGGTCCCGGATTCCCATATTCTGCATAGCCCGGGCAGCGGCCCCGATATTTTCCGGATACCGGGGCTGGTGCAAGACGATGGCCACATGATTCAGACTCACCCTTTCCGGCATCAGGCAACGATTTCGAAACGGTTGAAAAAATACCCGATCTCAAATGCAGCGGTTTCCGGGGAGTCTGATCCATGAACCACATTTTTCTCGATTTCCGTCGCAAAGTCTCGGCGGATCGTTCCTGCGGCGGCTTTAGCAGGATCGGTAGCGCCCATCAGGGTCCGATTTTTTTCGATGACGTTTTCGCCCTCCAAAACCATGACGACCACGGGACCGGAGGACATGAATTGAGTGAGGCTGTCGAAGAAGGGGCGCTCCCGGTGCACGGCGTAAAAACCTTGTGCTTGTTTCCGGGTCAGACGGATCATTTTCATGGCGGCGATCCGAATGCCGTTTTTCTCGAATCGCCTGATAACTTCGCCGATCAGCCCCCGGGACACCCCGTCGGGCTTGATGATCGAAAGCGTTCTTTCCATTAAGAGCAATTCCTTTCTCAAGGGAGGTAATTTCAAAAGTCCTGAATTTCCGCGAGAATATTTTAAATATCTCGGAAAAAAGATGAATATAA
>PCSF01000051.1 GCA_002771315.1 Desulfobacterales bacterium CG23_combo_of_CG06-09_8_20_14_all_52_9 | reverse complement strand
GTGGTGCCGTTGTTGAGGGCGATCCAGTCCGGAAAAATACCATGGGCATTAAGCCCCTGGATCAGAAAGAGGGCCTCTTTGACGGTGGAAAGCCCCTCCTTTCCCTTGATTTCCCCGACTTCCGTCTCCAGCCCCGCCCACTTGGGCACAAAGGGGTGAAGGGCGAGATTGGCTAAAAGGTTCTGGTCGTCGGGCATGTGGGAAGCATCGATGGCGATGGAAGTCATCCCGAACTCGAAAAGGGTCGGAATCTCGGTTTTGGCCTTCTCGATATCCTTTTCAGACTTGATTCCGTAGTGATCCGCATGCAGAGCCACCGGAACGGTGATCCCCATTTCGTTGAGCAGGGCGTCTACAATCCGGGCCATATTCCAGTAGTTGATGGCGCAATAGGCACCGGTGCCGCCTTCGGACTTGGCAATCTCGATGATGATGGAGGCATTGGCCCGCTGGGCGGCTCTGAGAGCACCCTGGATGACAAAGGTATTGCGGCCGTTGGCGGCTATGGCGATGGCTTTCCCCTTTTTCAACATGGCCCGGTCGATAAACTTGCCGCTGATGATCAGGCCTTTAGAATTGGGAAACATCTGTTTGATATTGGGGGGACGACCGATTTCAATGGCCTTTTGAAAATCCGATGGTTTTACAGACATGTGCATCCTCCTTCTCGTTGTCTTGGATTTCTATGTTGAATTATCGTCCTGGGCATGGGCACGCACCGCGCGGAGGATCTCCCGGATCGGTTCCATAAAGGTTGCAGGTGCATGGATTTCCCCCCACCCTTTTTGGACCTGAAACAGTCCGTCGTAGGCGGTGTCATGATAGGAACGGATGCGATGGGGAATCTCCTGTTCGTTCAAGATGGATTCCACCAGTTGGGCTTCGATACCATTTTCAAGCCCTGCAATCTTGATAAACGGGGATTTCATGGGGCCTTCTTTTTACACGTCGCAACAGGGCGGCATCAATCAACCGGCGGCGGTGCGGGCTTTATCTGTTCCAGGCGATTTTTCTCAGCCTCTTTTATCCGTTGGTTATTGCTTTCCACCTCTGCGTTAAACTCGTTCATGCGCTTTTCAAAAGCCAGCAGTTCGTCGTTGAGTTTGGTTACTTCCTTGTTGTACGCGAACTCCTGCGTGCGCGTCTTCCGTATATTTTTGGTCTTTTCAAGGGCCGCACGTCTATCCATAAGCGCTTTACGCTCGGTATCCAGTTGCTTCTTCTTCTCTTCTAGGGCGAGCCAATCCTGCTTCAGCTTCGCCTCTTCCTGAGTCTTGGCCACAGCGTCTTTGGATTCTTCGGGCTTCCCGGAGGCAGGAAGCTCTTCCGGCCGGCTTTCCGACTGTTCATAAGAGGTTGCACCGGACTGCTGGGATTCGGGAACCTGGCTTAGGTCGTCCGTGAAGCGGACATTTCCCTCCCTGTCCTTATATTTATAAAATTGTGCGGCGGCCGGAGCGGCGAGGGCGACACAGAATAATATAACCCAACATTGTTTCAGGCACATGGTCGATCTCCTCGGTTTCTGGGTGTTGATGGTTTCATATTCATATTTAACGGGTGCCATCTCAAAACAGATTGACTTTACCTGAATTCGACCCGTTTCACAAGCCTGTTGAGCGCATTTTTAGGAAAAATCCACTCGGTTTAGCATCGGAGGTTAATCTTGATGGCTTCGTAAAAAGTCGAAAATGCTCTCTTTACGTCATTCCGGCGAAAGCCGGAATCCAGTGTTTTCAAGCAGTCATGAAACCCCTGGACCCCGTTTTTCAACGGGGTGACGACTTTTTACGAAGCCATCAATCTTTAGTTTTTACAATTTCATCAATCTTGACACTTCAGGGGTAACTCATATAAAAGATTAAATTTCATTTTTTAAATTGAAAATGGTAAACTGCAAAATGCAGCAGCCGCTCATGATGCACCCGTGACGGAAAAATGAGTTCAACAATCTCAACGAGACGGACAAGAACGAACCGGTAGAATAAATGGACCAGCAACCTGAAGAAAATAAAGATGTCTTGGCTCAACGCAAACAGAAGATAGAGGATCTGAAAAGCCGAAACATTCCTTTATATCCCAATGATTTCAGGGTTTCCCACGATATCAGGGAAATCCGGCAGGCCGTGGAAAAAGCGGCGCCCGAAGAGATCACGGAACAAGGGCCCGTTTTTCAGACAGCGGGGCGCATTGTTGCCGTCAACCGGTTCGGAAAGAGCGCCTTTATCCGCTTCAGGGACCGAACCGGCCAGATTCAGGCCTATATCCGTAAGGACAAGATGAGCGGGGAGACCTTTGAGGTGTTTCAAAAGATGGAGGCCGGGGATTTCATCGGCCTTACGGGTCCTATATTCATCACCCGTACCGGAGAATGGACTCTTTTGGCGACGGATCTAAAGCTGATCTGCAAAGCCCTTCGCCCCCTCCCGGAGAAGTTTCACGGGCTCAAGGATCCGGAAAAACGGTACCGACAGCGCTACCTCGACCTGATCATGAACCCTGCGGTCCGGGAGCTGTTTGCTAAAAGAAGCCGGGTCATCCAGTACGTCCGGGAGTTTCTCATCGGCAAAGACTTCATGGAAGTGGAAACACCCATGATGCATCCCGTGCCCGGAGGCGCCGAAGCAGCTCCTTTCAAGACCTATCACAATGCGCTGGGGATGGAGCTTTATCTAAGAATCGCACCCGAACTCTACCTGAAGAGGCTGGTTGTCGGGGGGCTGGAAAGGGTATTCGAAATCAACCGGAATTTCAGAAACGAAGGTGTTTCCACCCAGCACAACCCCGAATTCACCATGCTGGAGTTTTACCAGGCTTACGCCACCTACAAAGACCTCATGATCCTGACCGAGGCCATGTTTCGTCACGTGGGGGAATCTCTTTGCGGTACGCTTTCCATTACTTACCAGGGCAACGTCATTAATTTGGCGGCACCCTGGAGGCGGATTCCGCTTTTGGAGGCCCTCGAGACCTTCGGTGGTGTGGAAAGCGGAATGATTTCCGATCGCAGCAGACTCCTTGCCCTGGCCGAGGCCAAAGGGGTTCAGGTCACCAAGAAGGGGAGCATCGGAAAGATCCTCACCAAGCTCTTCGATGCCTTGGTGGAGCCCCATTTGATCCAGCCCACCTTCATCACCGGCTACCCTGTGGAGGTATCCCCTCTTTCGAGGCGAAGCGAAACTCAACCCTCTTTGACAGATCGTTTTGAGCTCTTTATCGGCGGTCGGGAGATTGCCAACGGCTTTTCCGAACTCAACGATCCGGAAGATCAGAGGAACAGATTTCTCGAGCAAGTCCGAGAGCGGCAGGCCGGGGACGAAGAAGCGCACCCCATGGACGAAGACTATATCGAGGCCCTGGAATACGGCATGCCTCCCACCGCCGGGGAAGGCATCGGGATCGACCGGATGGTCATGCTCTTCACCGATGCCGACTCCATCCGCGAAGTCATTTTCTTCCCGCACATGAAGAGTAAATCGTGATGAGACAGAGCTGAATGAAATACGAATATTTCATCGGCCGCCGTTACCTCATGGCCAAGCAGCGGCAGACCTTCATCTCACTGATTACCCTGCTCTCCATCGCCGGCGTGATGGTCGGGGTCATGGCCCTCATCGTGGTAATTGCGGTAATGTCCGGCTTTGAGTCCGACCTGAAATCCCGGATCCTTGGGGGACAGGCGCACGTGGTCCTTTTGCGTTACGGGGGGGCCTTTACCGACTACGGCGCCGTCATGCGCCGAGTGGAGGATACGCCGGGTGTGGAAGGGGCCACCCCCTTTATCTATACCCAGATCATGTTGCGGTCGGCGGACGGGACTTCCGGTGCGGTTTTGAGGGGGGTTGACCCCGAAAGTGCCGGAAGGGTCATCCCAAGCCTTAAGGGCGTTTCTTTTGAAAACGGTAACAAGGAAAATCGAGACCCCGATGTCGGCGTTTCTATCCCGGGGATCGTCTTAGGAAAAGAGCTGGCCAAGAGCCTGGGTGTTCAAAAAGGAGATGCCGTACATCTCATCTCCCCAAAGGGGATGCTGTCCCCCATGGGTCATCTGCCGGCCATGCGGCGGTTTACGGTTGTCGGTTTTTTCGAATCCGGCATGTATGAATATGATGGAACCTTCGCCTACATCCATCTCGAGGAAGCGCAAAGACTCCTGCGGATGCCGGAAGCCGTTACCGGAATCGAGGTGCGGGTGAAGGACGTCTATGGGGCGAGGAAGGTGGCGGACCGGATCGTAGATAAGCTGGGGTTTCCCTTCTGGGCCAGGGACTGGATGCAGATGAACCGGAATCTTTTTACCGCCTTGAAGCTGGAGAAAATCGTGATGTTCATTATCCTGACCCTCATCGTACTGGTGGCCGCGTTCAACATCGCCTCCACCTTGATCATGACGGTCATGGAAAAGACCCGGGATATCGCCATATTAAAAACCATGGGGGCCACCGACAAGAGTATTCGTACAATTTTCGTATTCAAGGGAATGGTGATCGGAACCATGGGGACCCTGCTGGGCATGATTTCGGGGTTTATCCTGTGCGCGGCCCTCAAGCGGTACAGGATCGTCGAGCTGACAGGGGATATTTACTACTTTACCACTACGCTGCCGGTGAAGCTTGAGCTTCCGGATGTCTTCGGAATCGTTTTCGCCACCCTGGTAATCTGTTTTCTGGCAACCCTTTACCCCTCCAGGCAGGCGTCCAAGCTTGATCCTGTTCAGGCGATTCGATATGGATGAGCATTACATGGATCCCGGTAGCGCCGATGCAAAGGGGCCTTTACTCATCATGCAAGGCGTACACAAAAGTTTTCATAACGCCACGGCCAGAATCGAGATCCTGAAAGGGGCCGACCTGAAATTGAATCCGGGAGAAACCCTAGCCATCGTGGGGCCGTCCGGAATCGGTAAGTCCACCCTGTTGCATATCCTGGGTACGCTGGACCGGCCGGATAAGGGAACGCTCGTTTTCGAAGAAAAAGAGGTCTTTAATTTGGACGATGCCGAACTTGCGGCGTTTCGAAATCAATCCATCGGGTTCGTATTTCAGTTTCACCACCTGCTCTCCGAATTTACCGCCGTGGAGAACACCATGATGCCGGCGTTGATCCACGGAGTAACCCGGGAAGAGGCACGGCACGGGGCCGAAGGAATGCTGGAAAAAGTGGGACTTTCCCACCGCCTGAACCATAAGATTGTTGAGATGTCGGGCGGGGAGCAGCAGCGGGTCGCACTCGCCAGGGCCCTGGTCCTCAAGCCCCGTCTGCTCTTGGCCGATGAGCCCACCGGAAATCTGGATGAGAAAAGCAGCCTGCAGGTCCACGAGCTTTTAAAAACTCTGAATCAGGATCTGGGGATGACCCTGGTGGTCGTCACACACAACATGCGCCTGGCGGCAAAAATGGCCAGACGCATCACCTTGTCGGAAGGAAGATTGGTGGATGCAGATCGAAACTAGGCGATCCATTCTGCGGCGGATTTCGAACTCTTGGGGCCATCGACAGAGCCGGTGGCGGAGATATTTGTGGCTGTTGATGGGAGTAGCGTTTGTGCTGGCCGCTTTTCCGGCGGCAGGCAGCGAAACTCGGGCAAAGGTGACGATCATTCCGTTTAGAATCAACGCCCAGGCCCAATATTCCTACCTGCAAAAAGAAATCGTGAAGGTGATTCAGGATCGGCTAAGCCAGGAAGGCGTCGAGGTGGTTTCGGAAAAGGGATTGGCCGGCGCCGATACCGCTGCGACGACCAAAGCCGTCCGAAATCTATCCGTCCAAAACGGATCGACTCATGCCGTATGGGGGAGTCTGACTCAGGCAGGGCAGCGATTCAGTATCGATGCGCGCCTGATGGAGACAATCACCGAAAACCCCCCTAAGGTGCTTGCTGTTGAAGGAGAAAAGATCGAGAACCTGCTGGGGGCGGTGAAAAAGCTTGCCGACGACCTGATGCTTCACATTTTCAAACAGGCCAAAATCGTGAACGTATCGGTTTCCGGGAACAAGCGGATTGAATCCGATGCCATTTCGAAAGTCATTCAGGTCAAGGCCGGAGATGCTTACAGCGTCCGGTCCTTGTCTGAAGACCTGAACCGCATTTACCAGATGGGCTACTTTGAAGATGTTCGCATCGAAGCCGAGGAGAGTGCCGGAGGGAAAGCGATCGTATTTAAGGTTCAGGAAAAACCCACCATCCGAAAGGTCCGGTTCAAAGGCAACACGATTTACAACGAAAAGGAGCTCCTAGAAAATCTCGACATCCGATCCGGGTCCATCCTTAATATCTTCAAGGTGAAAAGTAATCTGAAAAAGATCGAGACCCTTTACAAGAAAAAGAATTATCATAATGCCCAGGTGTCCTATAATGTCGAGGATCTGAAGAACAACCAGGCAGACCTGGAGTTTGTCATATCGGAAGGAAGTAAGCTTCGGATCCAGACCATCGCCTTCGAGGGAAACACGGTTTTTGACGCCAAGGCCTTAAAGAAGGTCATGAGCACATCGGAAAAAGGGTTTTTTTCTTTTATCACTTCTTCCGGCGATTTGGATCGCGACAAGCTTTCCCAGGATAAGGAGGCGCTGACGGCGTTCTACCAGAACCACGGATACCTGCACGCACGGGTCAGCGATCCCGAAACGAAATACGTTCAAGATGGAATCGAGGTGACATTCAAAATCTCGGAGGGACCCCGATACAAGGTAGGCACCGTCACGATCTCCGGGGATGTGGAGGATGAAGGAGCCTTAAAAATCAAACTGGCACTTCTAAAAGATGCCTATTTCAGCCGGGAGACGGTTAGAAAAGACGTGCTGACTCTGATGGATCTCTACACGGATCAGGGATATGCCAATGCGGACATTTCCACCAAAATCGACGAAAAAGCCGACACTCATGTGGTGGGCATCGACTATCACATCCAAAAAGGTCCTCAGATCTCTTTCGAGAAAATTCTCATCAGCGGGAACCGGAAGACACGGGATAAAGTCATCCGCCGCGAGCTGAAGGTCTACGAGCAGGAACTTTTCAGCGGAAAGCGCTTAAAGCGTAGCATCCGGAACCTGTATCGCCTCGATTACTTCGAAGACGTCAAGGTCCAGACCGTGAAAGGGAGCGCCGAAGATAAGATGGTCCTGAAGATCGATGTAAAGGAAAAGTCCACGGGGATGTTTTCAATCGGCGGGGGGTACAGCAGCGAAGACGAGTTTTTTGCCATGGGAGAGATCACGCAGCGGAACCTGTTCGGCCGCGGTCAGGTTTTAAGTCTCCAGGCCCATGTGGGCGGCACGTCGGATCGCTACAATTTAAGTTTTACCGAGCCCTGGCTCTTTGACATCCCCCTTTCGGCAAGGACGGATGTGTACCGCTGGATCAAGGATTATGAAACCTATGACAAAGATGCCACGGGTGGAGGGCTGCGGTTCGGATATCCTGTATGGTCGGATTATTTACGGTTTTTGATCGGATATGCCTATGAGGTATCCACCATCGAAGATATCCAGGAAGATGCGCCGCCTGGCATCAAGGATTTCGAGGGAACCAATAACCAGAGCACCGTGTCGACGGAACTTCGGTGGGATTCGAGAAATCGGATCTTCAACCCTACCGAAGGGTCCGAGCACAGTATCAGCGTCGAGTACGCCGGATTCGGGGGGGACATTGCCTTTACGAAATATATCGGCCAGACGGGATGGTATTTCCCGGTTTATAAAGGAACGGTGGGTTTTCTTCATGCCAAGGCCGGGTATGTCCGCGAAAATTCCGAAGGAAGACTGCCGGACTGGGAGCGGTTTTACCTGGGGGGAATCACTTCATTGCGCGGCTTCAAGTGGCGTACTGTCAGTCCGACCGACGAAAACGGGATAAAGATCGGCGGGGACAAGTTCGTGCAGTTTAATGCCGAATATCTGGTCCCGCTCTTTCCGGATATGGGGATTTATGGAGTGGCGTTTTTCGATACGGGGAATGCTTACAACAACGATGAAAACATCGACCTTTCCAATATGCGGGAAAGCGCCGGCTTAGGATTCCGGTGGTTTTCCCCTGTAGGTCCCATACGGCTGGAATATGGGTTTGTCCTGGATCGACTGGAAGGGGAAAGCTCGGGTCGATGGGAGTTTTCCATGTCCACCGGGTTTTAACTCGGCTACCGAAACGGGTGTCGGAAGTCAAAAGCGACGCCTCACAGAGAAAGGAAAAGAGAATGGGTACAGTCAAACACGCAGGCATCCTGTGGGCTGCGGTGATGATTTTAACATCCTCGGGTACCGTGTGGGGAGCGGATATTGCCAAGATAGGCGTCGTCGATTTTCAAAAGATCCTGTCGATTTCGGAAGCCGGGAAAATGGCGCAGTCCGAGATCAACAAGCAGGGCAAACAGATGGAGACCGACCTCAAGAAGCAGGGCGATGATATTGAGGGGATCCGCAAGCGGCTCGAACAAGAGGCTCTGGTCATGAGCAAGGAGAAGCGCGAAGAAAAAGAGCGGGACTTCAGGATCAAGGTCGGCGATTTCAAAGAGCTGCAAAAGAAGTACGCCTCGGATTTCAAAGAGATGGAAAGGCGGCTCATCACCAAAATTCAAAAAGAAGTGATGGGTTTGATCGAGGATATCGGAAAAAAAGAAGGATATCTTTTGATCCTGGAGCGTCGGGAGGGGGGGCTGCTGTATTTTCCGAGTACTCTGGACATGACGGATCGATTGATCCAGCTTTACAACGAGCGTTTTTCAAAGGAAGCGGTGAAGGGCGACCAGAAGGCCCCGGCCAAACCCAAAGCCCAGTAACGGATCCAAACGTTTCCGATAGCAAGGAGCCAAACGGATGGGCATTGAAGTGTTCCGGATCGCCGGATGGGTGGGCGGCGAAATCCTTGGAGAGCCCAACCGGATCATCCGGGGGGCGGCCCCCTTTGATACGGCGGGTCCGGAAGAGATCACCTATGCCGGGACACCCCGGTTTCTGAAAAGGATTGATGAAACGCGTGCTGGTGCGGTGATCGTTCCCCTGGGAACTCCGGCGTGTTCCAGGACACTGATATGCGTCGGGAACCCTCAGGTGGCTTTTGCCAAAGCGGTGTCCCTGATTTGCCCGGCCAAAAGGCCTGCACCTGGAATCAGTTCTTTGGCAACTTTCGGAAACCGGTTTTCACATGGGAACGAGGTGACCCTTTTCCCCTTTGTTTCCATGGGTGATGATGTAACTCTTGGAGATCGGGTCGTTCTTCACTCCGGCGTGGTGGTGGGGGACGGGGTGACCGTCGGAGACGACGTGACAATCTATCCGAACGTGACCATCCGGGAGGGTTGCCGCATCGGGAACCGGGTCATCATTCACGCGGGGACCGTCATAGGCAGTGATGGCTTCGGCTTTGCGCCGGACGGAGAAGGGTACCATAAAATCCCACATCTGGGCTTCGTGCAGATCGACGATGACGTGGAGATCGGCGCAAACAACACCATCGACCGGGCGACTTTCGGAAAGACCTGGATCCAGCAGGGGGTCAAAACGGACAATCTGGTCCATGTGGCGCACAACGTCATCATAGGCGCCCATACGGTTCTGGTGGCCCAGGTGGGGATTTCAGGGAGCGTGACCATCGGAAAACATGTCATTTTGGCCGGTCAGGCCGGGGTTGGAGGACATCTGGAAATCGGGGATAATGTGATCGTTGGGCCACAGGCCGGCGTTACGAAGTCCGTCCCGAATGGAAAGACGGTCTCCGGTACACCCATCATACCCCACAGGGACTGGCTCAGGGTTTCACGCACCCTTCCGAGTCTCCCCGAGCTCAAGAAGAAGGTGACGGATCTTGAAAAACGTTTGAAGCGTATCGAGGAAAAAGATGGAAAAAGTGTATGATATTCAACGGATCATGGGGTTTTTGCCCCATCGGTATCCCTTTTTGCTCATCGATCGCATCATTGAACTGGTCCCCCGGGAAAGGGCTGTGGCCTTAAAGAATGTGACCATCAATGAACCCTTTTTTCAGGGGCATTTCCCCCAGGCTCCCGTCATGCCCGGGGTACTGATCGTGGAAGCCATGGGGCAGGCGGGGGGTGTCTTAGCCTTCGAGTCGATATCCGAAAACCGGAAGGGAGCGTTGATCTATTTCATGGGCATCGACAAGGTCCGTTTCCGAAAGCCCGTCATTCCCGGGGATCAACTGATTTTTGAAGTCCGAATTCTGAAACTGCGCTCCAAGGTGATCAAAATGGCTGGCGTGGCGAAAGTCGACGGGAAGCTGGTCACCGAGGCGGAGCTGATGGCGAGTATCGGAGAAAGCGAATGATTCATCCAACAGCAATTGTGGATTCCAAAGCGGATATAGCGAAAAATGTGACCATCGGGCCTTACGCCGTTATCGCCGGAAATGTGATCATCGGCAAGGGGACCCGCATCGGATCCCATGCGGTGATCGATCCTTACGTCACCATCGGACCGGACTGTGAGATTTTCCAGCATGCCGCCATCGGCGCCGTGCCTCAGTCCGTCAAGTTCGCCGGAGAGGAAACCTACGTCAAGATCGGACAGGGAAGCATCATCCGGGAGTTCGTGACCATCCATAGAGGAACCGGTTTCGGCGGCGGAATCACGGAAGTGGGGGAAGAAAATTTCATCATGGCCTATTCCCACATCGCCCACGACTGCAAGACCGGCCGGCGGGTGATGATGGCCAACAACGCAACGTTGGCCGGCCACATCACCATCGGCAACTACGCCACCATCGGCGGTTTGGTCGCTATCCACCAGTTTGTGCGGATCGGGGATTATGCCTTCGTAGGGGGGAAATCCGCAGTGGTCAAGGATGTGCCTCCCTACGTCATCGCTGCGGGGGACCGGGCCAAGTTGCACGGACTCAACAGCGTCGGTCTGAGGCGCCAGGGTTTTTCGGAAAAGACGCTTTCCCTCTTAAAAAAGACCTACCGGATCTTCTTTCGGATCGGCCTCACGTTGAACGAAGCCATTGAGCGGGTTCGGGCCGAGGTGGAGCAGATTCCCGAAGTCGTGACCTTCATCGAATTTTTGAAACAATCCCAGAGGGGGGTCACGCGATAATACGCTGCTTGGATCGGGGCACCCCCAACATCAATTAAAGATTGCATTTTTGTTTTTTCATCAATAATCCCTTCACCCTTCCCGTCCCCCACAGACCGGAGGAAAGAAGCCGGGATGAGGAAAGGGTGAAAGATCTACAGACTTTAAAAAACATGAAAAAGAACGGGCTCATGAGACATCTGACCACCGGCGACCGTATCGGTTTGATTGCCGGGGGCGGGCAATTTCCCCTGCTTTTTGCAAAAAGGGCGAAAGAAAAAGGGCTTTCTATCTATGCCGCAGCATATCTGAACGAGGCGGATCCCCGGTTGGCCGATGGGGTGGATGCCATCGAATGGATGCACTTAGGGCAGGTCCGACGCCTCATTCGGTTTTTTAAGAAGAACCGGGTCGTGGAAACGGTCATGATGGGATCCATCAAAAAGACCCGTATGTTTTCGGACGTCAAGCCTGATTCCAAGGCCATTTCCCTTTTGCTCAAGATGTTTAGCACCCATGATGACGGCATGCTGAGATCTTTTGCAAGCGTTCTGGAAAAGGAAGGGATCCGGATCCGACCCTCCACCTTTTTACTCCCGGATCTTTTGGCGCCTGAGGGGGTCTGGACCCAAAGGTGCCCCAGCCGGTCCGAGGCTGCAGATATTGATTTGGGATGGAAATGTGCCAGGGATATCGGCAGACTGGATATCGGACAGTGTGTGGTGGTGGCCGGAGGGACCATACTGGCGGTGGAAGCCATCGAAGGGACGGATGCCGCCATGTCCAGAGGAGGCCAGTTGGGAAAGGGAGGCTCCGTAGCGGTGAAGGTATGCAAGCCGAACCAGGATACGCGCTTCGACATTCCCGCGGTGGGAATGCAGACGGTGCAGACCATGGTCGATGCCGGTGTCAGCGCCCTGGCCGTAGAAGCGGGAAAGACCGTGGTCTTCGATCGGCAGGAAATGATCGCTCTCGCCGATCGTTTCGGGATTGCCGTCGTGGGGATGAAAAGCAGGGATCAGGGGCCAAAAGTCGGCGACGAGTAAAGAGGAATACGCGATGGGTAATAAGATGATCAAGCCCCGGAACAATCCCAGAAGATACGATAGACAGGATCCATGAAAAAGGTGCGGGTGGGCGTGATCGGGGTCGGGTACCTGGGCCGGTATCACGCAGAAAAATATCGAAAGATCCCGGAGGCGGAGCTGGTAGGTGTCGTGGACATCGACGCCAATCGGGCTGAAACAGTGGGCCGGAGCGTGGGGACCCGCTCTTACGGAGACCACCGCGAGATTCTCGGAATGGTCGATGCCGTAAGCATCGCCGTTTCCACCCCGAATCATTTCAGCATCGCGAAAGATTTTTTAAAGGAGGATGTGGATATCCTCCTCGAAAAGCCCATTACCACCACCCTGGAGGAGGCCGATGAACTCATCGAGATCGCCAGGTCCCATGGTCGATTCATCCAGGTTGGACACCTGGAACGGTTTAACCCAGCGGTGCTGGCCTTGGAGGGGATCGTCAGGGCTCCCCTCTTCATCGAATCACACCGGTTGAGCCAGTACAAACCCCGTTGCACGGATGTGAGTGTGGTTCTCGACCTGATGATCCACGATATCGATATCATCCTGAATTTCGTCAATGCGGGGCTGAGGGAAATCCGGGCTGCGGGGATGCCGCTGGTCTCCGAGCATGTGGATATTGCCAATGCACGGATGGAATTTGAAAACGGATGCATCGCCAACATCACAGCCAGCCGCATTTCCCTTAAAAACGAAAGGAAACTGAGACTGTTTCAAAAAGATCAATATATTTCGGTTAATTTTTCCGATCAGGAGATTACGGTCATTGACAAGGGTGAAAGTGAAACGGATAGCCTCATCCCCGGGATGCGGATCCGCCGGCTCGCTTTCCCCAAAGAAGACGCCCTGGAAGCGGAACTGAAAGCCTTCATTGAATCCGTACGCTATCGAAGACCGCCCATGGTCAGCGGCGAGGCGGGGCGCAACGCCCTTCGGATCGCGCTTCAGATCATGGATCAAATCCGCACCACCAGCTATCCATTATTGAAGGGTGCGTTGTGAAATGGGAGAGGTAAAAGAGGAAAAAAGGCGGGGCCGCTGTGTCATCATCGTTGTCGGGGAAGCATCCGGCGACCTTCATGCGGCCAACCTGGTACGCTCCATGAAGAAAAAGGACCCGTCCCTTTTCTTTTTCGGAATCGGAGGAAAGGCCATGCGGGAGGCCGGTGTCAGAATCCTGATGGAGGCCGGCGAAGTGACCGCCGTGGGTGTCACCGAGTCTCTGGCCAAGCTGCCGGTCATCCTTAAGGGGATGGCACTTGTCAAGAACCTCTTGAAGAATCTGAAGCCCGATCTGGTCATCCTGGTGGATTTTCCCGATTTCAATCTCAGGGTGGCGCCCACGGCCAAGAAGCTGGGGATCCCGGTGCTTTACTACATCAGCCCCCAATTGTGGGCGTGGCGACAGGGTCGGGCGGCGAAACTCAAGGAACTGGTGGATCATCTGGCGGTCATCCTTCCGTTCGAAGAGGCCTTTTACAAAAAATGGAACATCCCGGTGACCTTTGTGGGGCATCCCCTACTGGATGCCGAAGAAGAACGGGGTGAAACAGCAAAAGACCCGGAAACGCGTCGGCATCGGACGGTGGGCATTCTTCCGGGGTCCAGAGAGCGGGAGGTGGAACGGCATCTCCCCATTATGCTGGAGGCTGCCGGGATCCTGAAGGCCCGACATCCGGACCTGGAATTTGTCGTTTCCGCGGCACATACGGTGGGAAAAATCCGAGTAGAGAGAATCCTCCGGCGATCGGGATCGAACATCCCGTGTGAATTGTCCGAAGCAAACGTGCAAAAAATATTTCAGCGGGTGGAACTGGTCATGGCAACATCGGGAACGGTGACCCTGGAAGCGGCCCTTTTCGGTGTTCCGTGTGTTATTCTCTATCGGGTATCGCCCATCAGTTTTTGGGTCGGGAGGATGCTGATCAAGGTCCCTCACATCGGACTGGCCAACCTGATCGCCGGAAAGGAGATCCAGCCGGAGCTGATTCAAAAAGAGGCCACACCCCAAACCCTTGCCGAACGATGCCATCGCATGCTGACGGATACGGACTACAAGGATCAAATTATTAAGGAATGTAACCGGCTCAGGTCCCTTTTGGGGGGGAGAGGCGCATCCGACCGGGCGGCCGATATCGCCTTTCGACTCATGGAAAGCAACAACCCGCAGGTTGCATGACCGATGCGGCATCGGGGTTTCACTTATAACAAAGCAAAACGTCATGAAGTGGGAAGAACTCAAATGGGAACTGATCGGCAGCCTCGGCAAAGCCTTTGTAGACGCCTGGTTTGCCACCATCAAGGTTGAATCTGAAGGGCGGGAAAAGGTCCGGTCCATCCTGGAATCCCGGCGATTCATATTTGCTTTCTGGCATTCGCGGATTTTGTTGATTAGTTATCTGTATCAGGGATGGGGAGGCGTGATTCTTGTGAGCGCTTCGAGAGACGGAGAATACATGGCCCGGGTGTTGAAGCGACAGGGTCACTGCACGGTGCGGGGATCCACCTCTAAAAAAGGGGGTCGGGCACTGGCCGAGCAGATCCGCCGTATTCAGGAGGAACCCGCCCGGCCCGGAGTGGTGGTGCCGGACGGCCCCCAGGGTCCGCGGTTCAGGGCTCAGCCCGGAGTGGTGCTGTTGGCTAAAAAAACGGGGTATCCCGTTATCCCGATTACTTACAGCGCCAGGAGGATGAAGGTTTTTCCCAGCTGGGACCGGTTCATCCTTCCCCTGCCGTTTACCGTCTGCAAGGTTGTGTACGGAGATCCTGTGGTCGTGCCAACCGACGCCGATCCGGTTGTACTTCAGGAAAGATTGGGGCGCTTGGAACAAGAGCTGCGGCGGATCACCTTCGAGGCAGACAGGGGGTTCGGACACGTCATCGAATGATAAACCCTGCAGTTGCATAAAAAACATGACAAGGTATAGAATAAAAGAATAATAACAGGGCATTTGAATACGTTTGGGCATGGTTCGCGAATAACCTTTTAGTGACTTCTAAAACAAAGAAAAAATTTGTCACATTTTTTACCCGGAGGGAAAGCTGAAGATGCCCCATCTCCTTCGTTGCCAAGGGCTCGCAGTAAAATACTACGGCTTCGCCCTTGGACGCCTTGGATCTGGGACATCCTCAGCTTTT
>PCSF01000023.1:15730-35590 GCA_002771315.1 Desulfobacterales bacterium CG23_combo_of_CG06-09_8_20_14_all_52_9 | reverse complement strand
GGTGGCCGGCGTGCACCTCATGGCCATTGAATGGGAGCATAGGGTCCCGGAAATCGCCGAGATGGCCAAAGTCTTGCCTCGCCCCAAGGTGGATTAAGCACCGCAGGAAGGATAGACGATAAAACGTTCCGGATCACCTGCTCCGGATAGGATCATTCAAAGAAACGCCCGGCCGATAGTTTAGGCCAGGCGTTTCTTTTTCAAGGATACCGAAAAGCGTTTTTAATCCTGGCTTGTGCAGCGGATTTTGTTTTGATATAAATCAATAAAATCCTGTTTGATGGTCATTCCGAATGTTGTTTTCCCGGTTCATCCTCTCCATAGATGATTTGGGGGAGGTTTTATTCTGCAGGTAGTTGTTTCACATGAGAAATTGTGCCCGTGGAGTCCGAAACAAAAAGCATTTTGGCTTCATTCAAAATGAATTGAAAAGCCCTTTCCAAATATGAGGAGGCCCTTATGAAAGAAATCCGCAAACTGATGGTTGCCATTGAATTTTCGGAGAATGCATCCGAGCTGTTTGATTTTGCCGTAGGGCTTGCTTCAAAGTTGAATTCCGATCTGGTAGCCGTCAATGTCATCAATGAAAGAGACGTGGACGGCATCTCGAAAGTTGCCCTGATGGGGTATGAAATCAGCGGTGAGAATTATGTGGCTCGGTTGAAAGAGGACCGGCAGCGCCTTCTTGATTCCCTGATTCAAGAAACGGCATTCCCTCAGAAAAGATTCAAATCGATCTTCAAGGTCGGCCATCCGACGGAAACCCTGATCCATGTTGCCGTTGAAGAAGGGGCCGATATGATCGTCGCCGGGATCAAGGCGCACACGGAATTGGAACATTTCCTGGTGGGATCTGTGGCGGAAAAACTGTTCCGTCACTCACCGATCACACTCGTCTCCTTCAGGGATGAAAAGAGCGCTCAGCGCCTTAAAAAACGTGTACGCCTGAAGTTGGCCGGAGCTTAAAATATGATGGCTTCGTAAAAAGTCGTCACCCCGTTGAAAAACGGGGTCCAGGAGTTTCATAAGTGCTTGAGAACACCGGATTCCGGCTTTTTCCGGAATGACGGAAAGAGAGCATTTTCGACTTTTTACGAAACCATCAATTTTGAGTTTTTACGATTTTATCCAATATAATCAGGCGACGAAGGTTGTCGAATTTTGGGAATCGAAGACCGGGAGGTTTTGTGAAAAAAGGTGAAAAACTCATGCTCGATCTTGAGAAGGTCAACTCCCTCAATGCGGAGGGGTGTCCGGCATGCGGCAAAAAATTTTCGCTTGGGGACACCGTGGTACTAGCTGGCGGAGCCTGGGAGGGGGGCGCGAAATATATCCATGAAAGTGAAGCGGTGTATGACCCCAAAACCCGATTTTATATGGAGCGCCGCTGTTACGAGGCCGGTTTGAAATAAGGGATAGCCCACGGTGTCATCCCCAGACCCCTTCGATCGCGGCACCGCAGCGGGGACACCGGCCGGCCACAATGACATTTTTCTTTACAAAGAATCCCCATCGGTCAATGAGCAGCGTCTTGCAGGCAGGGCAAAAGGTTTTTTCTCCGTCTTCCCCGGGGACATTTCCCATGTAGACGTATTTCAACCCCGCCTCGGTGCCTATGAGACGGGCGTTCTTGAGGGTTTGCATCGGAGTGACGGGGCGATCCATCAGCCGGTAGGTGGGATGAAACCGGCTGATATGCCATGGCGTATCCGTCCCGAGGGATTCGGCTAAAAAAGCGGCCAGCTCCTTTAGTTCTGCGGAATCGTCGTTAAGCTCCGGAATCAACAAGGTGGTTACCTCAACAAGGATCCCCAAAGATTTCATATGGATCAGAGTTTCTTTAACCGGTTCAAGTTTGGCACCGCAGTGCTTCTTGTAAAAGCTGTCGCGGAAAGCCTTGAGATCCACATTGGCTGCATCCAGGTGAGGCCGGATCCGATCCAGAGCCTCTAAGGTCATATATCCATTGGTCACAAAAACATTTTTAAGCCCCTTCTCATGGGCGAGGCGGGCCGTATCGAATGCAAATTCGAAAAAGACGGTGGGTTCCGTGTAGGTATAAGAAATGCTGACGCATTGAGATCCAAGGGCGGCGTCCACAACGTCTTTTGGTGTTGAATTTTTCCCCAGGATCATGCCCCCTCTATCCGAGGGCATCTGGGAGATGTCTGCATTCTGGCAAAAATCACACTTGAAATTGCATCCTGCCGTAGCGATGGAATAAGAAAGGGTTCCGGGTAAAAAATGAAAAAGCGGCTTCTTCTCAATAGGGTCAACGTGTTGGGCGACGAGTTTGCCGTAGACCAGGGTTTTCAGAATGCCGGATTGGTTTTCCCGAACCCCGCAGATCCCGCGTTTTCCTTCCGGTATGAGGCAGCGATGGTTGCAAAGCCGGCACTTGACCGATAGCTTATGCGCCTGTTTATCGTAGAGAACCGCTTCCATATCTCACCCCGCTAAAGAGCTGATGGTGTTTTTGGCTCCAAATTCCAGTGGAAGAGACCAGGTCCTGAAATGCGGTGTCAGCGTTACGGAAACGGCTGCAAAGGCCCCAAAGGGCCACCGCTGTATCATCGGAGACACCTGGATCCGTCTGGCCATTCGGCTGGTAGAGATAGGGAGGTGGCATACCGTTCCCCAGGCAATAGGGACCTCTCCCAAGAGCGAAAAAGCCATACGCTTGATCTCCCAGACACTGAAAAATCGGGCTCTGTTATAAATGGTATGAGTGAAAATCCCTTTAATTCGGCGTTCCAATCCCTTGAGGGCATATCGGTTCAATATCCCCAGGATCACCCGATCCTTGGCCACCCGAAACGCCTCCTGAAGGGCTTTTTGTGGACTTTCCGCGAATTCCAAAACGGTAATCAGGCACGCATAATTGAACTCATTGTCGTCAAAGGGAAGATCTTCGGCAAAACCTCGATGCAGGTCCGCCCGATTTCCCAGGGTTTTATGAGCGTTATCGAGCATGTATGGGGAAGGATCGACTCCGGTGACTTGAAGTTTTCGGCTCGCAAACACCGACAGATGAAATCCGACGCCGCACCCGATGTCAAGAAGCGTTTCTCCGGGAGACGGTTGGAGCAAATCAAGGACAAGCTGTGTTTGAAGCCTCAAGGTGGACTGATTTTTCGGATCCGCCAGCCAAATTTCATATGCTCGAGCGTCATTAAAGTCAAAGACGTATCCCATATTCTGAACTTTAAGAAAATCAGCGACTTTTTTCAAGGAGAAAAAAATATCCCGTTCTTGAAACGCAAGTTTTGACAAGGTTGCCGCTTTTTCATTGACAACCGAAGGGGATCATCCGCTAAGATGCAAAGCCCGTCGGTTCGACTTTATCGCGTTTCAGCAAATGCAGTCCGTCGGAAAGGAAAATTTTAAGGTGCCGGAAAAAAACATCAACATCCAGGCTCAAAAAGGGACTTGGTTTAGCGCCGGCTTGATTTGCCGAGACGGGCTTGCCTGCTCCCGACAACGGATATGTGGGTGGAAGACATTCTGTCACAGTCTCTTTTCGGCTGCCCTCTCCATTCTGATGTTCGTACAGGGGTGTGCCTCCGTTTCTCGACAAACGGTCTTGAATCTCGGAGACCCTGAGCCGGAAACTAGAATGGCCGCAGCCCGGACTTTGGGTCGGACAAAGGACCCCGGATGGATGCCGAATCTGATGGTGCTGTTGCAGGATCCGGATCCCGAAGTGGTTCAAAGCGCTGTTTTGGCTCTGGGATCCATCAAAAACCCAGGAGCTGTAGCGCCCTTGATCCGCCTTTTGAATCACGATGACCCGGGCGTGCGGTATGTGACGGAACAGGTGCTCATCGGGTTCGGGTCAGAGGCGGTTGTGCCTTTGATCGCTTCACTGAAACATGTCGATGTTCATATTCAGGAAGCATCGGCCCGAATTCTAGGAAAGATCAAGGATCCGTCGGCGCTTCCGCCTTTACTTGTGGTTTTTGGATCACCCTTTCCGGACAGGGTTCGCATTGCGGCAACGATCGCCCTTGGCGATCTCGGCGATGAAAGAGCCGTAGGGCCGATCATGGAAGCGCTCTATGAAAAAGCCTCACCGGGACTGCACGAGATACCGCATGCCCTAGCGAAGATAGGATCTGTTGTTGTGGAACCGCTGATCCGGGCCGTTGAAGATACGGACTTGGAGGTTGCCCGGCTGGCCGCGAAAGCATTGGGCGAGATCAAAGATGAACGGACGGTCGAAATCCTGATCGGAGCACTCGAAAAGGAGGATCCTTTTCTAAGTCGGGCCGCATCCGATGCACTGATTGGCATAGGAGAAGCATCCGTCATTTCTCTCATGCAGGCGGCAGCGGCAAACGAAAGTGCCCGGCAGGTGGCTGTCACCACACTGATTGCAATCGGAGCCAAGGCCGTGCCTCCCCTGTTCATTGAAACGGCATCCGATCCAACCCGATTCGAAAGCTTGGCGATGGACGTGGTGCCTGCCATCGGGGTTTCGGCTGTGGAGCCTTTGATGTCCATTCTCAAAGAGGATAATCTTTTCACAGGAGATCTGGCGGTTCGACTTCTTTCGGCCATCGGCTCTCCGGCAGTACCGTTTCTCACAGAAGGATTGAAAACCGAAGATTTGGCAATGCGGATCCGTTGCGCCAAAGCCCTCGGAGAGATCGGAGATGAAAAGGGTGTCACCCCTCTGGTGAAAACCTTGGAGGCTGAAGAACCGGAGATGCGGGATGCTTCTGCAGAAGCCCTGGCTAAAATAGGCAAGCCGGCGGTTTTGCCCTTGATCCGGGCCATGGAGGATCCGGAATCACCCATTCAAAGCCTGGCCGAAGCCACTTTAAGAAAAATCGGTGCTCCGGCTGTGGAATCGCTGATCGGATTGCTGAACCGGGCGGATGTAAATATCCAAGAAAAGGTTGCCGGGATTTTGATTGAAAACGGAGCGTCGGCTGTTCCGGGTTTGATCGAACACCTGTCCGATTCGGATCCGGTGATTCAAAGCCGGTGCTCGGATATCCTTGTTCAAATCGGTGAACCTGCTGTTTTACCTCTGGTGCAGTTGGTTGAAATACAGGACCCGGACCGTCTATGGAGGGCGGTCAAAGCTCTGGCGGAGATCGGGGATCCGGCGGCCGTTGGCGCATTGATGGGAGTCGTATCCCATCGAAGCCCGCAGGTCCGATATTTTGCGGTCCAGGGTCTGGGAAAGATCAAGGATCCCAAGGCGATACCCTCCTTGGTGGATTCCCTGCCGGATCGATGGGCAGGGCGTCAAGCGGCGGCGGCCCTTGCCGGGTTCGGATGGGGGCCGAAAACGCAGGCGGAACAACTTTATTACGATCTGGCCCTATCCGACCGGAGGGCGACTCCTGAAGCGACCCTGGCCAGGGAAATTCTTTTATCCGATCTACGCCAGGGGGATTTTCGTAAAAGAGAGTTTGCCCTGCATGCCCTTATGGAGCTTTTTCAGGAATCTATCGTTTCTGAACTCATCTTTATCCTTCAAACCGAAGGCTCTCAGGAGTTGGGGATCCTCTTCATTGAATCGGGCTTTAAATCGTTAGAGGAATCGGGTTTGGTCTGGTTAAAAGCTCATGCCCCGGATGCATTTTTGGATGCTTTGGGAGCCCGGCTTTTTTGGAACACGCCTTGAGCCTGGGGCAACTCATTCCTTCTTAAAGCGATCGACGATCTGCTCACCGATTTTTTCCGCCGACCTTCCAAACAGCTCATCCATCTTGACGGCATTCAGATAGGCGTCCTCCCAGGACAGGCTGTTTTCCTGAACGATGTTTTTGATCCGCTCGTATTTACCGCCGAGGGCCTTTATCTTGTCCGGCAAGGAGACATCCGTTTTGAAGGAGATATTCAAAAGCAATAAGTGTTCGATGAAGTTCGGCCGATCGCTGGAAAGGGAGATGACGGGAATGATCAAGATGCTGCGGTCGTCTTTTCGCCCTTTGCCGATGTAAACATTTCCCTCCCGGACGATGATCCGTTTGGTACCTTTCAGTGTTGTATCTTTTTCGACGCGGGAAGGGATCGTAAGGGATGTGCCATCCCTTGCCGCCAGTTCGATGGTGGTTTCGTCGGAGGGTTCTCCCAAAAGATTCAATCCGTGGATTCGATACAGGGTCGATCCATTGATCGCCCGGATGATTGCCTGCAGGTTTTTCAAGACGATGACGTTCTTGTTGGTGATCTGGGAGATGTCGAACCGGCGTGCAAAAAGAGCGTCAAAAAGTATCCCCTCCACCTTTTCCCGGATCCGGCTGGTCCCGACAGTGACGGTCTTGGCCTGATGCTTGATGGCATCCACCGGTCGGGCCATCTGGTTGATGGATTCGCCCAGGTAATGAAACAGGGATCGCAGCATGTTGGAGGCTGTCCCCTTGAGGCCGAAATCGAGCTCGAAGTCTGTCACCGGGAGCCTGCCGGATAGATATTTGAGCAAAAGGGGCAGCTCCGATGCGGTGTCGAAACCGATGGTGCCGGAGAACCGGTGGTCGGCCTTTTTCTTGCGGAACGCATGGTAAAATGAAACGATTTTTTCCCGGAAGGTTTCCTCCAACATCAATTCGTAGATATCCATCCCCTTTGCTGCGTGGTCATCGATGGTTTTCTGTAGAGTTGACCGAAAATCAAAGAGGAAGCGGGAGCCATCATTGATGGCCAACGCGGCGTAATACCCCCAAATGTGTCCCACCAGGGTATTCAATATGGGGGCAAGGTGCTGGTCGACCATGGGGACATGAAAGACGTCGGCGGCATAGGGATCGAACCGATGATCCCCATCGTCGGTGATGACGATGGGGGTTGCCTTGTGAGCATGAAAGATGGCCGTGTCTTTGACGATGTCGGAAATGACGGTGGTTTTGGTGCCGGCGGCACATACGATGATCAAGGGTTCCGAGGAAAGGTCGATATGCTTTTTGTCCTCTACATAGTCCGAAGAGATGGTTTTATAACACAACTCGCTCAGTTTGATCCGGATTTCGTCTGCGGATACCTTGTTGGGACCGCTTCCCACCACGGCCCAATAGGTTTTTGTGACGGCCAGCCTAGCAGCCGATGCAGCAATTTTATCTTTCGTGGAAAGAATTGTTTCCATCTGCTCCGGGATTCGGAGAAGGTTTTGGATTTCTTTGGAAATAAACGCGGTATCCCGCCGATTTTTCAGAGCAGTGATGTAAAGGCCTAAGAGCGCCCCGGCCACGATTTGGGAATAGAAGGCCTTTGTGGAAGCCACGGACATCTCGATGTCCCGGCCACTGCTGGTATAGAGGATGCCGTCAACCTTGAAAGTGATGTCCGAGTCCCTCCGATTCACGATAGCCAGAGTATGCGCCCCTCTTTCCCTGACCATGTCTACGGTCCGATTGGTATCGGTGGTGGTTCCGGACTGGGAGATGGCAACCACCAAGGCGTCGGCCATGTCGGTCGCCCCATCTTTTTCGTCAAGACGGAACCCGCTCAGCTCGGTGGCTTTCATTGCATGGATGTGCAGCAAAGAATCATTGAGGTAATAGTTGAAAATCTCAGCGCAGGCGGCGGCGGCAACTCCGGCCGTTCCCTGGCCGATGAAAAAGATCCGTCGGATTTTGTCGTCAAGGAATGCCTGCCGCAAGGCGGACGGAAAGGACTTCTCGTCGAGCCTTATTTTATGAAGTCGATGAGGGCCTTCCTCGATATACCATCGATTCCGGAGGGTCTGTTTCACAGAATTCGGGGATTCGGAGATTTCTTTCAGAAAGTAATGAGAGAAACCCTGTCGATCGATGTCCCGGGAAGTAATCGCCGTGGTCTTCAAGTCGGCATCCGAAGGCAAGATTGGGGAACCGTCATACCCCATTGCGGAAATGCCTGAAAGCCCGCCGGCGCAAGCCTGGTCGAGGATGAAGATCTGTCCTTTGGTTTTTCCCGTCGTTTCTTTATCGCCTTCCAACTTGACATAAATGGGAGTTTCTTCCACGAAACCATACACTTCTGAGGTGGGGATGTAATGGTTGGGGGCAATGCCGACGAAGATCGCTTGTCCGCTTCCCCTTTGGGCTAAAAAGAGCTTTCCCGGCGCTAAGTCCGTGTGCATGGCAATGGCGTGGGACCCGTCGAACCCGTTGACCGCCAGGCGGAATGCTTCCGCCACTCCGAAGCCCTTTTTGAGATAACTTTCAATTTGTAGGGGGATGATTTTGGTGTCTGTTGAGACCTCGGGGTGGATGCGGGTCCCGTTTTCTTCAAGGGTTCTTTTCAGGTCCCGGTAATTGTCGATATCACCGTTCAAGCAGACATGAATGACGCCGGATTTTTGAGATGATGTGCCCGGACAATGGTTGTCCACAGGATGGCAGTTGGCTTCGGTGATGCCCCCGACGGAAGCCCATCGAGTGTGGCACAATATCGAGTAATAATGGGGAACGCGTTGGATCAAGGCATGAAAAATGGAATCGTTTCGGATTTGACCTCGAAGAAAACGGACATTGTCCCCCAGTTTGCCGATTTCCGCAGCGACTTTGTAAGTCAGAGTCACGCTGACGAGGGGGCGACTGTTTTCATCGGTGGTTTCGCGGCAATCGATCCCCCGGTTAGCCAAATATTCTGCCTCCATACGGTCTCGAAAAGATGCGGTCAGGTCCTGGGCATCCAGTGCCTTTTGAAAATCATCAAAGACCGGCTTTTCGAGAAGAACGATCAGGGAGATGCCGGCAGAGTCCCGGCCCCTCACCTCAAGACGGTCGATGCTGTTGAGTACGGAATTGATCTTTTTGGCCATAAGGATCGCGTGTAAGGGGTAGTCCTTTTCCTGATCCTTCAGGAGTCCCTTCACCCTGACCACATTTTCGCCGATTTCAGAAAGCAAAGACCAGGATATATCCTTCAGGGTTTCGATGCCATGCACGGCGTACTCCACGGTTTCGGGCTTTAAGACTCCCATCTTCCCGGCTAGCCACGTGTCTTCCGATATCGCAAAATCGGAGATATCCCGGCCAAGTTGCAACAGGTCTTTGTAACTGTTCGGATTCAAAAGGATGTGGGAAAAGAGAACATCTTGCTTGAGTATTCGAACGGCATCAAAAAGGCGGGATCGCAGATTTTCCGGGTCCCCGCTTACAGGATCCTTTTCGACCTGCAAGAAAATCGGGTTAGATCGAATGCGGGCAAACAGCTTTTCGGCAGCCTCAATATCCGGTGTCTGTTGCATTTCCTTTGGAGGGACGAAGGATATGATTCCGGCAATACCGCAACACAGGCGGGTCATCGTAACCGGAAAAAAGACGATGGAATCAGCCGGGACGCTTGATAAGGCCCTGGCGAAAAAGATGTTGGCCTTAAGATACGGCGTAAGCCATCCGGCAATGCCGGCTATCCGAGGCCACACTTTCGTTTCAAAAAAATGCAGAATTTTCATTTTCGAATTACATCCGCAAATACAGTTCTTTGATCCGATCTCGGGTTATGACACTTTTCCAGGCTTTTCCCAGCGCATTCTCCCAAAGGGGATCCAGTGTTAAAGAGACGTCGATCATCTTTTCCAGTTTTTGGACCTCGATGCCAAAGACCCGATTTTCCGGCAAAGAGATCCCGTTGAAATCCATCATCCGCCTGAATTCTCGAACACCTTCGGGATAGAATTCTTCGAGCTGGTTGAAGACGATGCAATTTCCGATGCCATGGTGGATCCCCAATACGAAAGAAAGACCGTAGGATAAGGCGTGACAGACACCCACTTGTGAATAAACGATGCTCATACCTCCGAAATAAGATGCCATCATCATCTTTTCATCCGCGTCAGGGGTCGGCGTCAGGAAGACTTCACGGCAAAGGGTCATGGCTTTTTCACCGTACGCCTTGCTGAAGGCATTCAAATAGGTTCCGGTCAGGGATTCCACACAATGGATGTAGCAATCCATCCCGGTATAAAACCGTTGATCGGCCGGCGGCGATGCGATCAGATCCGGGTCGAGGACGATCTGGTCAAAAACCGTATGGTCGGAGTTGATCCCTAGTTTTCGTTGAGGACCGATCAGCACGGTGGTTCGAGATACCTCGGCTCCGGTTCCTGAAAGGGTCGGCACCCCCACATGGTAAATCGCGGGGTTTCGGATGAGGTCCCAACCCTGGTAGTCGGCTGACGATCCGGGATTGGTCAGCATCAATGACACGGCCTTTGCCAGATCCATGGTGCTTCCCCCTCCGATTCCCACTACGCCGGCCGGAAGTATTCCGGAAAAACGCTGAACCCTGAGAGTTAGATCATCCACATAGGCGGTGGTGGGTTCTTCATCGACGCTGACAAAAATAACCCGGTCTGTTTCAAGGGCGGGAATGCGATCCCGAAAAGGGTGGTCCTTGAACACATCATCCAATATAAAGACGATATAGGATCCATTTCCCTTCCGCTTTTCTTGAAGGATACCCTCCAGCTGATCGAAGCTGCCACGGCCATAGAGAACCCGTGAGACTGTTTTAAAGTTACGAAACATGATTATCCGTCCTTGTCGTTTTCAAATTATCGGTGTTATAAATTATCCGATCTGAGTGCTCCCCGGAATGAGGTAAAGGAACTTCGTCAAATTTTGGAAAATATATCAGCCATCGCATCCATTCTTTTTTTAATATCCACTTCAGTCCAGGAGAGCTTGATCTGCATGGAAATCATCCGGCTCATGATGCTGTCCGACCGGGGAAGATGAAGCTTCTGATAGTCCGGTCGTGACTCGATGAGTCTGATAGGCAACTTCGCGGGCGCCTTGAGTCCCTTGATGTGGTCCCATTGCCGCAGGTAATGCCAATTGTTGTCATACCAGTAAAAGCATCCATCGACCCCTTTTTCGGCCAATGCGCTGGCGGTTTTCCGTGCGCCGGCTTCGTCTGGAAGGGAGAAGGAAAGAAAGGTGGCCGAATCTCCGTCGTCATCCGGAATGTGCCGGGGTGTGATACGGGGAAACGCCCGCATCATTTCCAAGAGCCGATGTTTATGTGTCCGTTGTATCTCCAGGAAGGTATCGAGTTTTTTCAACTGGGCCAGGCCCACTGCGGCATTGAGTTCGCTGATACGGAAATTGGTTCCCAAGATCGGATGCCCCTCGCGGCCCCGATCGGTTCCGATATGATCGTGCCCGTGATCGGCAAAAGCCATGGCTGTACGGTATCGCTTTTCGTCGTCGGTGGCCACGGCGCCACCTTCCCCGCAGGTGATGGTCTTGACCGGGTCAAAGGAAAAGCATCCCATGTGGCCGAAGGTGCCTATTGCTTGACCTTGAAAGGTGGCGCCGACGGACTGGCAGGCATCCTCGATGAGCACCACATCATGTTCCCGGCATACGGACTGCATCTCGTCGATTCTGGCCATGGCGCCGCACATGTGGACGACGATGACCGCTTTTGTGCGGCCGGAGATGGTCTTTTTAACGGCATCGGGGTCCAGACAAAGGGTTTCATCGATTTCGGCAAAGATCGGTATCGCTCCGGCAAGAAGGACTGCTTCAACGGTGGCCACGAAGGTAAAGGGCGGAACGATGACTTCGTCTCCGGCACCGATGCCGCAGGATGCCAGGGCGATGCTGAGGGAAGCGGTTCCGTTGGAGCACAGATGGCAGAACCTGACTCCCAGTCGCCTTGCAAAAGCTTTTTCGAACTCAAAAGCTTTCCACCGGCCGCGCCTGGCCGAATCGAATCCGTATCGAAACAGGACCCCGGTTTCCAGGACTTCCTGGACTTCTTTCCTCTCCGCATCGTCAAACCGTTCAAATCCGGGCATGTTCGATCTCCTCACAGGTTTTTAGGTTTTATACTTTGATACCGCCGGTCGAATCTTGCGGGATTCAATGGATATCTTTTTAAAAGCGGGCGGTTTCTATGTCAGGAACGCCTGTTGCTATTTTTTCCATTGAAATACTCCTCATAATAGGCCTTAATGGCCATTCTCGCATAGGATCCGGCTTTCCTGGAAAGCGTTTCTCCGTGAACCACGAGCACCGAGATGGCGATGCTTTCCGCCCTCCCTTTTTCCTTGGCAAATCCGACGAACCAGTCGTATTTGGAAGTTTGGGTGACATTGGAAATGGAACCGGTTTTTCCTCCGATGATCAGCTTCGACAACACCCTGTCATAACGGTACCCGCTGAAGGCTCTCCGGGAGGTCCCGGATCGGATCGTGGCCTGCATGAGGTCCGAGAGAACCGATGCGGTGTTTGGAGAGATCGCCTGGCTGATCTGGGAAGTTTGACCCCGATAAACCGTCTCACCCTTCCCATTGGTGACCCGATCGATGAGTGACGGCGACATGAGCTTCCCGCCATTGAGGACAGCCGACGCGATGAGGGCTCCGTGCAAGGGGGAGAGGGTGGTTTTCCGGTTGAATCCGCTGGCAACCTCAGCCAAGTGATAAGGCTCCTCGGAAACGAACAGACCACTTCTGGACATCCCCAACTCAAATCCGATTTCTTCACCGAACCCGAATGCCCGGGCATAATTTTCGATTTCAGACATATCGAGATGATAAATACCCAATTTCCCGAATACAGGATTGACGGATTGGGCAAAGGAATCCCGCAACGTGATCCGATGGCTGTATTTATTCTTGGTGTTTTTTAACTGGGATTTATACAAAGTATGTTTTTGTCCGTTGTAGAAAAACGAGGTCTCGGGGTTAAAATTGTGTTTTTCAACAGCGGCCGAAGCGGTGACAATCTTGAAAATACTGGCTGCCGGAAAGTCGCTTTTCAAGCATGGGTTGTTTGCAGGATTGATCCGGTCGTGCCCTGCAAGGGCCAGGATACGTCCGGTTGAAGGCTCTACGACCACTATGGCGACCTGTTTCGGTAATTTTCGATCCAGCTTATCATTCAAAAAGCGCTGCAGGGAAGCGTTTAGTGTCGTTTCCACGGAAAAGCGCTTGCCGTCTTGATAAAAGGTCCATTGAGGTCGCATTTCTTTTAGAAATGACGCGTTTTTCGCCAAGGCCGTCCAATTATTTTTTTTAATATCCAAATCCGCTGTTTTGTTCGCTTGGGGATCTGACAGATCAGAGCGAGCAAGGTTCGGCTTTGGCTTGGAAAAATCTTTCGGAGTGCCGGAAAATCCATCGATTTTCACCGACAGACCGTAAAGAGATGCTGCAAGAACCAGCAGGGATATGACCCATCGAACCAGCCCGCGGGTGTGTCTTTTGCGGATGTTTTGGCGTTTCAATTCGGCCTGATAGTCCTGCCAGGTTTGACGGGGCGATGGGGTCAATATGGGTTTTTCTTTGGATAGTTCGGGTTTCATGAGATTTAGGCCAAATCGTTTTAATTGGAGCTGTGCATGTTGCCGATTGTGGGTTTCAAGTGACGGGAGTCCCCGGCTTGACCGGTTTATCCACGGTCAGGGCGACGGCATGCTCTCCGTCTGCGACGGCCAGCATCATCCCTTTGGAAAGAACTCCCATGATTTTGGCCGGCTTTAAGTTGGCCGCCAAAACGATCTGTTTGCCGATGAGGTCTGCCGGCTTGTAACTTTGGGCGATGCCCGACACTACGGTTCGTATTTCTCCCATATCGACTTCCAGCGCTAAAAGTCTCTTGGCCTTTGGGATCGATTCGGCCTTCAAGACGGTGACAACCCGAAGGTCAAGCTTACGGAAGGTTTCTATGTCAATCTCAGGTTTGACGGGTTGTAACGCTGCGACCGAATGGGTCTTGTCGGATCCTTGGGTTTTATTTTTCTCCGTGTCGATCCTCGGGAAAAGGGCTGTCGCTCTAGGAAGATGAGTTCCGGAGCGTATCCGGTTAAACGGGCCCAGCCGATCCAGGTCGAAAAACCGAGCATCGGGCTTAAGCCCCAGATGTTTTTGCATGGTTTGAGCTGTCTCCGGCATGATCGGATAGATCAGGCCCGATATGACATACAGCCCTTCCAACAGGTTAGAGATGACTGCGGCAAGAAGGTCATGTTGGGAAGGGTCCTTAGCCAGCATCCAGGGAGCCGTGACGTCGATATATTTGTTCAACTGGTTGATGAATTCCCAGACCGCCATGAGGGCTTTATGGAAGGCAAAGGCTTCCATGGCCGCTTCAAATTCCGAAATGGTATCCCCTGCCTTTTTTTCAATACTGAATCCCATTTCATCCCGGGCTTCGGGTGGAACTTCCGGAACGCGCCCTTTGAAGTATTTGTGGGCCATGGCCAACGTTCTTGAAAAAAGATTACCCAAGTCGTTGGCCAAATCGGAGTTGATGCGGGCGACCAGAGCCGCCTCGGAAAAGCCGGCATCCAACCCGAAGACCATCTCTCGCATGAGGAAGAATCGAAAAGCATCCAGTCCATAGCTTTGAATCAGGGCAAGGGGGTCAATGACGTTTTTGAGGCTCTTGGACATTTTGCTTTGGTCCACGTTCCAGTATCCATGCACGTTGAGGTGCTGGTAGACCGGAATTCCGGCAGCCTTGAGCATGGTAGGCCAGTATATACCGTGGGGCTTTAAGATGTCTTTGGCAACGATGTGTTGAGCATGGGGCCAGAGTTTCAAGAAACGCTCACCGTCGGGGTATCCCAGTGCGGACACGTAATTCAGGAGGGCGTCGAACCAGACATAGGTGACGTAATTATTGTCGAACGGCAGCGTAATGCCCCATTGCAGGCGGGTCTTGGGGCGTGAGATACATAGGTCCTCTAAAGGCTCTTTCAGAAAGGAAAGGACCTCGTTTCGGTACCGCTGCGGACGGATGAAATCGGGATGGGATTGAATGTGCTCGATGAGCCATCCCTGATACCGGCTCATCTTGAAGAAATAATTATGCTCTCTAATTTGTTCGGGCTCCGTTTCATGATCCGGGCATTTGCCGTCTTTGAGTTCATGTTCGGTGTAAAAGCGTTCGCACCCGAAACAATAGAGGCCTTCGTATTCGCCGAAGTAGATATCGCCAGCGTCGTAGATCTTTTGAAGCACACGTTCCACCACCGCAATGTGCCGGGGTTCCGTGGTTCTGATGAAGTCGTGGTGCCGTACGTTCAGCTTCGGCCAGAGGTCACGGAAAAGGCCGCTGATTTTATCCACATAATCCTTGGGGCTTTCATTTTCCGCCTTTGCGGCTTGGACCACTTTATCGCCGTGTTCATCCGTCCCGGTCAGTAGGAACGTTTCTTTTTGCTTCATTTGTTGGTACCGGCACAGGACATCCGCAACAAGAGTCGTATAGGCGTGTCCCAGGTGTGGCCGGGCATTGACATAATAAATCGGGGTGGTGACGTAAAAAGGTTCGGGTGTCAATTCTGTTGTACCTCTTTTTCTGTTTCTTGGATTTCATCTCGACGAATTTCGATTTCCTGGCCGTCGGCTATTTGAATGACCATGCGGTCACAGATGACGTTGTGGCGGACCACTGTCCCTTCTCCTCGAGCGGTCTTCACCGTATGGCCGATGGGCGGGAATTCTTTTTTCAATTCCAAATAGGTTTCGTTTTCGAAGGTTAAACAGCACATCAATCTGCCACACTGCCCGGAAATCTTGGTTGGGTTGAGGGACAGCCCCTGTTCCTTGGCCATGCGTATGGAAATCGGCTCGAACTTCTCGATAAAATTCGAGCAGCAGAACATCCTTCCGCAGCGCCCGATCCCACCGCACATCTTAGCCTGATTCCGAATTCCGACCTGACGCATTTCCACACGGGTACCGAGTTCTTTCACCAGCATTTTCACAAGCTGGCGGAAATCGACACGCCCTTCCGCGGTGAAAAAGAAGGTGAGCTTATTGCCGTCGAAATTACTTTCCACTGAAAACAGATGCATGGAAAGCCCCAGGTTTATGATGCTGTGCAAGCAAAAGGCATGGGCGCGCCTTTCTGTCTCCCGGTTTTGTTCCAGCTGACTGAAATCGTTTTCCACGGCCAGTCGATACACCTTTTTCAAAGGTTTGCCCGAAAAATCTTCATCGCGGGTAAAGGGAGCGACTACCACAGTGCCCAGTTCAAGACCCTGTTCGGTTTCGACGATCACCGAGTCCTTTTCATGGAGCACAAAGGCTCCGCAATCAAAATGATAGACCTTCCCGGTCGGCTTAAAGCGGATTCCGACAATCTTATTCATGACAGGCGTTTCGAAGATGAATCATCATGGTTTCCAATGCCAGCCTGGGGTTCACGTTGGCCGTAAGGTTTCTTTGGGCCCGCTGAATCGCTTCAATTTGCGTCATAAGCACTTCCAGACGGGTATGTTGTGAAACATATTGCATCTTATGGGTCAAGTCTTTATTGAATAAATGGGGTGACGCCCATCGGAGCGCTACAAGGTCCCGAAGGTAGCATTGCAGAATGTCGAGGGCCTCTGGGATACGCTCCTTTTCGTCGGACAGCCGCTCTGCAAAGGCCAGGGACAGGGTGAGCGGCTCGAAAGAGAATGATTCCGGGCGATCTAACCCGGAGGCGGAAATGATCGCCCTCCTGCGATTCAGCCACTTTGAGGCACCGGCCTCCCTGTTCGCCATGGCAAGTGCCCGTGACAGGCTGCCGTTGGCCATAGGAGCCAGTGCATCGGCCTCGTCCGCGGAAAGGCCGAGACGGTTCTGCAAGGCGGCGGCAATATGACTCTCCGGGAGGGGGTGGAATCGTATGGAGTGGCAGCGGGAAACCAGAGTCGGGAGCAGATCGGAACGCTGAACGGCAGTAAGAATCAAAAGTGTCTGAGGAGGAGGTTCCTCCAGTATTTTGAGCAGGGCATTCCCAGCTTCCGGTGTCATCCAGGGCGCATCGACGATCACTGCAACGCGTCTCTTGGCTTCATAGGGTTTTAAAGAGAGTTCGTGACAGAGTTGGCGGATCCGGGCGATTTTGATCACCGATCGTTCAGGGGCAAGAAGAATCATATCGGGGTGATTCCCCGAAACGATCTTGCGGCAGGGCAGACAACGACCGCAGGGAATTGGTCCGAAGACGGTTTTTTTTAGGCCTTGAACCCAGTCTGTCGGGGACTCCTCGCAGTTGCAGGCCATGGCAAAGGTAAAAGCGGCGTCTCTTTTACCCGATCCCTCGATTCCCGTGAATAGGAGGGCATGGGGGATATGGCCGCTTTTGAGAAAAGCCCCGAGAAGGCGGTGCGCATGCTTCTGGTGTTTCAAGATGTCAAAATCCGGTTCCATCGACGAGGTCGCCATGTCTGTTGATATTGGTTTCCGATGTAAAACTACGGGAGACAGTCTAAAAGAAAAAGGGCAATAAGGCAAGATTTAAGGAATGAAATGGGGGATCTTTTCCACATCATCCTGATCTACATCCACGGCGGCATATTGGCCAAGAGCCTCGATATTGACCACGACCCGGCCCTGGCTCTTGTAACGGATGAAGATGCCGGTCACCCCGGTAAAGGGTCCGTTGACCACCATGACCCGGTCTCCTCTTTTCAGGCGGCTCCCTGTTAAAATCGTATGATCGCCGGCCACCATGATTTGAAGAGAGGTCACCGTTTCATCCATAACAGGAACCGGTCCGGTTTTATTCCCGATGAGTCGAACCGCCCCCACCGTCTTGACAATCTCCAGATGCTGATAAGGGTTTAAATCGGTTTTTACAAAGACATATCCGGGAAAGAGGGGGGCCCGGATGAGGAGCTTTCGATCTTTGCGCCTGCTTTGAACCTGAATCTTGGGAAGAAAGACTTCCAACGATTTTTTTGTCAGGCCTTCGGTGACGACGTTTTCAAAACGGCTTTTGGTATGGAGCACATACCATTTCCGGACAAGCGCCTCATGTTTCATCGAAGTCCGCTCTTTGTATGCAGCGCCGCATAGACCGCCTGCATGATCATATGGATGACGATGACGTGGACATCTTCCACTTTCTGCATATCGTCCACGCGGACCACGAAAGGCACGTGCACCATTTGAGCCAGCTTACCTCCTGAAAAACCGCACAGGCCCACAGTCTTTCCCCCGTTTTCATTGGCAAAAGCAATGGCTTTGAGTACGTTTTCGGAGTTTCCGCTCGCCGATATCCCGATCACCACATCCCCCTTGCTGAAGAAGTTCTTCATCGGTTCCACGAAAATCCTGTCGTAGGATAAGTCGTTGGCGTAAGCCAGAAGAGTGGGGATGTTGTCATTCAGGCAGATGACCTTGAATTTTTTTTCCACATCCATACAGCACCCCTTGTTGATGTCACAGGTGAAATGGGATGCTGTTGCACCGCTTCCCCCGTTTCCCATGATGAAGATGCGTCGATTGAGATCATAAGCCTCCAGGATGAGCCGGGTCAGCTTGTCGAATTGTTCCTTGTCAAAGGCGTCCAGCACATCCGAAAGTGCGGCAAGATAACGGTCCGCAAAGGCTTTGATGTCCATCTGAGAAACCTCACATTAGTGTTGAACTTCCCGAATAACCTGCAGCTTTTTCATCTGCTGCTGGGCAAATTCCAGTACCCCTCTTTGCGTTTTTTGGCCGATGATATATGACCAGAAAGCGCTGATGCTGTCTTTAACAGTGCGTCGAGGCGACCATCCCAGGGTTTTAAGCCGGGTGATATCGGAGACGATATGGCGCGTATCTCCGAACCGATAGCGGCCCGGAATCTGGGGTTCGATGTCCTTTTTCAGGGTTTGTTGCATCGAGCGGTAAAAGTCAAGGATGGTCCACGGGATACCGCCTCCCACATTAAAGACGCGCCCATTTGCCGCATCATTTTCCAATACCAGCAAATTGGCATCCACCACGTCTTTGATGTTGACGAAATCCCGGACCTGGTACCCGTCCTCGAAAATTACCGGGCTTGAGTCAAATAACAGACAAAGGGCAAATATTCGCATGGCGCCGGAATACGCGTTATAAAAAGACTGCCTTTCTCCCTGAACGATGGAATAGCGCAGAACCACTGAAGGAATGCCGTATCGCTTTGACAGATTCAGGGCGATCTGCTCCTGGGAATATTTGGAGAGCGCATATTGGTTGCAGGGATGGACCACGGATTCGTCAGAGGGTACCCATTGGAGGACGGTATTGCATACGGAGCATTGGTGATCCCACTTTCCCTTAGAAAGCTGGGATTCCAGCCGGATAGAAGGATAGATGAAATGCCCCCCCTCGGGATGGCAGGTTGGACATCTGTGGCACCCTTCTCCCATCACCGCCTGACTTGCCGCAACAATGATTTTCCTGATTTTTTCAGTCATGCGCTTTTCCACCAGCACTTCATAAAGCAAAGCGGTGGATACGGCGTTCACATGAAAAAAGGTGGAAAAGTCGGGCAGGTAATCCTGATATGCAGCAAAGTGGTAAACCACGTCGATGCCCTTGAGCGCTTCTTCCCAGACTCCCTTTTCGCGAACATCTCCCACCATCAATTCGGCTTTTGCATTCAGATACCCCGGCCTTCCATGGGGATGGACCCTTTTCGAAAAATTATCCAGGATCCGCACCTGATTTCCCTTTTGAATCAGGGCATCCACTGTGTGGGAGCCGATAAACCCGGCACCACCGGTAACCAAAACCCGATAAGCCATCGATGTTGTCCTTGAATCGTCCCGGTGTGTTTTACCGAAGACGAGGATGTGTTGAATCCCTTTTCCTACTTGCTCGAGTATGATCGATCGTCGAAGATCACTTTGGATCCGCTCTCTTCGAGCATAAACGGAAGCTCCCGGTAGTCCTTCATCGCTTCCATGATTTCTCCCTGTTTTTCTCGGGGAGCGATCAAGAGAAGAAATCCGCCGCCTCCGGCCCCGGCGATTTTGGCACCTATCGCACCTGCCTTCCTGGCCTTCTGAATCATTTGCTCGATGGAGTTGTTGGTGATTCCTTCGGCCATATGTTGCTTGAGGCGCCAATTTTCATCCAAGAGATGCCCGCATTCTAAGATATTGCCGGTGCTCATCGCCTCTCTGAAAGGGTCCACGAAAGCCGTCATCCGA
>PCSF01000023.1:0-15694 GCA_002771315.1 Desulfobacterales bacterium CG23_combo_of_CG06-09_8_20_14_all_52_9 | reverse complement strand
TTTTGCTGGTCGGCAAGGATCCAATCGGCTTTCCGGGTAATTCCGGTGTAATACAGGAGAAGAGATGATGTGAATTTTCTCTTTGCTGCACGGTCCATGGCGACAGGAATGCGAGTGGTGGTTTCGTTTTCATGAAAAATGAACTGGTTCACACCGCCATAAGCAGCCGCGTATTGATCCTGCTTGCCGATGGGCTTTTTAAGGATATCGATTTCGACCCGGCAGGCGTCTTGGGCCAGTTGCTCTGCGGTGATAAGAAGATTTTGGTAAGCATAAAAGGCGTGCAAAAGCGCTACGGTGATGGAGCTTGAACTCCCCAGGCCCGATCCGCTGGAAGGGACATCGGCCAGCGTGGTGATCTCGATCCCTTTTTCAACACCGGTGATCTTCATGGCCTCACGGACAAGGTGATGTCGGACCTCCGAGACATGTTCAACGCACTCTTTTTTGGAATAGTTGATATAGATCATGTCGTCGAAACGTTCCTTGACGATGGCATAAACGAATTTGTCGATGGCCGTGCAAATGACCTGCCCCGGCCGTTTCGAGTAAAAGGGCTTCATGTCGGATCCGCCGCCCACAAAGCTTAATCGAAGAGGTGTCTTGACGATGACCATGGCTGATGTCTTGCTTCCTTGATACTTAAGTATTCATTCGGTTTCTTGTTTTTCGGTTCCGATGCTGCTTCCGAAGCCGCCGAGGCCGTAAAGATTAATCATTACGGAGTAGGTCCGGTCTTCGAATTCGTCGGTGTATCGAAAATCGATGGACCAGCATTGGGCTTTATAGATCACCCCGATTCCGGTTTTGATATCCTCTTTGTCGTATAGGTTGCGTTCATGGTCCCAAAAAGCAGAGAAACCCTCAAAAAGGTTGGCATAAAGCCGGGTATAAATCGACTCCTTGCCGTCTGATTTGCTTTCGGCCGAATCCCGCCGGTAACGATATTCGACATGGAAGCTGTCCCCTCGATAATCCGACACCTTACACTGGGTATTATAAGACATCCAGTCATGTTCGTAAACGGACCACTGGGCATCGGCGTCAACGGATATGTAATCCATGGGGCTGAGTGTAAGCTGACCATTAATGTTGGAAAACGGTTCTTTTTCTTCAATGTCCTCGTCGGTGGCTTCATAGATGTTGTAGCTTTGATTGACGCTGAGTCTTGCGAATTCGCGGTATAGATATTGCGGAATTTCCGTGTTCGGTGTTTTCTTGAGGGACCTTGAGGTGAACGTGTTCGTCAGCGAGTAGCCGACCTGGTTGACCCTTCCGATCCGGTCGACACCGTCGAATTTGGGGTATTGATCCTGTTCTTTTTCCGGTAAGTATCGATAGGTGATCTTTGGGAGGATGCTGTGGCGGATCTTATCGAGGGTTTTTCCACCGGTGTTGTAAATCCGATACAATTCCGTGCTGAGATTGATGCCTGTATCATAGAGGTCTCTGAGCTGGGTGCTGTCCTGGCCCTCCTTTTCGGTTTCATACTGGTCGATATGCCAGAATGTTTCCCTAAGCCCCACAAAAGGTTCCAGGGACAGGTAATTGTTAAGTTTTACGGGTAGATACGCCTTCGGATAAACATCCACACGGTGCCCCCGCAGTCCGTCTTTCCGGTAGAACCGGATATAATCGGAAGACAGGTCGTAATAAAAAGGAGTGTCTGAGAACTGCCCCTTGGAAACATCGTACTCGACGAAAGGGAGGCGATGAAGGGTTAAATCTAAATCTTCCGGGTCGCTGTGCCTGCGGAAAAGAACATCGTCATACCACCGGCCTTCGATGTTGAGGCTGCTTCGATCCCAAGCCCGATTCAGGTTCAAGCGGTTCAATCGGGTGGTGTCCGTATAATCGTCCACGCCCCTGCCGAAGACGGTTTGAAAATAGTGATTGGTCTCATCGAAGCCGTTGTAACCGCTTTTGAATTCCACCAAATAATCCTGGTCCGAGACCATATCGAGATCGAGCTTGGCGAAAAAGTCCCACGGAAGGGCCTGGTCGTGTTTCATCCTGAACCAATACCGGTCATGGTTGGGTCTTAAGTAAACATCGTCCTTATAACCCCAACGATCGCTCGAATCTTCAGTTCCGTCGTCTGCCTGACGATCATTGAGGAAATCTCCCATGAGAGCCCCTTTGGAAAGATGACTCAGGACGTAGCGGTATTCAAGCCCGAATTTTTCTCCCCGTCGATCCATATGGTCTAAGTAGAGTGTGGCATCCGAATTATCATTGATGGCCCAGAAATAGGGCTGTTCATATTCGGTTCCCTTCCGGTCGGAGACCCTCAGGCGAGGGGGAAGAAATCCGGACTGGCGTTTGGTTTTGGCGGGGAAGATAAAATATGGAGTATAAAGCACCGGCACCTTTTTTAGCCACAGGGTGCTGTGTATGGCAGAGCCGTATCCTTCCAGCGCCACAGAGACATTTCGGGCCGTGACCTTCCAGTCCGGGTTCTCACCGTCACAGGTGGAAATGCTTGCCGATTGGGCACTGTAGGTCTTTTCGCCGGTCTTTTGGATCTTATCCCCCCGGATATAAAAATGGTTTTGTTTTAAAAAAACGGTGCCGTGATAGGCGCTTCCGGTTTCATTTTTTAGGTCGAAGCGGATGCGCTCCCCGGTGAGGATGTCCTCTCCATCGGACAAGACGGCGTTTCCGATGGCAAGAGCCTGGCCCGTTTTGTGATTCAGCTGAACGAAGTCGCCACTGAGGCGCATCTTTTTTTTGACGACGACGACATGTCCCTTGGCGACGTAATGGTCGGCTTCTTGGTCATAAAACAAGGAATCGGCCGTGACCTGCCAGGGCAAGCTTACATCTGCGGAATCGGATTCAAAGGCATTCCCGGACCGAAGTGCGGCATGGGACGTTCCGGGAAGCGCCATCCCTAAAAGGACAACAAAAAAGGAGAGAAAGAGAGCCAATTTCCCTCGCCAGAGAGGATCGACATGGCATCCTCGGCTTTTGCAACAGCAGGGTAAAAAACATGACAAATTTTTTATTGTTTTAGAAGTCACCAAAAGTTTATTCGCGAACCATGCCTAAACGTATTCAAATGCCCTATTATCATTCTTTTTTTCTATTCCTTGTCATGTTTTTTTATTTAACCGCAGGGTTTAGAGGGCTTCGGCCTGTTATTGGATAACTTTCTTGAACACGAATGAAGTTTTATGTATAAATCCGAATCGTCGCTAAAAGTCAATATGAAGTTGAATGGCCTTTTTATAGACCGGGGTTTTACGCTCGCCTTGCGGCTTTTATAAAGTTTGGTGCCGCTGTTTGAAAGCGACATTTCCGGTTGAGATGCGTTTCAGGGATGAGCAGATGCGTATCTTGTTGACCAATGACGACGGGATTCATGCCAGGGGCCTTTTTGCCCTTTACCGTCGTTTTTCAATGAAACACGAAGTTTTCATTGTCGCACCGGACCGGCAACGCAGCGCGGTTGGGCATTCCATTACGTTGCACAAACCGATTCGATGCGAACGGATTCAATTGGAGGGAAATGTTTTTGGATATGCGTTGAATGGGACTCCGGCAGATTGCATCAAGCTGGCGATCCTGGAACTGATGGATATCAAGCCCGATTTGGTTCTGTCCGGAATCAATCCCGGGGCGAATATCGGCTTCAACGTGAATTATTCCGGAACGGTCTGCGCGGCCCGGGAAGCCGGTTTTTACGGCATTCCGGCCATTGCGGTGTCCATGCCGGGGGATGGGACCCGGTATATCGATGACGCGGCGGCATTCGTGGAACAGGTGGCCCAAAGAGTGTTGGAGCATCCAATTTGTCAGGGAACTGTCTTGAATATCAACATCCCCGATATTCCCATCGATAAAATCGCCGGAGTTCGGATCACCCGACTGGAAACGTACCCCATTGAAGAACACTTTGAAAGGCGGACGGATCCGAGGAATCGGGAATACTATTGGCAAGGTTGCGAACAGCAAAGGGCCTTCAGCGGGCCGGATACGGACGGGGCGGCGTTGAGCCGAAATTATATTACCCTTACTCCTATCCGATGTGATATCACCAATTATGACATCCTTGAAAAATTGAAAGGATGGCAATTGGAGCCTCGTGGGTTTGATGGAAAGTAAGCACCCGATCAAAGGCCGTTTTGTAGTGGATCTGAAGCCGGGGGAACCCGTAGATGAAATCTTTGCTCTCTCGGAGAAAGTTTTAGGGAAAAAAAGAGATGGAAACAGCTATCTCACCATGACCCTTAGCGATCGATCCGGAGGCATCCGGGCCGTCATGTGGGAAAATGCGGACCTGGCTGCCGCCAATATCCGGAAAGGGAAGCTTGTTCAGGTTAAAGGATCCGTTTCGGAATATCAGGGGCAGCTCCAGGTAGTGGTGAAAGAGGTACTCCCTTTTCCGGCGACGGACATTGATCCGGAAGCGTTTCTCCCAAAAACCCGTCGAAATATCGAAGATATGTTCGATAAACTTTATAGCATATCCCAATCCATTAAGGACGAGCACCTGAAAAAGCTTCTGAAGGCGTTTTTTGATGATTCGGAGCTGATGACCCAGTTTAAGAAGGCCCCTGCGGCGAAAATGATGCATCATGCTTATGTCGGGGGACTGTTGGAGCATACCCTGTCCATGGTCCGTCTCAGCGACGCCATTGCCGGTCACTACCGAGGCATCGACCGCGACCTTCTATCGGCAGGTGCTCTTCTACATGATATCGGTAAAACCAAAGAATTTATTTATGATCATGTGATCGACTATTCGGATGGGGGCCGGCTTTTGGGACATATCGTCATAGGTGTACGTATTCTAGAGGAAAAATTAAAGGAGATAAGGGATTTCCCTGATGAAAAAGCCATGCTCCTGAAACACCTGGTTCTCAGCCATCATGGCAGCCGGGAATACGGATCTCCCGAAGTTCCCAAGACCGTTGAAGCGGTCTTACTCCATTACATCGACGAAATCGATTCCAAGATCAATGGAATACGGGAGTTCATCGAATCCGATACCCCGGGTGATCTGTGGACGTCCTACCACAGGGTATTGGGGCGGCATTTCTACCGGAAAAAGGGTTAAAGGGTTAAAAAAAAGAATCCAACTTTTTCTTTGTTGTGGATGTTGATTGAAACCGGTTCCATCCCATCAATGCACCATATAACGGGTAAAGAGGTTGCCATGTTTATCACCTTTGAAGGGATCGAAGGCTCAGGAAAAACCACCCAGGTGCAGCGGGTAGCGGATTATCTGAAGGATTATGGACATCATTCTGTCGTCACCCGGGAGCCTGGTGGGACGAAGATCGGTGTGAAGATCCGTGAAATCTTGCTCGACCGGAATCATTCGACGCTGGATGCGACGGCCGAACTGATGCTTTACATGGCGGATCGTGCCCAGCACGTGAAGGAGGTCATCGAACCGGCCCTGGCTGAAGGAAAGTCGGTGCTTTGCGATCGATTCTTGGATGCCACCGTCGCTTATCAAGGGTATGGAAGAGGCCTGGATATTTTACTCATCCACGCCTTTCACTCGATCGCTCTCGGCGGGATTTTACCGGATCTGACTTTTCTTTTTGACCTGCCCGCCGAAAAAGGATTGGCCCGGGCTTGGGCAAGGATCATCAAGGATTCGGGTGTTTGTGATGAAAGCCGTTTCGAGGAAGAAGCATTATCCTTTCATGAGAAGGTGAGAAAAGGGTACCTAGAGATGGCCAAGGCACAACCGGCGCGGATCCGCATTATCGATGCGACGTCCACCGAGGATGAGGTGTTCCGCCAGGTAATTGGGATGCTCCCCGAAAGTTTTCTGAACGAGAAGGAAAAAAGGCCATGATCCGGGAAAACGAAGCCGATAGCATGCATGCAGGCTCTGGCCGGATTTGAGGATCCAGCACGAATGAATCGGTCCATCCTTGATGCCATCGGTAACACCCCTTTGGTGGAGATTCGGCGCTTAAACCCCAACCCGAGGGTGAGGCTATTGGCGAAACTGGAATCGTTTAATCCGGGCGGATCGGTGAAAGACCGCCCTGCGCTTTCCATGATTGAAGCCGGGGAACATTGCGGCCTTTTGAAGCCCGATAAAACGGTCATCGAAGCCACCAGCGGGAATACAGGAATCGGCTTGGCATTGGTATGTACGGTGAAGGGATACCACCTCCTCTTGACCATGTCGGAAGCGGTGAGCGAAGAGCGAAGAAAAATCCTTAAGGCTCGGGGGGCGGAGATCCTTCTAACCCCGGGACATTTGGGAACCGACGGCGCCATCGAGGAAGTTTATCGGATGTCTCGCGAGAATCCGGGCCTTTATTTCATGCCTGATCAGTATAATAACGAGGCCAACTGGAAAGCCCATTACTATGGAACTGCCGAAGAGATCTGGCGCCAGACCCATGGAGGGGTTACCGCTGTGGTGGCGACACTGGGGACATCCGGCACCCTTATGGGCATCTCGAGGCGGCTGAAGGAATACAATCCGGCCGTCCGGATTATCGGTGTGGAGCCTTACCTGGGGCACAAGATCCAGGGGCTTAAGAACATGAAAGAGGCTTACCAGCCTGAAATCTTCGATAAGAATCGCCTGGATAAAAAGATCAACATCGAGGATGAAGAAGCTTTCGAGATGACCCGACGGCTGGCCAAAGAAGAGGGGATTTTTGCAGGGATGAGCAGCGGCGCGGCCATGGCGATTGCTTGCAGGGAGGCCGCTCTCATGGAAAAGGGCGTCATGGTAGTAATCCTCCCAGACGGCGGGGAAAGGTATCTCAGCACGACGCTCTTTGCAATAAAAGAAAAGGTGGACTTGAGGCTCTTTAACACCATGAGCCGGAAAGAGGAGATCTTTAAGCCCCTGATTCCCGGTAAGGCTTCGGTCTATACCTGCGGTCCCACCGCACATGCCCGGATGCAAATCGAGGAATGCCGCCGGTTCGTCTTTTCCGATCTGCTTTGCCGGTACCTCGGATACCGGGGGTATGCGGTGCGTCATGTCGTAAACATCACCGACTTCGACGACAAAACCCTGGCAGGATCGGAATCGGCCAATATCTCCCTTACCGAGTTTACGGATGAGCACATTCAATGGTTTCAAAAGGACCTTGAATCCATGGGCATCCGGCCGGCGGACGGCTATCCCCGGACAAGCGAAAATCTCCAGGATATGGTTCAGATGGCCCGTGACCTCAAGAAGAACGGGTTTGCCTATGAAAAGCTGAGATCCCTTTATTTTAACATTTCCCGGATCCCGGATTACGGAAAACTGTCCGGGATCGATATCAATAAAATCAAGCTCGGGGCTACGGTGGATCTGGATGAATACGAAAAGGACAATCCCAGGGATTTCACCCTCATGAAACGGTCGAGGCTTTCCGAACTCAAACGCGGGATTTTCGTTAAGACCGAGTGGGGGAATGTTCGTCCGTCGTGGCACCTTCAGTGCGCGGCGATAGCCAGGAAGTCCATGGGGGAGCGGTACGATATTCATACCAGCGGTAGAGAGCTGGTTTTTCCCCACCATGAAAACCACATCGCCATTTCCGTGGCCTTGACCGGGCACCCCATGGCCAATTACTGGATTCACTGTGAGCGGGTCCTGTTCAACGCTGCAGAAAAGGAAAAAAAGCAAGGAGGAGTGACCCTTAAGGATCTGTTTGATCAGGGGTTCTCCGGCCGCGAAATTCGATATTGGCTTCTTTCCAATCATTATCGAAAGCCGCTGGCTTTTTCGCAGGATCGGCTGGAAGAAGCCAGGCGTGCCTTGAGGCGGATCGACGCTTGTATCCATTCCCTCCGGCAGATCAAAGGGGGAGCCCCGGACCCCGAGGCGGATCAACTCCTTTATGATATCAAGCATGGATTCCTTTCGGCCATGGATGACGATTTGAATATGCCTGAGGCCTTGGCGTCGCTTTTTAATAATATCAGAAAGATCAACATCGACATCCGGCAAAGAAAAATTGATGCTAAGGGAGCTGAAAAGATTATCCGCGCGTTTCAGGATATCGACAGCGTTTTAAACGTTTTCCGATTTCAGGACAGCGCACCAAACCTGGAGATCGTTGCCCTCATCAAAAGCAGGGAAGCAGCCCGTAAAGCCGGAGACTGGGACGCTGCGGACCGCATCCGGGACCGGCTTCGGTCCATGGGAATCGAGATCAGGGACGTCCCTGCTTAACAGTGTGCCCTACAGCAAAGGCGGGGTCGGATATTCAGATGACAGGAGAAAGGAAAGCCATAAAAGCGATATATTTCCCCAACACGGTTGTTCAGGAAACCGTTTTAGCGGACCTTACGGCGTGCTTTACTTCGGTTGAAACGATTCAGCCGTTCCTGCTTAAGGTTCCGGAGCCTATGTCGGCAGCTATCGAAGGAGGCTTCTTGACTGTTTGTCCGGTGATGGCGGATCAAGAGGCTCGGCTGACCGAGGCCTTTAACGCATTTCAGGCCTTTGCCCGAATGCATGGATCCAAAGGGGATCTTAAAACCCGGTTTGTTGCCTGGCTGGAGGGATCCGCCGAAACCGACGATGAAAAGATTGCATCCCAAGTCGCTTCTTTGATGAAAAAAGGCGGTAATCCCGGTTTGAGTCAAAAGCCGGAGGATCTCGTATTCAGGGCGGCCCTTTTCCTTCATATGGCTCAACAATACGATATCGAAAGTTTCGAGGTTCAAAAAGACCTAAAATCCTTAGCCCGGACGGAAAAGAAACTGTTTCAAAGCCTCACGGGAGAGGCATCTGCCCATACAAAGATCGACGCTTTCGGATTGGATACGCCGGAAGATTACATGATCCCGGAGCGGCTGGCCGCATGGGCCCGATTGTTCCTTCACGGCGTCGTTCCGGAAGACAGCGATAAAACCCTCGTTTGGGTGACTCACAGCAGGCCGGCGATGGAGCATCTGCTGGAACTTGCACCGCTTTCATCCCGGTCGGTGCATCTTCATGCCATTCCGACCGCGAAAGGTCGAGCCGAAGGGACTGACCCCTGGAAAGAGTCCTTTCAAGAAAGGTTGGTAAAAGCATTGGAGGATCCGGATTTCCGTATCTCCGATCCCCTTGTGGAAGCGTCGATCCCCTTCGGCGGGCATAGAGCTTTGCTCGTGACCGTGCATGCCGTCGATGAAAGCCCCTCGATCTTTTTTGGGCGTGCTGCCGATCTCTCTCCGCTCCCCGAATTTCAGAGAACGCTTGCAAGAAGGACACTTGTGGTCCATTTATCGGCATAAATTCCGGCATGTTTTTTTAAAGAGTCGCCCTAAAAAAAAGCTCGAATAAAGCTTGACTCGGGATATGGATTGGTATAAATGGCTTGCCTTAATCTGAAAACCGAAGATCAGTCAATGAGATCTTAAGTAACTATGAAAGGAGGCTTTTCGAAATGGGATATAGCGTGACAGTTGACCATGACAAGTGCGAAGGTTGCGGAGAATGCGTGGAAGTCTGCCCGGTCGAAGTCTTTGAACTGGTAGATGAAAAGTCCGTCCCGGTCAATGCTGACGAATGCCTGGGTTGTGAGAGCTGCGTGGAAGTCTGTGAACCCGGCGCCATCACCGTAGAGGAGACCTAAGCGATACGATTTTTAATCTCCCCGGCCCTCTTTCAGGGCCGGGGGATTAAGTTCTTAAGCACCCTTCCATTTATCGAAAAAGATCTTTTCCGATACCTCTATCATTTGCCGCCCCGATATTTAGGGAATCATGGGATGACATCCCAGCCCTTGCCGCAAGCCGGTATAGCTCAAAAAGCAGGGTATACATCGATTTTTCAAACCCTGTTTGGATATTCAGCGTTATTGTACCGGGAAGAACCCTTTGCCATATTCAGGACCTTCCTGCCGAACCCCGTTCTTGCAGACCTTGTTGCCGCCATCGATGCCATAGGCCGGTTCCAGAAAGGATCCCATGAGCCGGCCCGCACGGTATCTCGATCGATCACGGATTATTTCAAGGGCCGCCCATTCAAGATTGAATGGCCGCCGTGGTTGTGGATGGATCTCGGCCCGCTGACCCCCCTGCAACTATCGGTGCTTCAAGAAACGGCAAAGATTCCCTATGGAAAACAGAAATCCTACCGGGAAATTGCCGAAGCCATCGGCCACCCAAGAGCTTTTCGATTCGTAGGTTCGGCTTTGGCGAGAAACCCTCTGCCGTTGTTGATACCCTGCCACCGGGTGATCCGAAGCGATGGCACGCCGGGTCAATTTGGCGGGGGGATGCCCCTTAAACAGGCCCTAATCGACCTGGAAAAGCGCAACACCCAAAACCTCACTTGAAGTGATCCCATCCGGATGCCGTCACCTCATTCAAGGCCCCTGAAGGATCCACCATTTCCAGCCTTTGGGAATCGTTGATCCAGCCGATCAGGAATAAGGGGGTTTCAAAGGTTTTCTCATAAGCCTCGCGGACCGTTTTTTCCCTGTCGGGAGACACCGTGATCAAAAGGGTGTAGTCTTCGCCGCCGGAGAGAGCGTATTCCAACGGATCCCGGCTGAATCTCGCGCAGAATCGTTTCAGGTTTTCGGAGATGGGGATCTTTTGGGCTACCAATTGTGCGCCTACGCCACTTGACTTGAGGATATGGCTCAGATCCGAGCTCAGGCCGTCGCTGACGTCGATTGCCGCATGGACCCCTCCCAGACTTGCCAGGAATCTTGCTTCGAGCACGTAGGGTCGGGGCTTCAGGTGGGCGTCCACGAGCTTTTGGAGGAAGGGGGCATCTATCGGGATCCCTTCCAAGATAATGTGAAGTCCTGCCCGGCTGTTCCCTAAAAATCCGGTGGACAGGATCGCGTCTCCGGGTTGTGCGGCATGACGATAAAGAACCTCGGAAGGGAGTATCGTTCCGACCACTGTGATATTGAGGATGAGATCGGTTTTAGAGCCCGTGGTATCCCCGCCGAGTATATTCACCCGGTGTTCGGCGGCAAGATGCTTCATTCCTTCGTAGAGTTCGTCCAGGTACTCAATGGAGCAATCTTGGGGGATTCCGATGCTGACGAAAGCCTCTCTCGGCTCTCCTCCCATGGCTGCGATATCGCTTAAATTCATGGCCATGGCCTTATATCCCAAATTGAAGGCCGAAGTGGCGTTTTTCAGGAAATGGACGCGTTCCACCAGCAAATCGGTCGTGACTAGTGTAGCCATGTCAGACAGGGTGAAGAAAACGGCTGCATCGTCCCCGATTCCTTTCAGGATTGTGTCCTGGCGGATCAGGCATCCTCCGCGAATCCGGTCGATCCATCCGAACTCACCGATCTCTTTAAGTTTCAAGTGGATCTGGCCTTTTGAATGAGACGTTTCAATTCTCGCGCCTCCTGCATGGGATCTTGTGCGCAGACAATGGATGACACCACGGCTACCCCGTCTGCACCATTCCGGATGACCGCCTCGACATTTTTCCGGTTGAGCCCACCGATGGCCACCAAGGGGGGTGAAACCCGTCCACGGATTTTTTTTAATCCTTCCAGTCCGAGGGGAAGGGCGGTGTCGGTTTTTGTCGGGGTCGAGAAGACGGGGCTGACGCTGATATAATCCGCCCCGCCTTTTTCCGCCTCGACGGCATCATTTACGGATTCAGCCGAGATGCCGATGATCATGGATTTTCCGACGATGCGCCGGGCAAATTCAAGGGGCATATCCGTTTGTCCCAGATGCAGGCCGTCGGCTTGAACCGCCAAGGCCACATCCAGGCGGTCATTGATGATGAGGGGAATATGGTGACTTCTCAAAAGGTCGCGAACCGCAAGAGCCTCGGCGACAAGCTCCCGTGTGGAACCCTTTTTTTCCCTAAGCTGGACGCAGGTCACACCCCCCATCACCGCGGCCCGGACGATTTCAAGGGTGCTTTTTCCTCCGGCAAGCCCCCGGTCCGTAACGAGATACAGGGAATAATCGATCCGTCTTGAAAAATCTTCCATTACGCTTCTCGGATCCGGCACCCTTTTTCGAGTTCATCGGGTGAAATGTCATACAGGGCGTCCAGAAGTGCAATCATGAAACTCCCCGGAGATTGAGCTTTTTTAGCGGCGTACTCTCCGGCCAGGCCAAAGAAGGCCAGGGCGGTTGAGGCTGCGCTGACCGGATCGCCGTCTACGGCCAGAAAAGCGCCGATGATCGCCGTTGCCGTGCATCCGGTTCCCGTGACTTTTCCCATCAGGGGATGTCCGTTTTCGACTCGAAACTGCTGTTTCCCGTCAGTGACCAGGTCCACGGCTCCCGTGATAGCCAGGGTGGTTTTCAATTCCCGGGCAAGAGTCCCGGCTATATCGGCGGCGTCTTCAACGGAATGGACCGAATCGACGCCCTTGGTTTTCGAGTCAGCACTTCTCAGTGACAGAATTTCCGATGCGTTTCCCCGCAGCACCTTGATGGAAGTCTGCTCGAGGATCCGCTTGGCTGACCGGGTTCGCAATGCAGTAGCCCCCGATCCTACAGGATCCAGGATCACCGGTATATTTAACACATTGGCACGCTTTCCAGCCTGGATCATCGAGGCGACCCAATCATCGGTGAGGGTCCCGATGTTGAGGACCAGGGCTTTCGATAGGGAGACCATGTCTTCCACCTCTCCTTCGGCATGAGCCATCACGGGAGAGGCCCCGGCGCACAAAAGGGCGTTGGCTGTGTAGTTCATGACCACATAGTTGGTGATGTTGTGGATCAGGGGTTTCCTGTCCCGAATCATCCGGAGATTTAAAGCAGCCTGGCTGGAAAAGTGTGTCATGGGCGTCTCCTTTGGAATAAAAAAAAGGTTGTTTTTTTGGCAAAAACAGCCCTTGATCCCCTCTGAAAATCTCCACCGCATCTCATCCCTACGCCGGCATTACCCGGATCAGGTTCAAAGGGTACCTTCTCAGGCTTGCTTCGCCGCCCCTGTGGTGGATCTCATTTTGTTTTAACATAAACTTTAAAGGTTCTTTTTGTCAAGAAAGACTTTTTTGGGGAAAAAGGTTTTTCCCATGCTTATTGCAACGAAAGGGGGTGTGTGGTAGCCTCAATAAATTATGAAGCAATATGTCATCGATGAACTCCGCCCTAAGGACTATGAAAAAATCAAGGCATATCTTGATGAACGCTATGCCCTCGGCGGTTTACAAAACATATATTGGATTCCCCTTGAACCGGGGATCCTCACTGATCTTCAGTGCGAACATCAAGCATGCCAGCCGTTTTACTTCACTTTCGAGATGCACAAAGACCGGTTGGCCTGCGAATTGCTGATCCGTACCCGTCAACGGGTACGCTGCGCCTGTATGGTGTATGCTACCGAAACCCAGCGCAACTGGCTCATTAGGTTCATCGATGCGATTTTTGATGAGCTGGGAATCCAGACCTAAACTCCGGAAATCAACCATGCAGTTGCATAAAAACATGACAAGGAATAGAAAAAAAGAATGATAACAGTGCATTTGAATACGTTTAGGCATGGTTCGCGAATAAACTTTTAGTGACTTCTAAAACGAATAAAAAATTTGTCATGTTTTTTACCCGGAGGGAAACCCGAGAACGCCCCATCTCCTTCGTTACCAAGGGCTCGCAGTAAAATACTACGGCTTCGCCCTTGGACGCCTTGGATCTTTCGCATCCTCGGCTTTTGCAACAGCAGGGTCAACGCAAAGGGAAAGCATCGTGAAACGCGCAGCAGATAGGGTTCGGACATTTTGCATCATCGCGGCTGTCGTCTTCTTGACCGTTTTTTTTAGCACCATGGTAGTGATCGTCTCCCTTTTCGGAAGTCCGGATCAAAGCATTCATAAGATCGCCAGAATTTGGGGCAGGTGCATCCTTCTCATCAGCCGGATTCGAGTTCAGGTGGAGGGTTTTTCTAATATCGACCCAAACAAAAGCTATATCTTCATGGCTAATCATCAGAGCAATTTCGACATCCCGGTTCTGCTGGCCCATCTCAAGGTTCAGTTCCGGTGGCTGGCAAAGGCCGAGCTTTTCAAGATCCCTGTTTTCGGACGGGCCATGCGAAAGGCAGGCTACATCAGCATCGATCGATCGGATCGCAAGAGTGCTTTTTTAAGCCTGAAGCGGGCAGCTCAAACCATCCGGGACGGTGCGTCGGTGCTCATATTTCCCGAAGGGACAAGGAGTCGTGACGGCCGGATAAGTCCGTTCAAGAAGGGCGGCTTCGTCCTGGCAACGGAAGCCGGGGTTCCCATCGTTCCTGTTATTTTGTTCGGTACTTGGTCCATCATGTCCAAAGAGGGGTTAACGATCCGGCCCGGAAGCGTGGTTCTTCAAGTGCTGCCCCCTGTTGAGACCCGGAATTTCAGCCGGAAAAATAAGGATGCCCTGCTGGAAAAGATACGGGACATTATGCAAAATTCCTTTGAGTCGGACTCATGGAAGGACGTGGCGTGCTCAAACTGATACCTCTGGGCGGCCTGGGAGAAATAGGCCTGAATATGATGGCGATCCAGTATCAAGATACGCTTTTCGTCATCGACGCCGGTCTCATGTTCCCGGAGGAATATATGCTCGGGGTCGATTTAGTGATCCCCGACATGACCTATCTGAAAAAGGCGGAGCCCCGTCTTTCCGGCATTATCTTGACCCATGCCCACGAGGATCACATCGGCGCACTCCCCTACCTGCTCAAAGATATTCATGCTCCGGTTTTCGGGACGCCCTTCACCCTGGGGGTTGTGAGGCACAAACTCGAAGAATACGGAATACTGTCTTCCTGTGATCTGCATGATATATCTCCCGGAGAGCTTCTGAAAATCGGAAAGCTGGAACTTGAATTTATCCGGGTGGGACATAGTGTGGTCGGCGGCGTCGGCATAGCGATCCGCACTCCCTTCGGATTGGTGGTGCATACCGGGGATTTCAAGATCAACCATGCGGCTTCGGGGGGAATGACCACAGACGTGAATCATTTTGCCCGATGCGGCGATGAAGGGGTTTTGGCCCTGCTATCCGATTCCACCAATGTGGAAAGGGAAGGGGTTACCGTATCCGCCGAAGAAATCGCCGAAACCCTGTCACAGGTTACCCACAGTCACAAGGGGCGTGTGATCATCTCTCTTTTTGCTTCCAACATCACCCGTATCGGGAAGATTGTCGATATCGCGAAACTCCAGGGTCGAAAGGTGGTTTTAGACGGGAAAAGCATCGAAACCACCGTCAATATCGCCAAGGAGCTGGGTTTGATCGATATTCCCGAGGAGATGCAGATCGACATCAGTCGGATTGGGGAGTTCCCGGATGAAGAGCTCCTTTTGATCACCACGGGGAGCCAGGGGGAACCCATGTCTTCTCTGGCACGCATGGCCACCAAGACCCATAAGTGGGTTGCTATCAAGAGAGGGGACATGGTGATTCTTTCATCCAAGTTTATTCCGGGAAATGAAAGAGCCATCGGCAATATCATCAACAAGCTCTACCGCCTGGAGGCGGATGTTATTTATGAGAAAATATCCAATATCCATGCCAGCGGTCACGCCTTTCGGGAAGAACTGAAATTGATGATCGCCCTGACCCGGCCGAAGTATTTCATTCCGGTTCACGGAGAATACCGTCATTTGGCGCTGCATGCCCGATTGGCTGAAAAAGTCGGCATACCCAAAGAACGAGTGCTTTTGGCGGAGAACGGTCAAATCATCGAATTCGATTCAAAGGGAGGGAGAATCCGTGATCGGGTTTTTACAGGGCGGGTTCTGGTGGATGGAAAGGGGATCGGGGATGTGGGAAGAAGTGTCCTCAA
>PCSF01000030.1 GCA_002771315.1 Desulfobacterales bacterium CG23_combo_of_CG06-09_8_20_14_all_52_9 | reverse complement strand
CGGCCCCAAGTTCGCCAAGACCATGAAGGATATGGTCAAACAACTCAATCTTAACCCTGTTGTTGCAACTGCAGGGTAGAATAGCGATTGCCACAGAAATGGACCATGAAACCCATGCCATCGTTTAGCGAACGCTTCAACGACGTCAAAATGCTGCGCTACTGCGAGCAGTGCGGCAGATGCAGTTCGGCCTGCCCGATCACCGGCGTCAATGAATTCAATATTCGGCGGATGATTCATTATGTGGAACTCGACAGGATCCGGGAGATCGCATCATCGGACATGCCGTGGTATTGCGCTGTCTGCGGCCGATGCGAAGATGCATGCCCCAACGGCATCAAGATCATCGATATGACCCGCGCCCTCAGGGAGTTTTCTCTAGCGGAAAGAATCCCTGGAAGCGCTCCCTGCGTAGCCGCCTGTCCGGCCGGAATCGATGTGCCTGGGTACCTGAGATGTATCGCTCAAGGTAAGATGGACGAAGCCTGCGAGCGGATCATGGAAAAGGCTCCTTTCCCGGGGATTCTGGGACGGGTATGCACACACCCCTGTGAAACCGTCTGCAAGCGGGGGGAGATCAACGCACCGATCGCCATTTGCGCGGGCAAGCGGTACGCCGCCGACAAGGCCAGAGGTGATTTTGCTAAAATCTTATCTCCAGGTGCGGATACCGACAAAAAGGTGGCCATCATCGGTGCCGGTCCTGCGGGACTGACCGCCGCCTTTTTCTTGCGTAAAAAAGGGCACAGGGTAACACTCTTCGAAGCTAGGAAAAAAACGGGCGGGATGCTCCGATACGGAATTCCCCGGTACCGACTTCCGGAGACGGTTATCGACCAGGAAATTAACCGGATCTTAAGAATGGGGATTGACCTGAGGATGGGCCGGAAGTTGGGGACGGATTTCCAAGTGGAAGACCTGAAGCGGGAAGGATTCGACGCGATTTTTCTTGGGGTAGGGGCTCAGCTTAGTAAAAGGCTCCGCATCGAAGGAATCGATCTGGAAAATGTGGCCTGGGGAGTCGATTTCCTGGTTTCGGTTTCGGAAGGGAATCCTCCGATAGCAGCTAAACGGACCCTGGTGGTTGGAGGAGGGAATGTGGCCATCGATGTGGCTCTGACCGCCCTTCGACTGGGGGCCGAAAAAGTGACACTGGCATGCCTTGAGAGCAAAGAAGAGATGCCCGCCAACCCCCGGGAAGTTGAAATGGCACTGGAAGAGGGGGTTGAAATGCTTTATTCTTGGGGTCCGGCGAGAATCACGGGAAACGATGGCAGGGTTTCCGGAGTCGAACTGGTCCGGTGTCTGTCCGTCTTCGATGAACAGGGGAATTTCTGCCCCTCTTTCGACGAGACCCAAAAAACAGTGGAAACGGATCAGGTGATTTTGGCTGTCGGCCAGGCCAGCGAAACAGCATTTTGCAAAGACTTCTGCTTTTTAGAAGAAGAGGGATCTATCCCGGTTCAAAATGGCCTTATTTCTATTGATGCCGAAACCCAAGCCACAGCGATTCCCGGCGTATTTGCCGGTGGGGATGCCGCAAACGGCCCTGGCACGGTAATCGAAGCCGTCGCCGCCGGAAGGCGTGCGGCGGTTTCCATTGATCGGTATCTGGGCGGAGACGGCAGATTCGATTTCAGGAGCCAAACACCCGGAAAGGATTGCCTGGATATAGAAAACCGAATCGATGCCGTAAAAAGGGTCCCTGGATTTGCAGATCGAAGACGGGAGGAAACCCGACGGTTGGCCGTATCGGAAAGGCGCGCCCCTTTCGATGAGGTGGACTTGTGCATGGATGACGACCAGGTCTTGCAAGAGGTGAGCCGATGCCTTCAGTGCGACCTGGAAGCGGCCCTGATCAAATGTCGTGGATCGTGATTTCGGTGTTTTTTCACAAGCCGAATTGCTTCGTGTCCACCCATTCCATGCTTAATAGGGACCAGAAATCGAGAGCCAGCTTGTTCACCGCATATTCATAGGGCAACCATCCATACCCCTTGTCTCCCCATGTCTTACCCCACGAATTTCGGATTAGGATAGCCCCTGTAGACGTTTTGTTACACTTCGTATTCTTGATCTTTTTTCCGTCATCATAGCCGACCGCAACGATGGCATGTCCCCACTGCGCTTGTTCACCGGGACATGGGTATGGAATTCCGCCCTTCACGTCACAATAATCGAACGACGGGAAACCCCAAAAACCAAACATCGAAGGAACGCCGGCAGCTAGGTATTTCTTGACGTTGTTCAGGACAATGTTTCCCGAGGCATTCTCTCCTAAAGGGTCATGACAGAAGTATTTTACCGCCTCGTAGTTGTCGGCGATGGCATAAACGAAGCTCGGAGGTTCATTGTCGAATGCCGGGTTTGCATCCGTGTATGGCCAGTATTTTTCATCCGGGACACCGCAAAGCGTCAAGGCGCCCATGGTGTTCCTCAACCAAGCTCCGGCATCCCCGGTCACTTGCATTAGATTGCGGGTTGTTTTGTATATGAAAAGTCGGGATCCCTCGAGGTGTTTGTTAAAAGCCCTGCGCTGGAAGTACTCGACAATCCCTACTGCGGCATGTGCTGTACAGGAGCCCAGGCTTTTTTGATTTTCTATAGGTGAGCACCAGGATCTGAGATCGATGGTTGCCGGCAGCGATTTCAGCTCTTTGCCCTTGGGCAACCGCAATTTCTTGTTCATTTCCGTGATCTCCGGGTGCGTATCCGTGTAATCTCTCAGGTCCGGAAGAGGCGGAAGCCATCCCGTACCCACCAGTTGTTCTGCTTCGGGAATCTTGACGCATTTATACATCGCATACATTTTTTATTGCTCCTTTCTTCATGAATTGAAGGCAATATACATTTGCACTCTATTTACTCATTTATCATTTGGAGCATCCTCTTTCCGAGATGAGCATCTTTTTTAGGGGCTTTTGCCAAATCTGAGACAGAGGAAATCCGAAGGCTTATTTTGCATTGATCGTAGGTCTTTCGGAAAACCGACTTGAGTTCCTTTGCAATCCTTTTATCTCCGCTGAAAAACACCACGGTTTCGTTTTTTAACAAATCGATTCTAGCCAATTTTAATCCCAGTGTTTTAATCGCTTTTTCCATTACCTCAAAGGTGGTGCGCTCAAGCACTTTTTCCACATCTTCCAGGCCGAGACTGCGCCCGATATGCAGTTTATAGATACCTGGCGAATTTCTTTCTCGGGTCATTTTTAATCTCCTTTTGGGTCAAATCGATCTCACAGGCTCGGCTGCGGCCGGTTATTTCAAAATATTCCGCCCGGGCTGTTGCAGAAATTGCGTTTGCTGCCGATGCCCTATATTTAAGATGTGTCGATCCTTGTTCCACGACTTCACCGCCGATAATAAAATCAGACCCGCGCAGATAATTGATGGTTCGTCCTCCTTCGGACCACTCCCTGTATAATACCAGCCGCTTAATGACGATGATATTTGGCCCGTTGTTTTTTAAGTAAATAAGAATATCCCCACCTGATTTTATCAGATAAATGGTGAGCGGCGAGTATTCGGCAAGGGATTCTTCACAAGGCATACAATCACTCATGATCAACCTCCTTTATGGATCATGCTGAACTGCTTATTCCGAGGTGGGAGAATATATCAAATGGTGTGTTTGCATTTTGTGGCACCTTTTTCCATGATACAAAGCTTGAAAAGGGACCCACGTGTTTAAGCCGCTTTGTTGAAGACGATCATCATGTCATGATTTTAAACTGAATATCGGATCGGACCGCCGTTCAGGAGCTTTATCATAGGCAATGTTTCAGTAAAAATGAGATGATGAAGAGCCACACGGTTATGGAGAAGGCAAGGACGAAAAACCATGCGGTTATTGGGTGGGAAAAGCATTCGGGGATCTTTCTCAAATCGGGTTGGACGAAGTTCATTTTAGCCTCCCATAAGCAAAACGATGAAAAAGGGCTTTTGTATGAAAACACCCAAAGAAATTGGTGTGGAACGGAATTGTTGTCATTAATTTTGCAAGATACATACCAAACATGATCATGCATCCATCTCAAAATATCTCTATATTCCGGTGAGTTGCAGAACACTTTGAATCTTAGGATAAAACATCACAGGACGATTGCACAAAAAGATATACACTCGCACATTTTTCTGTGCACTCCTTGGAAATCCAGTGGGCGATCTCAAGGAAATAAAAAGATACGGATCACCTGAAACCGCCCTGTAATCTTACCCGGAAGCTGGGTGGGGGGCTTTCACAACAGTTAATGTGAGGAATTGAGCGCGGAGTCTTCTCTTGCAGAGCTTCCCAGGTGTCTGTGGGCGAGGATGGCGCCTTGGAAAAAGTGACCGAGGCCCTGGTGGATTGAGCGGCCGAAAAAGAAGCATGAGAGGTGATGGATACGGCAGTAAAAGCTATGAAAGGTATTGAAAAAAGTCCATAACAGTTCCTGAATCTTTGTGTTTTCTGGTCATTTTCTA
>PCSF01000171.1 GCA_002771315.1 Desulfobacterales bacterium CG23_combo_of_CG06-09_8_20_14_all_52_9 | reverse complement strand
GTATGTTCGAAGCCCAGACCATTTTCAACAAGATCCCCTATGCCACCACAGCCTGCCCGGAACCGGGAAAGGCCCTGATATGCAGACCCCTCAAGATCGACTGGACTTTTTACTGCTTCAAGTGTGACGGCATGGCTTCCTTGAGAACCTGTCCGCATAAAAAGGAGGATCGTGTGCTCCTTTCCGGAACCATGCTCCGGAAACTCCTTTCGGAAAGCGGCAAGGTACCCGATCACTTTGGACGGGATGAGGTCCTGGTAATCCTTCGCGAATATTACGCGGGACTCACCGAAAAAGTGGAGATCAAACTTCACGGCGCCGCCACCGGGCAAAAGTAGAAACCTCAAAATTCCGATAAGAAAAGGGGCCGCACAAATAATCCTCGTGCAGCCCCTTGAAATCAAAAGGAGGCCGTTCGGCCTCCTTTTTTTCATGCTTTATAGCCGGCGCTTATTTCCTGCCTGAGTACTCGTTATAGGCCATGGCCACCGTGCGATAGACGATGTGAGCCAGCTTGGAAAAAGGCGTATAGGCGAACAGACACCAGACGCACATGAGATGGATGATGTAGAGGAATACCGAGAGTCCTGCCAAACCTCCCAGTCGGGACATCTGAGTGAGAAGTCCGGTTAGGCCTAGAATCAGGACCAGACTTACTAAATACCAATCCCAGTATCCGGACACCTGGTCCTTTTTAGAAAGCCGATTCTTAATCAGGAAGAGCGAACCGATGACCAGGGCCACCCCTCCGGCGTTACCCAGCCATTTCACCGGATTGATTTGGGAATACGGGCCTTCGATATGGAAGATCCACTCCGCGATGAAGAAGCAGTTGGTCACGATAAACAGACCGATGAACCCAAAAAGGACCATCATGTGTGAGGTGGATCGTTCCCGGTTTTCGGTGCATTCGTTGAACTTTTCATGTTTCAGAATCGTGGGGATAACGATCGCCAGGGCCTTGATGAAACCGATGGGGTCGATTTTTGTTTTATCGGTTTTCCCTTCGGCAACGGCGCTTTGATGAATGTCGGTGAGAAACCGTTTCAGGCCGAGGGCAAAAACGCCTACAGCAAAGGCCGCCGTCGGGAGCATGATGATATCCACCAGGTAGTTATTGATGTATTGGGCCTGCCAGACAAAGTCCCCTTCGGGGCCGAAGTTGAGCCAATGGATGCCGAAGAGCTTGAGGACCAGCCCCACTGCCAGGAAAATGACAGCGGGAACGGCGAACAGGATCGGAAGCATCTTCGGATCCCGGACCGCCCTGGCCAACGCTTTGGGGGTCGCATATTCCCCGATGGCGCAGGATCGAATGGCGGACAGGACATCGCCCGGTTTGGCCCCTCTCGGGCACAGGGTGGAACAGTCTCCGCAATTGTGGCACAGCCAGATGTCAAGATCACTCACCAGCTTGTCCTTCAGGCCCCAGGAGGCGGCGATCATCTCCTTTCGCGGAAAGGGTTTGTTGTCCGTCGAAATAGGGCAGACCACCGAACAGGTGGCGCATTGGAAGCATTTTTTCAAATCCTGCCCGCCCAGCTTGCCGATCTCTTTGATAAAATTCATGTCAGGTGCAATACGGTACGCATTTGCCATTTCCATACCTCCTATTCTTATTTGGCGATTCCGCGCGGTTTCCTTAAAATCCCTTGAACGGGTTGGGGCCCATGGTTTCAATCATGTTGAGATCAACGGCGTTGTATTTGCAAGCCGTCCTGCACCGTTTAGCGTCTTCGGTACCGATGATTTGGGGAGAAAGCACATACCGAGCGGGAAACGCCATCTCGAAGGGGAGATACGCGCCCTTATGTCGGTTCATCCCGAAATTGAAGTCGTTGGAAATTTCTGTTTCACAAGCCGCAGCACAGTCCCCGCAACAGGTGCAATTTTCGTTGACGTAGCGGGGATTCAGCCTCACCGTGACATCGTAGTTACCTGGAACGCCGACTACCTTCTCGATCTCCGCCAGGGTAAAGACTTTGATATTGGGGTTGTCTTTAATCCTCCTGAAATTGATTTCGAGGCCGCAGGTGGGCGGACACAGCTTGGGGAAATATTGATTCAACTGCGCCACTCTCCCCCCAACATAGGGGTTCTTTTCAACGAGAAACACCTCGTACCCCACCTCGGCGGCTTCCAGAGTGGTTGTCAGGCCGCTGATGCCGCCTCCCGGGGCTCCTTTATTGTCTGTCATGCCATCCCTGCGTAATTTAGGGTGAATGGGTGATGGGTGATAGGCGACGGGCGATCCACCGGCCCGGTCGATCCCCTCTCATATACCACCCATAATCGGGGATCGTAACAAAAACCTCCAGGTGTTTGTCGACACCTGGAGGCATCTTTGCCGACTATCTCATAGCCGTTCCTCGATTAGGGGATAATCTTGATGTGGTCTTTCTTGAATATATCCCATTTCTGTGCTTTCGGGTCAAACTTGGAGTTGACGAAGCAAAACCAATTCGCATCATCCTGCTTCGGGTAATCGGCCTGATAGTAGAAGCCGGGGTACCGGGTCTCTTTACGGAACTGAATGTGCCGCAGATGGGATTCCACCGTCCAGATGCAGTGCTTGATTTCCCACGACCGCATCAGTTCGTGGAGATCGCCGCCGGCTATTTTTTCGGCGTCTTCCCGCATCGTTTTGAGCATATCCATGAGGATTTCCAGGTTCTTCGGGGTCGTTATGTAATAGGCGGCGGTTCCGGCGCCGTATTCGTGGGTGGCCTTCATCAGCCGACGCCGTCGCCGGCGGTGAAGAGTCCGTTGACCGTGGTCATACGGTTGTAGACCTTGCCATTGTCGGCCTTGATCTTATAAGCAGCCGGGATCCAGTCGAAATCCGGGCCGGAGACCCAGAACCCGCAGCAGCCCGAGTAGGACCCGAGCAGATATGGCTCGGTAGGCATGACTTCGGAGTTCTTCTTTTCCGGCTCGGTATTCGTGGCGCACCACAGGTTGGCCTGGCCGCAGGTCATGTCCAAAAAGTCTTCCCAGGCTTCCGATTCAAGGTGCTTGAGTTCTTTTTTGTCCATGGTCCTGCCGAGTTGGGCCAAAGCGGTCACAGTGTCCATCAGGATGGGTCCGCGGCCTTCCTTCATCTCGAAGAGCATCAGGTGGTTGCGCAGGCAAGTGGGGGTGACCGCGGCGGTGCCGTAATGTGCAAATTTTTGCAGCTCTTTTTCGGCGGCTTCGGCGACGATGCGTTTGTAAGATTCGCAGTTGATCATGATCTGCTATTTTCCGGTGCGGACCGGCTTGGCTCCGGATTTCAGGGTGCCCATTGTCTGGCCCTTTTTTTCGTCAAGGGTTTTGCCTTCGGCGGATTTTTTCCAGATGGGGAGTCCCCATTCCTCGAACAGGTGCACTGAATCGTCCACATGGCAGCCCAGGTCGAAGATCAGGTCTTCGCGTACGAGGCCTATGAGGTCGTTTCTAACCATGCGCACATAGTCATCCGGTGTATTTTCACCGATATAGGTATTGATGGCGGAAAGGCTCTGAGCCGCTGCGCTCCATGGCGGCCTTCTCCACCAGAAGGACGCTCTGCTTGTCGGACCTTCAAATTTTAACATCGAACGCCGCGCAGCATGCGGCCATGCCTCCGCCGACGATCAGGATATCGACTTCGCGTTCCACAAACTCTGGGTCTCTTACGGCCTTGAGTTCCCCTTTGGGTTTGTTCGGCAATGCCATGTTCTATCCTCTTTCAGATGATGATGCATAATTGATGGTTCAGATGGTACAACACCATACCCATGTTCGGACGCTTAAACGAGTGCTTTAGGTCTGGGCAACTTGTATCCATTGGCCTCCTGGGTTGATAGAAGGGGGCTTTCATGGTCCTTACCCTTCAGATTCGCATAGGCTTCGCAGCTTCTTCGAGTGTCGTCCGAATGGGGAACTTGAACCGCTTGATGACGCCGTTTCGGAACTTACAGGTCCACATCACGTCTTCGGTGCCCAGCATCGGCATGACACTGCTTCTCAGTAGTATAATGTTCGCATATTTTCTGACTTCGATGGCCTGGATCGGGCAGAGTTTTTATGCAAAAATGGTTTCTTTTGCAGCTTTTTTTATGCCCCCTTACGCTTTTCTCGTCGGGCCGATTTGCCATATTCCCTTTTCTGTCAGCCAAAGGGCAGGCTGTGCGATGAAGATTGATTTGATTTTAATTCCAGCGGGATAGAATAATCCCTTCCCTTATAAAAGGAAAAATTTCAATTATCATCCGGAGGAATTCTTGTCAAGCACTTTCAAGACAAAAAATTCGTTTGGCAAGCCTCGTTTAAGCGAAAGGGATCTGCTTTTGGAAGGGTTCAATTTTTATTGACCGGGAATAGGAACCTGCTAACTCTTTATTTTAGGCAACCTGACCAAAAAACATCTGTAGAGTGAGGTCGGTCGTCAATAGTGGACACCAAAACCATCACGCTGCCATACGTTGCTCATAGAACCGGCGTTCAAAAGCTACCGGTGA
>PCSF01000147.1 GCA_002771315.1 Desulfobacterales bacterium CG23_combo_of_CG06-09_8_20_14_all_52_9 | reverse complement strand
CACGGAGATCTATACTCACGTGATGCAAAAGGATCTGGATGCGGTTGCAAGCCCCCTGGATAATTTGATGTATCCAAAAGCCGCTCCGGTTATAGGAACAAGTTGAAAACGCTGCATTCGGCAAAAACGGAAGAAAGACACCGATGCTGAAGGTCCTCCTGGTACAGTCAATGATGCATCGACAATTGACCTATGTCTATCTGTCTTTCCATGGGCTCGATTCCGAACAACCAAGGGTGCCGTAAAGCTGCATACCCTCTTGGATCTGAGGGGTGACATCCCCACTTTCATACGGATCAAGGCAGATCGTTCATCTTTTCCGACTAATCAATTCACCCTGCCGGCCATAACACTTGAGAGCGCAGCAAATCGCCTTGTGCAGGGTGGGCGTCACGGGTTTTTCCAGAGGGTCAAAAAAGCGTTGGGCGACAGGCGATAAGCTATGGTCTGCCACCCATCGCCGGTCACCTATCGCCCATTGCCTACGGCCTATTGTCACTTTACACTCGTGACTCGTCACCCGTCACTTGGTACGATGGTCGGATGTAACATCCGAACCTATTTGGTCATCTTGATGATGATAAATCCCATATTTCTTCTCAGGATGAACATCTGGATCGTCTCACCTTTTTTCACCTTTTCAAGGGCTTTCTTGAAATCGTTTACCGAAGGGATGGGTTCATGGTTGATCTCTTTGATCAAATCTCCCTGCATGACCCCCGCCGACTCGGCCTTGCTTCCGGAAGCCACATCAACCACCACGACTCCCTGGGTCTCGGTCAGGTTTAATTGACGGGCGATTTCCGGAGTCAGCTCCGCCACCTGAACTCCGATCTGCTCGTGATTTTCCTTTTGCGGCTTCTCCGCCGCAACGTGTTTGTCATCCCGCTTGGCGATTGTCACCGTGACGATTTTTTCCTTGCCGTTTCGAAGGACCTTGACCTTTGTCTTTTCCCCCACACCGATCTCCGCAACCAGCCTGCTTAATTCTCGGCTGCTCTTGACCTTCTTGCCGTTGACTTCCAGGATGATGTCTTTTGGCTGGATCCCCGCCTTTTCCGCCGAATCCCCGGGGAAGACTTGGCCCACGAGCACCCCTTCCCCTTCTTTGAGGCCGTAATATTCGGCCATCTCCCCTTTGAGATCCTGGATACCCACGCCCAGCCAACCCCGGATCACTTCGCCCTTCTGGCGGAGCTGCTCCACGATCCCCATGGCGATCTTGATGGGAATGGCAAAACCGATTCCCTGACCGCTGGCGATGATGGCGGTATTGATGCCGATCACTTCACCGGACAGATTAATCAGGGGACCCCCGCTGTTTCCAGGGTTGATAGAGGCGTCGGTTTGAATGAAATCGTCATAAGGCCCAGACCCGATAACCCGACCCTTGGCACTTATGATCCCCGCGGTAACGGTTTGGTCTAAACCAAAGGGATTCCCGATGGCCACCACCCACTCGCCCACCTGAACAGCATCTGAATTCCCCAACTTGAGAACCGGAAGGGTTTTAGGCTCCTTGATCTTGATGAGGGCGATGTCGGTATTAGGATCCCTTCCGACGATTTCGGCATCGTATTCCTTTTCGCTTTTCAACTGGACTCGGATTTCATCGGCATTCTCAATAACGTGGTTATTGGTGACGATGTACCCTTCTTTGTCGATGATAAAGCCCGATCCGAGGCTCCGCTGCTTGAACTCCTGTTGTCGCTCATCGCCGAAAAAACGATCAAAAAAGTCTTGAAATGGGTCGTTGGGACCCATAGGAGGCCTCGAAAAATGGCGAAACACTTGCCCGCCGCCCTTAATGGTCTTGACCGTCCGAATATTGACCACCGCCGGGCTGGCCATGTCCGCTAGCTGGCTGAAGGTGCCCGGAGCCAGAAACTGAGCTTTTTCCGCCGCCTGGGCAACAGGGATTGCAAGAAAAGAGACAAATCCCAAAAAGGCAACGGCCAGCAGGAGTGCAACCACGCCGTGCTGCTTTTTGACTGTAAAGGTTTCCAAAAATCGATAATTGTTCATATTTTCCCCCTCCCAATTCTGATGATTTACCCTTTGATTGATTTATGCTTAAATAACCAAAATAATGCCTATCCCGGCGTTTTCAATATGTCCGAATGAAATTGTCGCTCAATGAAGATGAGCCGGTAAACTCCATCGGACCGTCATAAGGCCGGAAGATTGGCTGAAAAGATGAGCAAAAGACATGCCAGTAACCTCGGCGGCGGCTTCTCTGCTTCTTAAAAGTGTGATTCTTTGATCTCCTTAGGTGGATTGTCGCATAAATCACTTGTGATTATTTTGAAAATGATGGATAAAATGTATCCACCAAAACGGTGCCTTTTTATGGATTGGGTATAATCTATCCAGTTCATCACCTGAAACCTTGTTCGGATATGGCATCAATTTTGCTGTAATTATGATGAAATCGTAAAAACTCAAAATTTGGATGGCAAAGGAAAAAGCTTCAGATACAAGGCGCGCAAATCCTGAGGAATGAGGAGTACTTATTGGTACGCCGCAATGACGAAGGATGCAGCGCAACGCAGCAGATGGACTTTTTACGAAGCCATCAACTAGAGATCTATGGATTTCAAGCCCTTTAAAAATAAACTCCTGACCATGGTTCCACCCTGGGTTTTCATCGGCGCGGTGGTGGTCCTGTTTCCGATTTTTGCCTTCCTGACCTTTGAAAATATCAACCGGGAGAAAGAAAGCAGCACCCGTCTCCTTCTTGAAAAAGGAGCCGCCCTCATTCGCGCCTTCGAGGCCGGGACCCGAACCGGAATGATGGGGATGCACTGGGACGGGTTCCAGTTACAACGGCTCTTGACGGAAACCGCTCAACAACCGGACATCGTCTACCTGCTGGTTACCAACACCAATGGCGCCATCCTCGCTCACAACGACCCCTCACGGATCGGCCAAAAGCACGGCCAAGAAATCGATCTGAAGCGCCTTTTCCAGTCGGATACCGTTCAGTGGCGGCTGTTGGACGCTGCAAGCAAAGGAAAGATCTTTGAAGTCGTGAGCCGGTTCGCGCCTTCCAGTCCAGGGATGGGGAGATATCGGGGCAGGATGATGTTCGATCATCTTTTCGAATCCCTCCTGGAGGGAAGGCCGGAGGACCGCCCTCCAGGGCTGGTCATTTTTGTGGGTCTTAATATGAGCACCGTGGAAGAAGCCATGAAGGCCGACACCCGCCATGCAGTGATCATGGGGGTGATTCTGCTGCTCACCGGCTTTACCGGAATCATCCTTTTGTTCTTGGCTCAAAACTACCGCGCCGCTAAAACAAGTCTTTCCAGGATCAAGGCCTTTTCCGACACCGTGGTGGACAATATGCCCATCGGCCTTCTGGCCACGGATTCAATAGGGAAAATCGCCTCTTTAAACCCTGCGGGGGCATCCCTTCTGGGCCTGCCGCCCGCCGAGTCGGTGGGCCGGGAAGTGCGGAATATTCTGCCGCGTGAACTGGCCTCCCTGATCCTGGAGGCGCAATCTGAAAGCCTGCTGGAAAAGGAGATCGACTGCACGCTCAAAACCGGCGAAGGAGTCCCCCTGGAGGTTATCGTTTCCGGACTGAGAGACGATGATGGGGGATATCTCGGGCATCTGGTGCTTTTCAAAGACCTTACGGAGGTCCGCACCCTGAAAAAGGAAATCGCCAGGAGCCAGCGGATGGCCTCTGTGGGAAGACTGGCTGCAGGGGTTGCTCATGAAATCCGGAACCCTTTGAGTTCCATCAAGGGCTTTGCCACCTATTTCAAGGAGCGCTACCGGGAAAAACCGGAAGATCAGCAGATCTCAGGGATCATGATCCAGGAGGTGGATCGCCTCAACAAAGTGGTGGGGCAACTTCTCGATTTTGCGCGGCCGGTGACGATCCAAAAGAAACTCATGAAACTCAAACCCTTTATCGCCGACTCGGTCAAACTCGTGGAGCGCCAGGCCAAAGAAAAGGGGATCGATATCGAGATCCGGATACCGGAGGAAATGGAAGTCTTCATCGATCCGGATCGGATCTCCCAGGTACTTTTAAACCTTTATCTCAACGCCCTGGAGGCCACGGACCCGGGCGGGCGGCTGCGCATCGTCGGTTTCAGAAAGAAAGATTCTTACGACATCGAAATCAAGATCGAGGACACCGGAATCGGAATCAATCCCGAGGACCTGGGGCACATTTTCGACCCTTATTTTACCGCCAAGGCCGCTGGAACCGGCCTGGGACTTGCCATCGTATATAATATACTAGAAGCCCATGGGGCTAAAATACAAGTGGAAAGCCGGCCGGGGAAAGGGACCACAATGACCCTTTTATTCCCCGCTGCGGACAGAAAAGAGCCATGAAAAAGCCCAACACCATACTTGTGGTCGACGACGATACCGCCCACCGGTCCATGCTGAGGGTTCTCCTCGCGGAATGGGGGTATGAAATCTTCGAGGCAGGCGACGGAAGCACTGCCATCGGAGCGGTGGAGAAGCGTCCCTTCGACCTGGTCCTCATGGATATCCGGATGCTCAAAGTCTCCGGCATCGAGGCCCTGGACCGAATCAAATCCTTCAATCCGTCCATACCCGTCATCATCATGAC
>PCSF01000073.1 GCA_002771315.1 Desulfobacterales bacterium CG23_combo_of_CG06-09_8_20_14_all_52_9 | reverse complement strand
TCGCCTCCGAACGCGGTCCACTCTGTGCCCAGTTCGAATTCCTTATTCACATCCACTTCCATGATGAGGCATTCGATGTAGACCATGGAGCGCGGGATGTCGAGTTTTTGGATGATTTCTTCGAGGGACTTGTAGTCATCGCTGTCTCCGCGGATGATCAAACTGTTGGTAGCTTTGTCCGGCGTGATGGTGACAGATTCGGCTACCGAAGGTTGTGTCCTTTTCGGTACTACAGGCTGACCGGGCTTGGGAGCTTCTTCTTTTTCGGGAAGATTCTGAAGGACTTTGGCGAGCGCCTCGGCCTCGGCGTTTTCCAAATAATAAATATGGATCTTTTCCTTGCCTTTGGGGACGTCTTTGTCGAGGAGCTCGATGAGCTTTTTGATCTTCAGTGTATCACTTTCACTGGCGATGACGACAATGGAATTCGTTCGTTCGTCGGCAACGACCTTAACTTCACGATCGGAAACCGGTTTTGGCGGTTGCTGAGACGTTTTAAAAACGGATTCGATCAGTTTAACGATCTTTTCGGCATAAGAAAATTGAAGGGGGATGACGGAAACAGCACGATCGATACCGGCCACGTCAATGACTTCCAGGATACGCATCAACCTCCGGATGTTGGAGTAGACATCCGTGACCACCAGGGTGTTGGTCGGGGAGTAGGCTAAAATCACGCTGTTCTTCGGTATCAATGGGGCAAGAAGCCGTTTGACTTCCTCGGGATCCGCGTATTTCAATGGAATGATCTGAGTGACGACCCGGTCTTCGGGGGAATCGGCGTCTTCTTTCATCCGGGTTTCGATGCTTTTGGTACGGGCGTCCGGAGAAGGGACGATTTTAAAAATTTTCCCGGCCGGTACGACGGCGTAGCCGTAAACTTCCAGAACCGACTCGAAAATATCGTAGGCTTCTTTAATGGAGACCTTCCGGGGAGAGATGACGGTGACTTTTCCCTTGACGCGATTGTCCACCACGAAATTTTTCCCTAAAAGCTCGCTGATAAATTTGATAAAAACGGCAAGATCCACATTGTTGAAATCGATGGAAATACTCTGGTCGCTTTGATGGGGGCCGGCTTTCTGTGCATTTCCGGGACTCACGCTTTCAGGATTTTGACCCAAGGCCCCCGGGTGAAATACACCCAAGAGAGCTGCAAGGGAGATGGTAACGGTCAATGCCAGCAGGCGAAAAAGGCGCCGCCGTCGATTGAGGAAGGCATTCACGGTTGCATTCATAGGGTAATCCTTTTTGGTATTTCTATTCGATCTGGTACATCAGAGTTTCCGTTTTCCCCGCCCGGTTGAGTTCGATGTTCACGCTGCTTCCGGATTTGATGCCCTGATACAGTTTGAGGGCATCATCCACCGATAGAATTTTTTCTCCGTTGATGCCCGCGATGATGTCGCCGTTTTGAAGGCCCATTCTGCTGAAGATGGAGTTTGGCACAATTGCACCTACGACAAGGCCGTCGGGCTTTCCTTCCAGGAAATGGGGTCGAATCTTGATCTGTGTCATGAGCTCATTGATGTTCTGAACGGCATCATCGATTTGCAACCGGGAAAGGGCGATCTTTTGCGACGAACTTTGCGGGGCGGATACGGGAATCGGCTGGACCCTTTCCGGAAGGCTTTTCGGATCTTCCATGTTGAGAACTTGGTCTTTGCCGTCGACGCTCAAGATCACCCGGTCCCGCAGGATTTCTTTGAGCGTTGCATTTTGAATCTTTTTCCCCGCTGTGAAAAGGTCCTGCCTTCTTGCCGGGACATCTTCGATGACGGCAAATCCATTGCCGTCTGCAAATGTGACCGTTCCCCAGAGTTTCACATTCAGCTGGACGGGTAGGGGCGCCCCGATGGGTGTCGCGGTGGAGCTGGAACCGGGGATACCCTTTGAAACCGTCTTAAAAAGGTTGCGTTTGAGGATGCTTTGATAATCGGATGGCGGTGGAGATGTTTTTTCAACATCCATTGTTGTTTCGGAATATCCCCGTGGTGAGGAGATAACGGTCAGGTCTTGGGTGACCCAGATGTAAAAGATCTTGACGACGAAAAAGACGGCGACGGTGATACCGATCAGATTCAGCAGATTAAAATATCGTTTCATGCGTCCCATCTTTCAGGAAGGTGTAAAGGAAAAAGCCGGTTTTTCGATGGTCCCGTTGATCCGAAAAGAAATGCCGTCCTGCTCCCTTTTCATCGCGGAAGAGAGAAGGGATTGAAATCCTTTCCCGATTGCGGCCAAAAGAAGATGGTTGGGCTTAATTTTCCCGGTCAGGTTCAAGACGCTTTGCTTCAAGTCGCCACTTAAAAAAATAGAACCGGAAATGCGTCCATCCATTTGGGGTCCTTTAACCGACAACTGACGAATGATCAGAGTCCGGCTGCGCATTTTCAAGTCCGTCTGGATTTTTTTAAAAGAAAGGGTTTTCAGAAAAATCAGGGGGGCGTCCAATTCGACTGTTGCCTCTTCGATCTCGAGTTGGGCGTTGACATCGACTTGCTCCTTATGGTCTTTGTTTAAAAGAATTTCCCCGTTGAGCCTTCCCCCGATAGAGAACTTGGAAAGTGTTTTGGAAACGAAAAGTTTTCCGATATCGATGTCCTGGATGCGGGCATGGGCTGAAAGGTGTGCATCCGAGGCGTCCGGATATTCTCGAATGCGGCCTTTAATGCTCCCGTCATAGGCGGCTGCCAGGAATCTATAGGCCGGATTTTTGGTGAAAAGCGTTGAAAGCTCCGGTGAAAACCGGATGTTGCTAAAGGCCAACAGTGGTTTTCCGGCATGTTGAAGGGACACAGCCTTGAAGCGTAATCCCGGCGGGAAAGAGGGACGTACGGTATCGATTGTAACGGAAAGATCCGGCTGCATCTGTATCACCCTGTTTTGGGCATATTCTTTGATCGTTTCTTCCGGAAAAAGAAGATACAGGAAAAGAACGATGGTGATCAGAGTATAACCACCAAAGAGGGTCCACTTCCAGATTGACTTCATGATCGAAATGCCGGCCTTATATTGATACGATTATCTTTCAATCGTTTCCACCTGTAGTACGGCTTGAATGCTTCCGTCTGAGCCGCTGGATTTAAAAAGGGAAAGGCGTCTGACGAAGATCAGAGGATCACGCGTTTCGATGTTGTACAAGTAATCGACCAGTTCTTCGGATGTAATCGATTCAAGTTTCATCTCTATGGAAGATTGTTTCAAAGTTGAATCCTTGATGGATTGCACCGAAGGCTTCATGTAAGCAATTTTGCTCTTGATCCCGGACTTGCCGGCGGCATCTTCCATGAAGCTGAACAGCGTAAATCCTTTCCGTCGTCCATCCATGCGTTTTGAGACAGTCTTGGACCGGTCTGCAGCAATGCGATATTCCCCTTGGAGTTTTTGCATCTCCTGGACCATAGCCTGCTTAGAAGAAATATTTCTTTGCATCCGATGACGCGCATCCCAAAAAGGAAAAATCAGCAGTTTCAAGACCAGAAAAAGAAAGATGGCGCCGATGGCTGCACCGATCCCGAGTCTTTCCCTGGGTGTCAGGTTCAATCGATTGAGGCTTTTTATAAGGTCCATTTTATAGGTCGCATCTGTCCGTGCTTCGGTTGGGCCCAGGCCCGGAATAGCTTACGAGCGTTTAAAATCGAATCGTCAAGACGAAATCCACGCGGTTTCCGGAGCGGTTCAGGTTCGTGGAACTGATGGTGATTTCCTTAAACAAAGGGCATCCCTCAAGCTGACTCTTCATGTCGTTGACCGTATTGAAGGTATCGGTATTCCCGGTCATCACGAGATCCTCATCCCCAGTCGTCAATTTTAAAATATTCACATCCATTTGTGTCGGGACCCGCGCGCTGATTTCTTTTAAAAGGTCAATCCGTTTTATCCAGGGGCCTTTTCTTTCGATTGGAAACGATCGTTTTTTCAACTCTTCAATTTTGACCTTCATCTGAGCTATCGGGTCAACAATGATCTTTTCTTCAGGGAAGGCGCTTTGAAACGTCTGGGTCATGTGTGCGTTCAATCGGGATACTTTCTCCGCCATGGAACGCATGTCCATAAATAAATAGGTACCTGCCAGGATCAGAGCGGCCAGGAAAATCAATCCTGTTTTGAAAAAATCAGATTGATATTCAGCAAACCGCGTCTTGGGGGAAAAGGCTTCCTGAAGGAAATTTATCCCGCGTATTTGCTGACTTTTCATCAGTGAAAGGGAAAGTGCGGAATTGATTCCGACCGAGTCCTTCGGCAGATCCTGGAAAGGATTTTTTTTTGATTTCATTCCTTGGGCAAAGTCGACGGGCTTTGCCGGAATTTTGAGCATCTTTTCAAGTGCGCTAAAAAGTTCCGGATTCCCATTTTCCGTTTTAAAGTTAAATTTTACGGTTTTAGGTTGATAATCAAAAGAAAAAACATTTTCAAAGGCCCAGATCGTTTGATGGACGACGGAAGAAAGGGCGTCTTCTAAGAGTGTTTTCTCTGAAGGTATCGAAGTATACCGGATGAAAGCCAGTTGCCCGGAATGGAAAACGAAGAGAGTGGCCGTATTCTTATCGACATGCGCCAGTATCCAATCGTCAGGCACCTGGGTCATTTCCGCCAGGCAGCGTGCCATGGCGTATCCCTCGAAGGTGACTGTTTCCGGTTCGAGGCCTGCGGATTTAAAAATGTCAAGCCATCTCGACAATTCCGCTTTTTGAGTGGTAGCTGTGACGATGTCGGTTTGATCGGGATTTTGAGAATCCGAAAAAAGGCTGAAGTCGGTGATCAGATCTCCCACGGGAAACGGGAGCAGCGGTTCCAGTTCAAAAAGGAGAATGGGCCTTATTTTTTTTGCCTCAAACGACGGGAGGCGAAGATTCCGGAAATAGACGTGACGGGCGGGAATGGATGCCACGCAACGGGCTCCGGCCATCGGCATACCATCGACGGCGCTTTTCAATGCAGAGGTGATGGCGTCATCATCGGGTTGTGAATCGGAGAAGGGGATATATTTATACCCTCCGATTCGGTGGCCGGAGATTCCGCTTTCAAGCAGCAGCGCGGAAATCCCGACGTTTCCGATGTCGATTCCGAGGGTCTTTTGAGGCATCACCCACCCTTTTACTGAAAATTGTCAATGCCGTTTCGAATACCATCACTTGTCGCGCTTACCATACTTGACGAAATCGTAAAAAGCTATTTTTGCTCGCTTCGTGATCATTTTCGGGAGATGCTCACGGCTTCTCTAAATTTCAAGAACTCGGCGCAAGCACCTCAAACAGCTTGAAATTATTAACGCTCAGCCGTTCGCATCTCTTTTTCCGAAAATGCTCCAATCTCGCTTGCAAAAGCTTTTTACGAAGCCATCATACTTCATATGACATGCCAACTCAACACCTTACAGGCCCACTGTTTCGTTCCCTCCTTTTTCCCCCTGGCCACTATGGTGACAACGGTAAGTTTTGCTGCTCCTATAGAAGCGATCGCTTCGATCCGGAAGAGGTCGCTTGAGAGGGTGATTAGTTCGGGATCGATCCGAAGATGATTGCAACCCGGAGCCTGTTTGTACCAATTCGGATCGGAAAGATCATGAACGAATGTATTTTCCGTCCGATCCCCCCGAAAGTCGTAGATGGCCTGGGCCAGCCCCTCTTCTCCAATGGGAAGCAGGGCGGCCAGGACAGGGAGATCGGCAGTGTTGATGTTGATTTTTCCTTTGAATTCGGGTGCGGTACCGCTCGACGGAGAAACGCCATGAACCGAAAGATACTTGGAGAGTCCGGCGGTTCCTCCCAGAGCTGTGAAGAGATCGGGAGAAATCCCTTTAATGAAGGCGAGTTCGCCAAGGTGGGTTATCGGGCCGTTTTTGCAGGAATAGGGCGGATTGAGGCTCTGGTAATAGTCGGATTCGGCGCCTCCCAAACCGGTGATGGTATCCCCATCCCCGGCATCCATCCAGTCTTTAATGGCGGCGATGATAGTTGCCGGCTGAAAGTCGATGTCCCGCTCTTTGAGTTGATCTTTAAAATAAAGGAGCAACCTGTCCCATAGACGCTTCTGGACGTCATTGAAGCTTTGGCCTTCGGGTTGTTTAACCAGGGCGTTAATCTGGATCTTCCCGAGTTCGTCGCTGATGACCAGAGACACTTCCCCGGATTCGAAGGGAATGGCTTCAGAAACTTTTTTTAAATATGCGGGGTCGGCCCATGCCTCCTGGATGGAATCGATGTCTGAACTTGCCTTATCCTGGGTCAGTACCGCCATGCCGGCATGGATTCCGGAGGATGCCATGTAAAGGAGTATCATGCGATGATTAATAGCTACAGGCAGGACTCGGGCGTCACGGACGCGCTTGTGAATGAACATGACCGTAGAGATGATCAGGGCGATCACGCCGAGGGTCAATAAAAGAGCCATCCCGCGGGAGCCCCTGATGTTTCGGCAAAGTGCCTTCTGCTTTGGATCCATTCTTTTCATTGGGCGATCCGGTCTCTGAACAACGGGAAGGCTACACGGGTTTCAAATCTCCGAAAAGCCGCTTTATTACCGACCTCGAGCCGAATAAGGACGGCCCTCGGGGTCAGCCGGCCGAAATCCGGGGAGTCCGAATCCCAACGGTCGAAGGCGGCCCCTTTTTCGTCAAAAAATGTCATGGTAAGCGATCGGACTCGATCGCATATCACATAGGCGGTTTCAGGAGAAAAATCTTTGAAAAATGGATAAGCATCATCCGAGCGTTTTAAAACAAAGCCATTGGGTCCGGCAGCCTCGACGAAATAGCGGATCTTGGATACGGCCTCGACGGGGCTTCCTCCCATCGGCACATACGCGAGAGAAGCAAAACGGATGGAAGAAAAGTCCCGATCACCGATTGACTCCCTTTCTCCCAGGAGGCGGTATAAATCGGGTTCATTGTTGACCATGTTGGCCCGGTAAAGGGGCGGAAGTGAAAACACGATGGAAGTCAGATCCAAAACCATTCGGTGCATGCAAGAAAGCCCCGTTTCGTCATCGGAAACTACCTGCAGGACGGTTTCGGCGCTGGAAAAGACCGATCGATAGGATCCGAAGACCGTAGCGGCGACGATGCTGAAGATGAAAAAGGCCAGCAGAATCTCGATGAGGGTAAATCCTCGGGTTCCCGAATAGATGGCCGGAAAGAAATGACGTTTTATCCTCGTGGTGTGTGAGGGTGTTCCATAGATGCGGCGATGAGCCATGTCGCTGGTCTCTTTCATCTATCTAAAAAAACGGTAAACACGGATTGCATAAAGGACCGATGATCGGTCGGAAAAAACCCTCAGATCGATCCGTTTCAGATCTTTTCCGGTTTCCTTAAGGATATCGGATTCAATTCCGTTAACCTGCAACTCCCATCTGAACCCCGGAAAATCCTCTCCGAAATCTCCTGAAGCGCTGTTTAGGGTGTCCCCATGAAAACCCTCCACTTCCGAGAGTTTTTTCTGTGCCAGGAGGAGGCATTGGGCCTCCAGGTGAGCCCTGTGGCTTTCAGAAAGAGAAAAGAAATGCAGCTGGTAGATAGCCGTTGAGACGATGGCGATGATGGAAACGGCCACCATGATTTCAAGGAGTGTGAACCCCCGGGGTGCATTATTGGAATCATTCAACTTTAGCATCTTGATATCTCACCCGGGGTAAAAAAGGCTCGATGAAAAGAAAAACCGGCGCTTCGGTTGTATCTTTCAGTTGAATCCAAGCCGGATCGGCATGGCCGTCGGAATAAAAGGAGATTTCCGCAATTCCGGAAACGACAGCAGTCTTTCCAGGGTATTCCACTTTCCGAATGCGAACATTTTCATTCAGGACCAGGGCTTTTTCTTTGGCGGCAAGGGCGGCTTCTTCAGACATCGCCTTGTCCGTGATCCACAGGCGATTTTCGCTGATTCCCACATTCAGGATGAATTGGGTCTGTTCGGCGACGGCACGCGTCCGGGCTGCCGCGGTATGTGCCATGATCCATCGGGCGACTTTCCGGGAATCTTCCGGAAGCAGCTTTTGCTGAAATCGGGGGATTGCAAAAACAAGCATCAGGCCGATCAAGGCAAAAACCACCACCAGTTCAACCAGGGAAAAGCCTCTATTCGATTTCCCAATTGGCGATATCCTTGTTTTTTCCCTCACCTTCGGGCACTCCGTCGGCACCGTAAGAAATGATGTCGCATTCTCCATGCACCCCCGGGCTTAAGTAAATGAAATCGTTCCCCCAGGGATCCCTGGGTACTTTCCCTTTCTCGAGATACCCGCCCTGACGCCATTTCTTTGCAGGAAGGCCGGTCTGGGGCGGTTCCACCAGGGCCGTGAGTCCCTGTTCCGTGGTGGGATACCCGTCGTTGTCTAGCCTGTAGATCTTCAAGGCGGTTTCCAGACTTTGGATCTGGATTTTCGCACTGAGCTGCTTGGCCTCGTCGGGACGATCCATGATTTTTGGAAGAATCAGGGTTGCAAGAATTCCCAGGATAACGATGACGACCATCAGTTCGATAAGGGTAAACCCGGCTTCTCCCATAAAGGGCTCGCAAGGCCTGTTTTTCAGGATGTTTTTTTGCAAAGCTTGCATGGTGATCCTCGCCTGTTTTTGTCAAAAGACCAATTGGTTCATTTCGAAGATAGGTAGACAAATGGACAAAACGATACCTCCGACAATAACTCCCATAACCAGGATCATGATCGGTTCCAAAAGGGAGGTCATCCGGGTCACCTGAGCGGTTACCTCCTTTTCGTAAATGGAGGCGGTCTTTTTCAGCATGGCCTCCAGTTTGCCGCTTTGTTCCCCGACCTTTAACATCTGCATGAAAAGGTTCGGAAAGACTCCATGGGAAGCCAGGGCCTCTGCCAGTCCGCTTCCTTTTTCGATCTCCTTGGTGCCAGCTTTAATGGCTTTGGAGATGGGGGTATATCCCACAATGTTTTGAACAATGTCGAGGGCCTGGAGCATGGGAACCCCGTTTTCCAGAAGAGAACCGAGTGTCCGGGCAAACCGCGCGGTGGAAAGGCGGATGACTAAAAATCCGATGAGAGGTATCCGAAGGATCATGCGATCGATAAAATCGCGGCCATGGGGAGACTTCTTGACCCTGAAGAACACCATGATCCCGCTGAAACAAAGGATGAGGATAAGCCACCAAAAGGATTGTATGAGATTGCTCGCGGCGATGAGCAGACGCGTCGGCGCCGGAAGCACGCGTCCCATTTCGGCAAATACGGCGGCGATATTGGGGACGATCACCGTCATCAGAAAGAAAAGTACGGCAGTTCCCAAAAGGGTCATGAATAGGGGATAGGCCAGCGCATTCCGGATGCGGTTGTTCAAATCCAACTGGTTTTCCATCATGTCCGCCAGGCGCTCAAGGACGATTTCCAGGGTGCCGGAAGCTTCCCCGGCCTGCGCCATGTTGATATAAAGGGGCGAAAAAGCCCCCGGGAATTGGGACAGCGCAAAAGCGAAGCTGTTCCCCTCGACAACCAGATCTTTAACCTTTGCCAAGGCTTTTTTAAGTGCAGGCGCTTTGGTCTGGGAGATCAGAGTCTCCAGGGCGGCAACCAAGGGAAAACCGGCACTCAGGAGAGTGGCGAGTCCCCGGGTGGTTATGGAGATCTCCGAGATCCGGATCCGTCCGAAAAGGGACAACAGGAAGGAGACGGATCGGTGATGCGTTACGTCAGACAGCCTGGATATTTCGTTGATGGAGATGGGGAAAATCTGTGAGGTGCGCAGTTTTTGTCGGGCTGCAACCGGACTTTCGGCGTCCACGATGCCGGACACACGCTTTCCTTTTTCATTCAGTGCCCTGTATTCGAATACCGGCATAGTTCAGACTCTATAGGCAGTATGGGCGGACTCCTATGTCCGCCCATACCTGGTTGCAACCTTGGTTTATGATTTTCAAGACGAAAGCGGTGGGCGAACTTCCTTTTTCCTGAAACGAGGGATACAAGCCAGGAACACGAGGATGAACAGAGAAGCGAGTAGGGGGAAGATGCCGATTTGTAAAGCCAACCAGCTGAATCCTACTATCGGCAGCAGTGCCGTACGCATGACCCAACGCAGGCTTGCGTTTCCTTGGATTGTTTTGGCCCATTCCGGTGAGTTTCGATAATAGAAGCGGACAAAGGCCCTCCCGCAATCGTTGGATTTTAAGTAGCGGTCCCGAAAATTGCGCAGAATCTTGACGTGGGGTGCGGTAAAGGAGCCGTAGGCCGCTGTGGCGATAAAGCATCCGCTGCCTTCATCATCATCCTCTCCGCTGCCGCCGAGCGCCTTATCTGCATTGATACGTCCCCCGGAGGCAATCAATCCGGAAAGAGACGGCAGGGGATCCACGGTCGATCGGATCCGGGAGATGATATCCCCGGCAGCCAGGAGTCGGTTTTGAGAGGCTGAAGACCCTGAATATCCCCATAGAAGCGCCGCCAGCCCGGAGACATGAGGGGTGGACATGGAGGTGCCTTGCAAATATTGATAATCCCCATCATTCCAGGTGCTGAGAATGTTCACCCCGGGTGCCGCAACATCCACGGTGGTGGGACCGTAATTGGAGAAATAGGCGAGCTCATCGCCCTGATCCGTCGCGGCTACCGCGATGATGTTGGCGCTGGAATACCCAGAGGGATAATGAGGAATCGAATCATTATTATCCCCGATACTGTCATTGCCCCCGTTTCCGGATGCGCAGACCACCACCGCCGGGGATGCATCGATGGCGTCTTTCAGTGATTGCGAAAAGCCGGGTCCTCCCCAACTGCAGTTGATGACATGGGCACCCTTGGAGCTTGCATACATAATTGAATTGATCTCAGCGGCTGCGGTTCCAAAACCGTCTTTGTCGAAGGCTCGAAGCACCATAATTTTGGCGTTCCAGCTCACCCCCGTCACGCCTATTTTGTTGTTTCCCACAGCCGCAATTGTTCCGGCCACATGAGTGCCGTGACCGTTTTCATCATCGGGGGTGCTGTCGTTGAAAACAAAATCCCAACCGTTCACATCATCGATAAATCCGTTCAGGTCGTCATCGATCCCGTTTCCGGGGATTTCACCGGGGTTCACCCAGATGTTGGCCGCCAAATCCGGGTGGGATGTCAAGACCCCGGAATCGATGACCGCCACGATCACATTGGGTGTTCCGGTGGTTTTATCCCACGCCTGCACGGCGTCGATATCCGCACCGGCCTTCCCTACGGTTCCGTTCACATTCTGGCCGGTATTGTTCAATCCCCATAACAGACCGAAATACGGATCATTGGGATTCGCCGTAATTTTATAGATGTAGTTGGGCTCGACATACTCGACGTTCGGATCCGATTGCATCATCTTGACGGCCGAAACGACATCCAATCCTTCCGGCAGCTTTAAATGCTCTACGCCGATGGTGGAAAAGGCCTGAATGGAAGAAAGGGTATGCCGATCCTGGTATTCGGAAAGAGCGGAAAGCCGCGCCTGGGGCTTGAATTTCACCAAGACCTCACCGGGCACATACTCCCCCAGGGATTTCAACATCTTCGATTCGTTTGCGGGATGCCCGGCCCAGGAGGCATCTAAAAAAAGAAAAAACAGAAAAAGGACCGAAAGCGGCAAGACGAATAGTTTTTTCATATTGACTTCTCTTCCTACTGGGTTGAGGGTTCCAGGGTAAATACAAAATTCGGTTCTGCGTAGAGCACTTCCGGATAGGCTGTCAACCGATTGACGATCTCTTCTGTGGAAGTTGAAGGGGCTGTGGCTTTGACTCGGTAGAGGTTCGGCAGGGAAAAGGCCTCCATAATTTGAAGATCCAATTCCTTGAGAATGATTTCTACGCGGGCTCTCTCCGTCTTTACATCAAATCTCACCAACGCTTCACCGGGCACGTGGGTCGGTTCCTTTTTTGAGTCGTCGATGCTGAAAATATAGTTGGGTTCCGCATAGGCCACCAGCGGATGGGTTTCGACTTCCTTGATTTTTTCGGGCACTTTTTTTTGGTCCTGGATGGAAAGAAGATAAAGCCCGGGCGAATTGAACCGGTGCAAAATGGAAAGGCCGGATTTTGCGCAAAAATCTTTTAAGGCCTCTGGTTGGGCGGATGGGTTGAAGCGTACTAGAATCTCCCCCGGCTTGAAAGCCGCCGCCTGCCCGGTGGGCATCTTTTCGATGCGGTCTTGTTTCATCCTTTCCGCAGGAGTCTTTTGAAGGCCGGTCTGGGCGGTGCAACCGGTCGCCGATAGTATCCCGGCGATGATCAAGAAAACGATTTTTCTTTTCATTTTATATATCATACCGGGAATCCTTTCAGAAAACAAGTGTGCATTATGATGGATCCGGAGATGGAAATTTTTCATGACTCAACGATAAGGCGCAATGGCTGACCGGGATGCACCTTTATTGGATATAGAGCGTTTGACCCGGATAAATCCGGCTCTTTGGGGTGAGGCGGTTTACCCTCAGGAATTGTTCGAGCTGCATTTTAAATCGGGTGGCAACGTTATAAGGGGTATCCCCTTTCCGGACCTTATAGCTTCTGAGGCTGGTCACTTCCGAAGTGCCCCCTTCCGGACTGGAGATTTTTAACGCTTGACCGATAGTCAACTGGGCTCCCGAAAGTCCATTGAGTTCTCGAATGGCGTTCATAGTGGTTTTATATTTTTGTGCTAGAGTCCATAGGGTATCTCCAAATTTGACGACATGGGTTACATTCGTCTCTTGTGGCGAAGTTCCCTTGACTCTTGGATGATAGACGATCGCTCCTTTTTGGGGAATTTTTAAGAGATTTCCCGGCAGAAAGGGTTTGGAGCGGTTGATGTCGTTGGCCTCAGCGATGCTGTCCCTAGTGAGATGATAACGCCTGGCAATAGTGGAGAGATTTTCCCCCGGGCTTACACGGTGGGAAATGTACTCAGGGCGGGGCGGATCCGAATCGGGGACGGCATCGATGGCCGCTAAAAGGAGTTCTTTCTTTCCGGGTGGCACCCGCAGGGCATAAGGGCTCGGCGGAACAACCTGGTATCTGAGTTCCGGATTGAGTGCCTTCAGTTTGGATTCCGAAACCCCGATTTTTTCTGCCACGTTCCGGATATGGACCTGCTTGGCGATGGTTGCGGTTTCAAAAGCCATCGGGGGATCTAAACGGATGGCGTCGAGGCCGTATTTCGTTGGATGAGTTACCATATATAGGGTGGCCAGAAATCTCGGGACATACCGGGCGGTTTCCCGGGGCAGGCGTTGGTAAAGATCCCAGAAGTTATCAAGATAATTGACGTTTTGCTCCTGGATGACTCTTAAGATACGATGCTCGCCGCAGTTGTAAGCGGCCATGACCGTGGTCCAGTCTCCGAACATTTCATGGAGTTCCTTCAAATAAGCAATGGCCGCTTCCGTGGATTTGATCGGATCCAATCGCTCATCCACGAAGGTACTCCGTTTCAGGCCGAACTTGTACCCTGTGGAGGAGATGAACTGCCAAAGGCCCAAGGCGCGGGCTTTTGAAAAGGCGTTGACCTTGAAGCCGCTTTCGATCAGCGGCATCCAAGAAAGCTCGGGTGGGATTCCGGCCTTTCTGAAAGCTTCCATAATATAAGGCCGATATATGCCGGAACGCTGGTAGGATTCAATGAAAATATCTTTTTCCGCACCGATCGAGAAGGAATCGATCTCAGCTTGGACATCGTGATTCACTTCCAGAGGGATGCCGTTGTTTTTTCCATTTGCGGCGACGCGCTGAGAGGCATAAATCTCTAAAATCCTTTTGGAAATCATAAATCGAATGTCTTCTTTCTGCTGGGATAACGCCGGATCATCCCCGGGTTCCACGGCAAGGATAAGATCATAAGCCTTGTCGAGGGCTTCAATAGCGTTCTCCGGTTCTCCTTTTTGCCAGAAATCCTGGGCCGCTTCGCAGAAATCGAGGGCTTCCTCAAGGGTTTTTCCCGGCCTCAAAGCCTTGGAATTTCCATTGGATGGTTCCGGAGTTTCTTCCTGGAAAACGAATTCGTCGGGTTTTTCGGTCTCCTTGACCATACCTGTCGGAGAGGGGAGGTTATTCTGAATCGGAGCGGTTTCGGTCTTTTCAGATGTCTTAAGATCCGGAGCAGGTTTGGCAGGAGGGGAGGGAAGGGGGGAAGGCATCGTTGCGGATTTGGGCGCAACAGGTTTGGAGGAAACCGTTTTAAGCGCCGGTGCACAGGAAATCACGAGGGAAAGCCAGCAAGTAATGATAACGATCAGTCGGGCTGATAACATGATTGATCCTCAAATTATAAACGGTTGGCAATAATAAAAAATAATGGTCACTGCCGGGCAGAAAAAGTGATGCCCAGGCAATCGGATACGGTACGCAAACGGCAAACAACATCACGCACATACACAAGCCCATGTTCGCTTGTCAAGGGCGAAGATGTTTTGCCCCCTTGTACCTCAAGAGGAAAAAAAAGATTGCAATTTTGAGATGATCCGGCTATGGTCCGTATCAAGCCTTCCAAAGGCGCCTGATTGGAGACAAATATTTCGAGTTCTTCCGCTACGAAAAAAAGAAAAAAGGAAAATATAAGAGAAAATAAGAGAAAACAAGCGATATTCAAAAAAATGCCCTTTATTTTTAAGTATGAATGGCAAAAGGGTAGGTTTTTTTAAATTTTTTGGATATTGCTTTTTGAGTCATAAATATTTTAAAGACAGAAGTTTACGACAATCAATCGCCTTGGGGACCGAATAGTGTCCCGGCACAGGCATTCGACCGGTTGATTGAGCCAGCGTAGCTCAGTTGGTAGAGCTACTGATTTGTAATCAGTGGGTCGGGGGTTCGAATCCCTTCGCTGGCTCCAGATGGGCATACGACTCCAGAGGGTGAATACTTTTGATGTTGCTGAAAATCCATGCGGTGGGGTTCCCGAGTGGTCAAAGGGAACAGACTGTAAATCTGTCGGCGAAGCCTTCGGAGGTTCAAATCCTCCCCCCACCACCAATCTCAACGTGAGTTCTATGTAGGAGATTCCGCGTTTGCGGGGGATCGAAATTATAACTACATGGCTTCCTGCAAAACGCCTTTCGACGCTTTTTGAGGGTGGCCCGAAAACAGAAGAGGTCATAAAAATCGCGGCCTAAATGAGCGGGAGTAGCTCAGCTGGTAGAGCTTCAGCCTTCCAAGCTGGATGTCGCGAGTTCAAATCTCGTCTCCCGCTCCATTAAAAAATTGGAGATGCCCACGTAGCTCAGTCGGTAGAGCGCTTCCTTGGTAAGGAAGAGGTTCACCGGTTCGATCCCGGTCGTGGGCTCCAGGCATGTTGCCTAACGGATTCAGGCCTAACACACATTAAGCCTTAAAACATGATCGGGGCAAGCCAAGCCTAAAATAGATTATTTTTATCATTATAGGGAGGAGTGTGAGATGGCGAAGGTAAAGTTTGAGCGGACGAAGCCGCATGTGAATGTAGGGACGATTGGGCATATTGATCATGGGAAGACGACGTTG
>PCSF01000005.1:319-4533 GCA_002771315.1 Desulfobacterales bacterium CG23_combo_of_CG06-09_8_20_14_all_52_9 | reverse complement strand
ATCATGTCTTCAAAAACCTGGGAGACCTTGAAGGGGTGATAAGAGGGTTTTTCAAAATGGGACACCGGCTGCTTTTCGAACAAAAAGTTTCCTTCATGGAGTTGCATGGCCACCCGGAGTCCCTCGATGATGTGCAGTTTGATGTATCCTGCAAGGGTTTCCTGACTGATGAGGCCCATGTGCAAAAGCAGGTAGCCGATTTTCTGGCCGGTGTCTTTTTGGCGTTGAATACAGCGCTCGGCCTGCTCCTTGTTGATGACGTTGTTTTGGATCAGCAGGGATAAAAGCTTTTTCTGGCTTGGACGACTCAACCAATGGACATCCATGAGTTCACCGTGCAGGAAGTGGATATCGACCTTTTCGTCCTTTTGTACCAGATGGAGGATACCTGTTTTTTTGCGGAACAGGAGAAGACGCATCAGGTCTCCCAGGCTGATTTCCCGGAGGGTACCTGAGGGGATGTCGCCGCCCAGAACCTCGGTCAAGATGCCGCTGAGTCCGTAGAGGTCGCGACAGGGGGCCAACCGGCTGATTATCGGCTTGCGCAGATCGGCATCGATCAAGAGCACGGTCTTTCCAGCTTGCGCCAGCGTATAGGCAAGGAGCATGGAAAGAGTCGATTTTCCTTCCGATTGATCGGAGCTGGTTACCAAAAGACAATGGTAAGCCTTGTCCATAAAGGAAAATTCGACATTGGTCCTCAAGTACCGAAGGCTTTCCGCAAGCTGGGGATTTTGGGAAAGATGATTCAAGAGTCCTGATAAAAGGTTCGGCTCTTGAGAAGGGGCTTGAGCATTTTTCATTTCGGGCATGTACTTTTAGGAGCCTTTTCCTGAAGTTCTTTGGGAATGTCGATTATGGGCAAGAAGGCTAACACGGGAACTCCTAGATATTTTTTCACTTCATCTTCGTTGGAAATGGAGCGGTCGAAGAATTCCACCGCAAAGCTGAACCCGATGCCGATGATCAACCCGAATATGACTCCCAAAAGAAGGTTCAATGCCTTTTTCGGTTTTACCGGTTTCATGGGGATTATCGCCTTCTCGGCGACCCGGATGCTGGAGACATCGAAGTTGCCGGACATGTCGGCTTCTTTTAGTCTAGCTAAAAGGACGTCATAAAGCTTCTGGTTCATCTCCACGTTTCGCTTGAAGATGTTGTACTGAAACTCCTTCTTGTTGATGTCCAGGGATTCCTTTTGGAAATCGTTAACGGTCTCCTGGAGAACTTGCTCTCTGTCTAAAAGGACCGAGCGCTCCGACTTCAGGTTGTTCAGCTCCTTGTTGATCTCCAAGTTCAGCTTGTTGCGGACGTTGCTGATCTGGGTCTGGGCCTGAATGATACTCGGATGCTTGGATTTGAAGGTTTTTTCCAGACCGGACAATTCCACTTCAAGGTTCACGAGCTGGGCATAGAGGTCGGTTATGAGTTTGTTTTCGATCAGGGATCTTAAGTGGGGGATTCCCTTATCGGATTTTAAGGCATCGCTGATTTTGGCGAGCTTGGAGTCCAGTTCGAGGCGGCGGTTTCTGGCATCGATATAGGTTTTGGTCAGTTCCGAGATTTTTTGTACCGTCACCCGCTGGCTTTCTTCCATGGAGATGAGCTTTTCCTGTTGCTTAAATGCGGCAAACTCTTTCTCTGAATCCTCCAGGTTCTTTTTGACTTCGTAGAGATTGTTGGACAGATAGGAGATGGTGTTTTGAGAGGTCTTCAGACGGGTGTCGATGTTGTAGTCGATATAGCTTTGGGCCACCGCATTGGCGATATCCGCCGACATGTTGGGTGATGCGGTGAAGGCATCGATCTTTACTAACCGGGTATCTTGGATATGCTCCACCTTGATGATATGCTTCTTTAGTATTCCGATCAGCTCATTGATTTTTTCTTCAGGAGCAACCGATGTCTTGTTTTCTTTTCCGGTGATCTTGGACAGAAGCATCTTGATATTTGAAGTTATATTGGAGAAAAAGGCCTGAAAGGGGGAGAGCGGCAGAAAAATTTTTTCCTTTTTAAAATCGATTTCATTCAGACGAAGGCTTGATACAATCTTTTCAAGGACGGGTCTTGAGGTGATGAGCTCGAAGTGGGAGAAGAAGGTGAGCGACTCGGATTGCGTGCTTTCATAATCCATCCGCTCGGAGGTCATGAGGGCCTTCGGAGCTTCCTTGTCGATGATGAGGGTGGCCGATCCCTGAAAAACAGGGGTGGCGACGGCATTGTAAAAGAGAATCAGTCCCACCATGATTCCCAGAGACGCCAGTATCAATCCCTTGTGGCGATGGATGATATGGTAGTATTCTACCAGATCGACGGTTTCCTCAGTTTCCTGTGGGGCTGTTTTCTGAATTGAATTTTCCATGATGTATTTTTTAGCTTAATTGATCGCTGATCACAACCATGCTTCGGGAATGTGGATACGGTCGCCGGGTTTTAATTCCGCATCCGAAATTTTTCCTTTGATCACCGAATCGAGGTTGATTTTGATCACCTCCACCTCGGTTTCCTTCTGGCGGACGATCTGGGCGCGGTTGGGGGCTGCAAAACGGCTGAAACCTCCGGCCCGGATACAGGCGCTGAGGGCCGTCATACCCTGCTGATACTCGTAGATGCCCGGATTTTTCACTTCACCGTCCACATAGATCTTCGATTCCGCTATATTAAACGATTCCTTACTGGGGATATAGACGACATCACCGGGCTGTAGAACGGGATTTGCCGTCATGTCCCCTTTATCCAGCAGCCGGATCAGATCCACCTTGATCGGTTCGGCCGTCGGATCTTTATCGGGATTGGAGGAATGGCGCATAATATAGGCGGTGTTTCCCCTTTCAGGCAGGGCACCTTCGGCTTTTGCAATCAGCTCCAGCAAAGAGGCATCGCTGGTGGTCTTGTAAAGGCCGGGCTTTCTGACCGCCCCGGAGATGTAGTAATGGAGGCTGTTATACTCCTTGACGCGCACTACGACCTCGGGATCGACAAAAAAATCCTTGGCAAGGATCTTGGCCATTTCCTTTTGAAGCTGGTCGGTGGTCAGTCCCTTGGTACTGAAATCCCCGATGAAAGGGGCGTTGATCTTTCCGGAGACCGATACGGTCAAGTCCGATTCGTGCTGCTTTTGCCCCCCGGCATAAATGATGATGGTCAGGACGTCGTTAGGACCTATGAGGTAGGGCTTTTCCTGTGCTCCGGCCAAAAAAACGGGGAGCAAAGCATAAATCAATAAAACACGGATTCCCCGGTCTTTTAATTTAGACATAAAACTTCGCAAGGAAACATAAAATCGTTGGGCCCTGAGCAAACAGGTGAATGATTGGTATTGAAATAGCGTATCAAACGTCAACGGTAATAGGAGGCTTCTTCGCTGAAATCCGCCCGGCTTCCGATGTCGTAGTCGAAATTAAAACGAATCTGGGCATAATTATTTTCGTAATCCAAACCATCCAGGTTGGAGTCCCGGGTTTCCTTGCCAACAGTCAAGGACACACCCATGCGCTTGGTGATGAGATACTCCAGTATCCCCTGGATATCCGTCACCTTGTCATTACGGTATTCGGTGGTTCCTTCAGGAGTCAGGCCTTCCCAGTATTTGTAGTCATTTTCCTGGTAATAGCCGCGGATCGTCGCCAAAATCTTTTCGGCAAAGACATGACCGGCACTGGCCGTAAAACGATTGGCGGTAAACAGATCATAATAATTGCCCACGTTGTTGAAGTTTCTTTCATAGGCCGCATAGAGGTGGCTCTTGGAGCGCAGATAAGTCCGACCCAAATATCGCGGCCCTTCTTCCGGAGGCGGATTTTGTAAGGTGGCCGATACCTTATATGAGATCAGGTCTTCATCGGGGATGGTGGAGTCGTCGAAATCACGGTTATGAAACCCGATTCCGCCATCAAAAGATAGATAGTTGAACCGTTTTTCGGCGGTCAGGCGCAGCCAGTCTGAAGTATATTTTTGATTTTCCAGATCATCCGGTTCGTCATAGGTCCATCGCTGATAATCCAGATCCAGGGTGACGGTTCTCGTCGGGCTATAAATAAGGTCGATGATGCCGCGGTGTTCGATATAGTCGTCATCGTCGGAATCGTAATAATCCACATCGGTGCGACGATATCGTACACTGGCGGTCAATCGCTCGGTGATATCGTAGTAAATGAGGGGCTCGAAGCGGTTGATCCAATATTTTTCCCGCTCGATGCTGTTTGAAAACTGAT
>PCSF01000005.1:0-147 GCA_002771315.1 Desulfobacterales bacterium CG23_combo_of_CG06-09_8_20_14_all_52_9 | reverse complement strand
CAAAATGAGGGTGACATCGGCCTTGAGCTTGGGAGTCTCCATGCCCAACAGCACGCCCGGTTCCAGCAGAAACGTATAGACCTCCCGTTCCTCCTCTTCGGCATAATAAAAATTGCTGTCATAGCGCCCGGAAACGGAGAACATGGG
>PCSF01000087.1:155-15266 GCA_002771315.1 Desulfobacterales bacterium CG23_combo_of_CG06-09_8_20_14_all_52_9 | reverse complement strand
AACTGTCGAAAGGAGGGTCGCTGAATCCTCCATGACGGGTAAAAACCGCATGGAAAAGGCCTGGTTGGTCAACCAGCGCCGGAAATTGGAGAAAGGGAGTGCCGTTTTTTTTTGTAAAAATCACGCCGAGTAAACTCTGAGGATCCTTTCGATGAGTCTTGTTGTGGAAACGTCCTCGACAAAGGGGATTCTCACGACCCGTCCCCCGTAACCCTGCACCAGATCCGCCCCTACGATTTGAGACGCCTCCCAGTCGGCGCCTTTTACCAGAACATCCGGGACCACTTCTTCAATGAGGTTCAAAGGGTCCGGTTCTTCGAAGATCGTGATATAATCGACACAGGCCAGGGCGGCAAGAACCTCGGCTCGGTCTTTTTCGGAATTGATGGGCCGGTTGTTTCCTTTAATGCCCCGAATGGACGCATCTGAATTGAGCCCCACCAAGAGGACGTCCCCCAACGCTTTCGAGGCTTTGAGGTAACGAACATGCCCCAAATGGAGGATGTCGAAACAACCGTTGGTAAAGACGACCCGCTCCCCGTGACCTCGATGAATCTTCAAGGCATTTTTCAAGGCAAACCGGTCGACAAGCTTCATTTCGACCGTCATGACCGCTTCTCCTTTCACAGGCCTCTCACAGAGTCCTGGCCAGGGTCAGGACATCCACCTTTAAGGCCCCGGCCTTTGTCAGTGCCTCAGCACATGCCTCGGCGGTGGCGCCGGTGGTGTGAACATCGTCCACGAGCAGGATCCTTTTTCCTGCTGCTAAAAAAGGCTTCTTCACGGCAAAGGCGCCCTGGATCGCCGCCATCCGCTCCTTCCGATTCAACCCGGTTTGGGGACGCTCCCAGCGGGTTCTAATCAGGATATCCCCTGAAATCCGGAATTCAAATTCCGGTTTATTGGATATAAGGGAATAGCGGGGCCAGTCCTTCACCAGGAGATAGGCCTGATTGAATCCCCTGCTTTTCAATCTCCGGCGATGAAGAGGTACTGGGATGACGATGTCCACCGGATCTTCACTCCATATCCGGCAAAATAGGATAAACATCAACATTCCGAAAGGGTGCGCCAGTTGGATTTTGCTCTTGTACTTGAGCCGGTGCACCACCGTCATCATGCCTTCCTCATAAACCCCCACGGCCCTGGCCTTACCGAACGCCCGCAACTCAGCGTCGCATTTCGGACAGAGATGGTCCGTCCCTTGACGTCCGGTAAACATCACCCCGCAGACCGGGCACAGCGGGGAAAGAATCGGAACAAATCCCTTCGTACACGCCGGACATGTGCATCGGGACAAGAGTCGCATCATGACCTGCTCAAAAGGGGCCTTAATCAAATCTTCTTCGGTCATCCAATCGATGAAATCCGTGTCATCACCGTCTGCCCCGGCATCGTAAAAAATCCCGCAGACCAGGCACCGGGAAGGAAACAGAACATTTCTGAACGACGTCATCCACCGGCGGGCGGCCCTTTTGAAAAAAAGGAGAGGCTTCTGGGAAAGAAAGGAGGAGGCATCCTTTTCGTTTATTCGGTTGCAGCTGATCATACGCCGGCTCGGATCCTTTTCTGGAAAACCGTGTACATGGCAATCCCTCCTGCCACCGATACGTTCAAGGAGTTTAGCCTCCCCCTCTGGGGGATTGAAACCAGTGCATCGCAATGTCGCTTCACCAGGGGACGGATCCCCTTCTCTTCGCCTCCCACCACCAGGGCGACGGGGCCGTCCAGGTCAACGGAAAAAAGGGGGGTTTTCGCTTCAGGATCGAGTCCGTATACCCAGATTCCCTTTTCCTGGAACCGTTGGATGGCGCGCACCAGATTGGTGACCCGGGCCATTCGGATATGTTCCAGGGCCCCGGCCGAAGCCCGGGACACCGCCGGCGTCGGCGGCGCGCACCGGTTCTTCGGAACCACAATACCCGAAATACCCATGCACACACCGGTTCGAACCAAGGCCCCCAAATTTCCGGGATCCATCACGCCGTCCGCAACCAGTAGAAACGGGAGTTCCCCGCCGGGATCGGCCTCCATAACCATATCGTTGATTTCCATCACCGGATATGGGCTGACCCTTGCGGCGATCCCCTGGGTGAAAGGGCTTCCGGCTACACGGTTTACTTCCGGAAGCGACATTTCCGTCAACGGGATCCTTCCTAGTTGAGCCTGTTTGCGAAGAGACGCTTCCCATAAGACCTTTTTCCCTGCCGCAATATAGATAGTAAAAAACCGGCGTCGTTTTGCCGCCAGGGCTTCGGAGACGGGATGGATTCCATAGAGCACTTCGGTTTGTGCTGTCCGTTTTCGATTATCCATCATAACCTATTTTATGCAGAATTGTATAGGCTTTTTATAAGCATAAGTTTTTACATCGGGTACGATACCCTTGAATGAGATCCGTCAGTTCCGAAACAGCTTCTTCCAGCCGATCGTTGATGACCACATGGCGGTACATCTGAATTTGGGTAATCTCCGTTCGGGCATCGTCCAAGCGTCTTTCAAGGGATGCTCCGATTTCCGAGCCCCTTTTCTCAAGCCGTTCCCTAAGCACATCCAGAGAAGGCGGCATAATGAAAATGGGGATGCACTCTTTGAATTTCCGCAGTATTTGGCGAGTCCCCTGAATGTCGATGTCAAGCAATACATCCCTTCCTCGGCTCAATTCCCGATCTAAAAACACGGCGCTCGTCCCATAATAATTCCCATACACCTGCGCCCACTCGATCCACTCTCCCGATTCGATGCCGGTTTTAAATGCCACTTCGGTAATAAAACAATAGTCCCGGCCGCTTTGTTCCTTCTCCCTGGGCTTTCGGGTCGTATAGGAAACGGAATACACCATGTTGGGAAAGCGCTTTAGGATCTCTTGTCTCAGTGTGGTCTTTCCGCTTCCGGAAGGCCCCGACAGGATGAAAAGGCATCCGGAACGTTTCATGGGATATCTCTCACAAGCGTCCTTAAGAGTCTAAGCCTCCTGGGATTCTTTCAGGGTGGCATAACGCTGGGAAATGGTTTCCGCCTGGATAGCGGACAGGATGACGTGATTGCTGTCCATGATGATGACGGAACGGGTCTTCCGGCCGTGAGTCGCATCCACCAGGCGCCTTTCCTTCCTGGCTTCGTCCTTGAGGCGTTTCATGGGAGCGGAGTTGGGAGAAACGATCGCCACCACCCGCTCGGCCACCACCGTCCCACCAAAACCGATGTTCAGCAATGTCTGCTCCATAGGATCTCCTTCAGGACTGATTCCTAAACAGGTCTGGGGAGGATGCGTCTCATTCGATATTCAGAATTTGTTCCCGCATTTTTTCCAGCTCCGACTTGACTTCCACCACCACCTGGGAAACAATGGCATTTTCCGCTTTAGCGCCTATAGTGTTAAACTCCCGGTTGATCTCTTGCAATAAAAAATTGAGCTTTTTCCCGGCCGGCTCCGGGGAATCTGTGATCTGCCGAAACTGGGACAGATGGCTTTTCGCCCGGGTGATTTCTTCCGTGATGTCCCGTTTGACGGCAATCATGGCCGCTTCTTGGGCGATGCGGCCCGGATCAAGGTCCATCTCACCGGAAATCAATGCCGATATCCGCTCCTCGAGGCGAAGCCGACACTCGGCCGGGGCATCCTTCGTCTCTCTTTCCACATTCGTAAGGTGTCCCTTAATCTGTTCGAGGCGCAGGGTGAAATCATTGCGTAGGGCTTGCCCTTCTGCGGTCCGCATCACTTCCAGGTCGTTTAGTGCCTCCGCCAGGCACGGCTGGACTGCTTGCCAGCAATATTCAACATCTTTTTCCTTTGCCTTTAATTGGATCACTCCGGGAGCGTTGGCGACCAGGTCCAAAGAGACTTCCCCGGGAATCCCGAATTCCTCTTTCAAGTGAGCCAGAGCGGCATAGAAAGACCGTGCCTTGGCATGGTCCACCTGGAAATCAACGGTCGATTCGGACGGCTCCTGGATCGAAAGGAAGATCTCCAGCCGTCCCCGGCTGATCCATCGAGCCACTTCCTTTTTGATCCGGTCTTCCAGTACCAGGTAATCGTGGGGCATCCGTAACGCAATGTCGAGAAAACGGCTGTTGTAAGAACGGATCTCGATCGTGATTTCCATTAAATTTTCTATGCGGTTTGCCCGCGCGAAAGCGGTCATGCTTTTAACCATGTGAGATTGCCTTTCCAATCTCCGTCGGCGGTGCGCCAGCCCTTGCCAGATCCCTGACGTACTTATCGCGGACCCGCTTCAGGTATCGCAGCATATCCGATCGGCAATAGTCCGGGTATGTCCATGGCAGCTTATGGAATTCACCCTTGTGAAAAAGAAGGGTCAAATCGGCGAAAACGCCCTGTCCGATGTAGATCCGGTGAGAAAAATTTTTACCGGTGGCCACAACGACATGCTCTCTCGCCACATATCCGGGGTCTAAATTCACCCGACGCTTCCCATCTAGTGCGAATCGGTCCTCCAGGATATTGGTTTCGACCTTGATGGCTGCCAGATTCTCCCGCCCAATCAGGCGTTCAAAGGCCGTCATCCTTCGAAGGAGGGGGGTCCCCATTTCCGATTCATAATAATCGGTCAGGTCAAAGGGAAACCACCGACTGACCATGTCCACCGAACCGTAGCGATCCGCGAGCATGCGGACTGCTGATGGAAACAGCGACTTGTCTTTCAAAAAAATCCCGATAATCAGCTTGACCGGTTTGGGTATGTGCAAAAGACTCACGGGCTATTCGCTTGTTTAAAAAGGATTCATACAGGTACGCCGTCGTGACGAAGGATGCGGCGCCCAGCAGATGGACATTTTACGAAGCCAATAAACCCTGTTGTTGCAAAAGCCAATTCCGCAGTCCAATTACTTCAGGACAGGTAATCCGCTTGCTTAAGCGCTTCAAGAAATGGGTTTGGCTTCGTCGATGAGCATGATGGGAATGTCGTCCTTGATTTCATATAACAGTTTGCATCGGTTACAGATCAGCCCGTCTTTTGTGTCGTTAAGATGGATATCCCCCTTGCATTTGGGACAGGCCAGGATATCTAAAAGCTCCTGACTGATGGCCATTTTTCCTCCTTTAAGGTCTAGGTGTCCAGCTTTACATGGGTCTATAACCGTGGGTAGTTTGTCAAAACAATCAAATATAATATTAATAACGTCGATATCAAAAAAGTTGCCTGTTTGTAAAGAAACGAGTTGCAGGGACATTATTTCCGATCATATCCACCCCTCCGATATAACATCCATATAAATACCGGCCAAAGACCCATCGATGACGCATGCTTAAATCAGTTGAAATATCAACAAGATAGCTTTTCACTTTGCATTTGACAACGCTTTCCCCTTCGGATAATTGAAAATTCACAATCTTAGATAATTGGGTGTTTTCATATTTTGGGTATGGATGATGGAAAAATACAAGTCCATCCTTCCACTTAAATTTCGTCATCCAAAAGCGCATCATCGTCAACGTGGACAGTTTGCGCTCCTTCATACCGCCGGTATGTCCATCATCGCAATATGGATGGGGGTTTTTTTAGGCGGATTGACCTTGTGGATCGCGAAGAGCGGCATCAGTGGAAAAAAATTGGAGAACCATGATTGAAGGGGATGGCCGATTGCCGGACCGGATGGATGCCTTGAGCTATGCCGCCCCGACTTTTTCCATCTGAACCCCTGCTTTTTTCAATCGGATAAGACAACCTATGAAGATCCACAAAACCATGCGCGTTTTGGTAGTGGACAACTGCCGGGAATCCTTAAATCTTATCACATCTACCCTTGAAGCATCCGGATTTCAGTTCACGGCCGTTACGAGTGTTGCGGAGGCCATAAGGGTTTTGGAATTTACGAGGGTGGATCTCGTCATTTCTGAAACGATGGTTCACGATATGAAAGGACTCGACTTCATCCGATACATGCGAGACAACTTCAGCGATCTGGAGATCCTTACCACGACCTTCAATCCGTGCATCGATGATGCGATCCGCGTCATCAAGGAAGGTGCCAACGACTATCTGATAAAACCGCTCAATGTTGACCAATTGCTTTCAGCCGTTATGCGCATGAAAAGCAAGCTGATACGACGGCGCCAGATTCAAGAGGAAACTTCGCGTAAATCCTATGGGATCATCGGCGAATCGGCAGGCATCACCGGTGTGATCGATAATATTGAGAAGGCTGCCTCCTATAATGCGAACGTCCTGATCCGAGGCGAGAGCGGAACCGGGAAGGAACTTGTGGCCCGGGCCATTCATTACGCCAGCGAACGTGCCGCATCGCCGTTTGTTCCCGTCAACTGCACCGCCATCCCCGAATCCTTGTTGGAGAGCGAACTGTTTGGGCATGTGCGGGGTGCTTTCACCGGTGCCCGAGACGGACGCGCGGGTTTTTTCCAGATTGCCGAAGGCGGAACCCTGTTTCTGGATGAAATCGGGGACGCAAGCCCGGCAATGCAAGGCAAACTGCTTCGGGTTATCGAGAACAAGGAAATTCAGATCGTAGGCTCCAGCCGGGTGCAAAAAATCAATACCCGCATCATCACCGCTACAAACAAGGACCTGATATTTATGGTCCAAAAAGGCCTTTTCCGGGAGGACCTCTATTATCGGCTTGTGGTCATTGATATTGTCGTACCGCCGCTTCGGGAGCGAAAGGAAGATATTCTTACTCTCGCCCATCATTTCATGAACAAATTCATCAAAGAACTCCGGCGGGATCCTCCCCGGTTTACCGATGGCGCCCTAGAGGCATTAAAAAATTACCGGTGGCCGGGGAATGTCCGTGAACTGGAGAATCTCATTCAGCGGCTTCTGGTTATTGTGGGTCGTCCCGTAATCGATGTGGCTGATCTTCCTTCTTATATGCGCTTTCAGATGGAGCACCGGGTGGATCCCATGAGGACTCTGGCCGATATGGAGGCGGAGCATATCCGATCGGTTCTACAATTGACCGGGGGCAACAAAACCCGGGCTGCGAATATTCTGGGAATCGACCGCAAGACCCTGCGAGAAAAGTTGAAAAAATATTGCATCCCTGACAAAGAATCGGGGAATTAATCCCCACCGGGGTGATTTTCCCCGCTCGTTTTTCATCGTTTTCGACTAACCAGCCTTCTTATTACTTCCCGCTTTTCCCGGATTAAAAATTCTAACTTATTGAAATAAAAATAATTTATTATCTTATTGACCATAACGATTTCCAATGTAAGATGACTGGCCCGGTATTTGCGAAAGCATTGCTTAAAGGTATTTGATCGGAATATCATGTAGTTTCATATTCCGGCAGCATTTCCGTGATCTTTAGATGGGAAGGGATGGGGTAATGGGAAATAACCCACCTGATCGGTTGGAATATTATGCCTCCCTCAAGCGAAATATTTTTATTGCGGTTGTGATCGTTTCCATGATCCCCCTGATTGTTTTCGGCAGTATTACCCGATACGAGTTCCATACCTCTTACGCCGAAAAGGTGCGTGCCCATCTCAGCATAATGGTCAAGAAGCATGCCCAAAACATCGATACCTTCCTGAAGGAACGTCAGGCCAACATCGTTTCTTTGGCTAGCAGCTACCCCTATGAGCAATTGGCGGATAATGCTTTCTTAGCGCAGCAGTTGACCCGCTTCCAGAAGACATATGGCCCGGTCATTACGGATTTGGGGATCATAAACGAAAAGGGAGAACAGATTTCCTACGCCGGTCCGTTCCAATTGAAGGATGCCAATTACGCGGAATCCGAATGGCTCAAGCAGGCGATGGCATCGGATGTCTATACCAGCGATGTTTTTATGGGGCTTCGTCGGCTGCCGCATTTCATTGTGGCCGTTCGGAGTCTCAAGAACGGGACTCCTTGGCTGCTTCGCGCCACCATCGACTTCATGGCATTCAATGAGTTGGTTCAGAACATTCATATCGGAAAAACAGGGTTTGCCTTCATCATCAATAAAAAGATCGAAATGCAGACGGACTCCACCAGAAGCGTGGAAAAGAACCTATTCCGCGATGCCGAATTGTTTCATCCGGATAAAACCGGGACGGATATAATGAACGAACCCCTTTTCCAAACCCGAACGAGCGACTCAGGGAAAGAAATCATCTATGTCGCACGTCTCCTGAAAAACGGAGAGTGGGCGCTGGTGTTCCAGCAGGACCATTTGGATGCTTACAGTGAGCTCTACCGGGCGCGAGAGGTCTCTCTCTTGACACTGGTGTTGGGTGGGATTGCCATTGTTCTCATGGCGGCATGGGTCTCCCGCCACACTACCATAAAAATCGCCAAGGCCGACCAGGAAAAAGAAATCATGAACCGTCAGGTGATCCAGAGCGGGCACCTGGCGTCTATCGGCATGCTGGCGGCCGGCATCGCCCATGAAATCAACAACCCCGTGGCTATCATGGTGGAGGAAGCCGGCTGGATCGAGGATCTTCTGGAAGATGAGGACTTTAAGGAAAGTGAAAACCTCAACGAATTCAAGCGGGCATTGGGGCAGATTCGAAAGCAGGGAATTAGATGCCGTAATATCACTCATAAAATGCTGAATTTCTCCCGGCATTCTGACCATCGGGTTCAGCTTTTCAATCTCAATGAATTGATCCGGGAAATCACAAACCTATCTTCGCAGCATGCCAAATACAGCAACGTCACCATCGAATTGAACCTGACCGAACCGCTCTCTTCGATCAAGGCATCCCAGACAGAAATGGAACAGGTGATCTTCAATCTGTTGAACAACGCTATTGATGCCATCGATAAGAAAGAAGGCGGTAAAGTCCGCATCCACACCTGGCAGGACGATTCGATGATTCATTTCGAAGTTCAGGATACCGGGTCCGGTATTTCCGAGGCCAATTTGAAGCGCATTTTCGATCCGTTTTTTTCGACCAAGCCGACAGGACAGGGAACGGGCCTGGGACTGTCGATCTGCTATGGAATCGTTCAGAAAATGAACGGCCAGATCGTCGTGGAAAGCACTCTTGAAAAAGGCTCCCGCTTTGAAATCAGCCTTCCGGCGGCGGAAAGCCCGGAAGAGACGGAGACCAAAACGACGAAAACCACGGGTTCAATGACATCGTAAAAGGGAGGAGAAAATATGAGCATCGCCAATGTGCTCCTTGTTGATGACGAGACCGCGTTTCTGGAGACCATGAACAAGCGGCTCACCAAAAGAAACTTCCAGGTTAAAACCGTGGATTCCGGCATTGCCGCATTGGAAACCCTGAGTGAGAACGGGGAGCATATCGAGGTGGTGATTTTGGATGTTCAAATGCCCGGAATGGACGGTATAGAAACTCTCACGGAAATCAAACGAAAATATCCTCTAGTCGAAGTGATCATGCTGACTGGACATGCAACGGTGGCCTCAGCCATAGAAGGAATGAAGCAAGGTGCCTATGACTACCTCATGAAGCCCTGCGAAATGGAAATCCTGCTCACCAAGGTCATTGAGGCAGCTAATAAAAAGCGCCGGCACGAACAAAAGATCATCGAGGCGCGAATGAAGGAAATTACAACCTTTTAGGTTGGGAGATAGGCATGATGCCGAAAGAATTCACTCCAATCATCCGGCTCTTGTTAGTGGACGATGAAGTTGAGTTTACCTCGATCATGGTCAAACGGCTTGGACGCCGTAACATCGTCGCCACTACCGCCAACAACGGCGACCAGGCTCTCCTCCTTCTGGATAAAAATACTTACGATGTCGCCGTACTCGATTTGAAAATGGAAGGGATGGATGGTCTCGAGGTGCTGAAGATGTTCAAGCTGAAAGCGCCCGATCTGCCGGTTATCATGCTCACGGGACACGGTTCTCAACTGGCCGCTGAAGAAGGATTTGCACACGGCGCCTTTGACTATCTTTCAAAACCCTATGATATCGAAGGGCTCACCCAAATTATCCGAAAGGCAGTTTTCGGAGGAAGAGAACAACATGAATAAATTTAAAGTACTCGTGGTGGATGATGAAGAGGATTTCCTGGCCATCCTGGTCAAGCGATTAAGCAAACGGGGAGTCACGGTATTTGAGGCCAAGAGCGGCGACGAAGCCTTAAGTTTGATCGGGCGGGAACCGATCGATGTGGTGGTTCTGGACGTTCGGATGCCGGGACTCGACGGCATCGAAACTCTGAAGGCCATCAAGCAGATCGACCCCTCAATCGAGGTTATCATGCTGACGGGGCACGCCAATGTCGAGGTGGCCGTGAAAGGCATGGAACTCGGGGCCTTCGATTATCTCATGAAACCCATGAACATCGACGATCTTCTCTTTAAGCTGCAAGACGCCAATGAGTCGAGGAAATTGAAACAGCAGGGGCATCGTAGGAATGACAATAGGGACGCATCCGAAACATGACAGTTGACCTTCAACCGATATCGAAAGGAGAAAGTAACCATGAAGTTCTTTAAACAATGGGGCTCAGTTATGATGGCCGCGGCAACGGCGCATGCAAAGTGGGAAAAGGATGTTTCCGATACTGTTTTTTCCAGTCGGAAGCGGGTGCTGATGCTTGGACTCCTGATGCTGCCGGTGGCCGTCGGCGGTATCGCCTTCGCCGATCAGATCGCAGGGATGCTGCCGGAAATGATCGGGGGGAAAACGGCCTATAGCCCGGCGTTTTTTACGCCCACTATTTTTATCGCATCGATTCTGATCGGCATGATTGCCGGACTGATCACCGGCTGCATCGGCGCGGGCGGCGGCTTCATCATCGCGCCGGCCCTGATGAGCGCCGGCATCAAAGGCATCCTCGCCGTGGGAACCGACCTGTTTCATATTTTCGCAAAAGCCATCATGGGAAGCGTCATCCATCGAAAACTGGGCAACGTTTCGGTGGCCTTGGCATTTATCTTCCTCATCGGCTCCATTATCGGCGCCACGGTCGGCGGCGTCATCAACCGCGTCCTGTATGAGATCAATCCGGTTTTAAGCGACGCCTTTATTACTACCATTTATTCCATCATGCTGGGTTTTCTGGGCGCCTATTCCATGATCGATTTTTTCAAGGCCAATAAGGCCGCCGACACCGGAGGCGCGCACGGTGGAAAATCCGAAGGCGCCGAATTGGGGCCGCTTCCCAAAAAACTTCAGGCCATCCGCATTCCGCCCATGATCACCTTTGATCAAAGTCTCATACCTGGGGGCCGGAGAATTTCCTGTGTTTTTCTGATCTTAAGCGGTGCGCTGGTCGGTCTGGCTGCCGCCATCATGGGCGTAGGCGGCGGATTCCTCACGTTCCCGATTTTCGTTTATATCCTGGGTGTTTCCTCCATGACCACCGTGGGAACCGACATCTTCCAGATCGTGTTCACGGCTGGTTATGCCGCCATCAGTCAGTACGCCATCTATGGGTTTATCTTTTATACTCTGGCCATGGGCATGCTCTTGGGGTCCTTGGTCGGTATTCAGATCGGGGCCATGGTGACCAAGGTCGTGAAGGGGATCACCATTCGGGGGTTTTATGCCATCGCAGTCATGTCCGGATTTATAAACCGGGTCTTCGCTCTTCCGGGAAAACTGTCGTCAATGGAGGTGATTCATTTGTCCAAATCGACCATCACGGTGCTCAACGCCATCGGTACCTATGCCTTTTTCATTGTGCTCGGAACCTTCGGCGTCTGGGTCATCGGAACGTTTTTTGTGAACATCAAAACCCTTAAAGGAGGGGAGGTGGCGTCATGATTGCGCATAAAAGTCTGTTTTTCAAAGGATTAGGGCTGCTGGTAGCCTTTTTTATCGTACTCTTTCTCATGTTCATGCCGCTTATTAACGGCCATAATTTTCTGAACTACATGGACAATCTCTATAACACCATCTCCAAGGGATCGGCTTACTATATCCCCAAGATGAAAGCAGAGATCGCCCCTTACCAGGGAAAATTCATTACTCTGGATCTGGCCATGGCCACGGAACGGGAAGCGAAGGAAACGGCTCTTCTACTGACCAAGAGCGGCGCATCCGCCCAAATCGACGGCGTCAAACTCAAGGTTTCGGGAGATCTGGGCGCTATCCTCGCCAATTGCCTAGAGGATTCCGATCTTATGTTCAATAATCAGGGAGAGCAGATTTCGGCTAAATACGGATATCCCGAAAAACAGGTGCTCTACAACTGGTACCGGGCCGACATTCAAATGAATAAGGAATTGACCCATCAGAAACTGTTCAATGAAGCCAAAATAGTGGCGTCGGTTCAGGCCAAAGCCGTAGAATGCGCCTTCAATTACTACAAGATCGTTCCCGAAAGCATCGGGAACAAGATTGGGGTCGTCATTTTTTCTCTGGTGTTCTATGTGATTTATACTCTATGGTTCGGATTCTCCATCCTGTTCTTGTTTGAAGGTTGGGGTATGCAACTTGGGCATTGATTCCGGATAACGAAACAGGGGCTGGAGCCGATGACTCCGGCCCCATTCCGGACCAGGATGAAACGAATATTCGAAAAATTAAAAAGATTTTTCCAAGCAGACGCCGCCCCTTTACATACAGATGAGGACGTCGAAAGGCTTCGGCTCGCCTTTAAAGGGCGGTATCACCATTTCAAGCTCTTGCTGAACGCCAATCAGAGATCCCTTGAAATCATGGCGGATATCGAGCAGGCGTTGCGCAGCCGCCCTTTCGGCATGACCTTTGTCCGTTCCGCATGCACCGGAATTGCTGTCAATGTCCTGAAAATGATTAAAAATATGGAACAGCTAGCGCCTGGAAAATATCCGGATTTGCGGAGCCGCTATGAGGTCATCAATCAGCGCATGCAGACGGTTCTCAGCCATAAAAACGGTTCGAAAGAGGAGGCGCTGATCCTTCATCTCAGCGAGATTGACCGGTCAAAACTGGACTTGGTCGGCGGGAAAATGGCCGGTCTGGCCGAAATCCGGAACCGGCTGTCCATCCAAGTTCCGGAGGGATTTGTTATTACGACTTACGCCTATGACCGCTTCCTATCGAGCGCCCGTTTACAGGAGGAAATTGATCGTTTGTTTCAGTACGGCGATGAAGACGATTTGATTTCACTCTATTCACTAAGCGCCCGAATTCAGCAACTTATCCTCAAAACACCGGTTCCGGATGCAATCGTCAGTGCCATCCATGATGCCTGGAAAAAACTCGAAGCTTGTTTCGTCGGGAAAAAACTGACAGCCGCCATGAGAAGCAGCAGCCTCTTTGAGGATACAGCCGGAGCCTCTTTCGCAGGTCAGTTTCGGACGGAGCTAAATGTATCCTATGACTCCGTCCTGACCGCCTACAAAGAGGTGGTGGCCAGCAAGTATAGTGTTCATGCCATCACCTATCGCTTGGCCAAGGGATTCAGCGACGAAGATATCGCTGTGGCCGTGGGGTGCGTGGCCATGGTGGATGCAGCGGCCGGCGGCGTGGCTTATTCCGTCAATCCGGTGAATGAAGCGGATGATGCCGTACACATCAGTGCTGTTTGGGGGCTTCCAAAAGCCGTTGTGGACGGGTCTACCGCGTGTGACCAGTTTATCGTTCATCGGTTTACATCCGACATTCGTTCCGTTATCGGGAAGAAGGAGACTTATTTTGTTTGTTATCCCGAAGAAGGCCTCTGCAAGATGGCGCAAACCGGTGAAAAAGCCGGGGAACCGTCGCTGACGATCGATCAAATCCTTACGCTGAAAAATATCGTGCTGAAACTCGAAGCATTTTTCAAGACGCCCGTGGATGTGGAATGGGCCGTGGCGTCGGGCGGTGGTATCGTGATCGTGCAGTGCCGACCCATGAAGCATGTATCGTCACGGTCTGAACCAAAAAAAATTCTGGAGGGCGATGTTCATATCGTCTTAACCGGTGGGGTCACTGCCAGTCCTGGAATCTGTTCAGGCCAGGTTTTTTTCGCATCTAAGTCAATGGATTCGCTGAAATTTCCGGATGGCGGCATTTTGGTAGTCCGTCAACCTCTTCCACAATGGGCCAGCCTGATCAGCCGGGCCGCAGGAGTCGTTGCGGAACAGGGCGGCATGGCAGGGCATCTCGCCAATGTGGCGCGTGAATTCGGTGTGCCGGCGCTTTTCGGATGTCCTGATGCAGTTCAAAAGTTGTCTCATTGCCGCGAGGTGACGCTCGATGCGGATAGTGGTGTGATTTATGAGGGCCGCCAGGAGGATCTTCTGGACCGAGGGGAACCTATTGTCCATGTTATGACCGGAAGCCCGGTTTATAAAATACTGGCGGAGGCCGGCAAACACATCACCCCTTTAAACCTCCTCGATCCGGCATCCCCAAAGTTTCGTCCATCAGGCTGTGAGACCTTTCATGATCTCACACGTTTCATACATGAAAAGTCCGTCCACGAAATGTTCAATTTCGGCCATGAACACCGTTTTTCCGAGCGTTCCGGAAAGCAGCTCTTTTTTAATGTTCCCATGCAGTGGTGGGTGCTGAATTTAGATGATGGATTTACAGAGGAAATACGTGGGAAATATGTCCGCTTGGAGCAGATTAAATCCATTCCCATGCGGGCCTTTTGGGACGGATTTATTGCCGTTCCCTGGGACGGTCCTCCGGCTTTGGATCGCCGGGGATTTGCCTCGGTTCTCTTTCAATCCACCGCCGATCCGGCCCTGGCGGCCGGCGTTAAATCGCGATATACGGAAAAAAATTATTTCATGATTTCCCGCCATTTCTGCAATCTCAACTCCCGGCTCGGCTACCATTTTTCCGTCATGGAAGCCCTGGTGAGCGATCGGGCTCCCGAGAACTATGTGAGTTTTCAGTTCCAAGGCGGCGCGGCGGATTCCGATAGACGGCTCAAAAGGGTCCGGTTTCTCGGCGATATCCTGGAGGCCTATGATTTCCGGGTAGAAATTCGGGAAGACAGCCTGATCGCCCGCATCGAAAATTTCGATTGCAACACCATGCAGAAACGCATCAAAATCCTAGGCCATCTTTCGCTTCATACCCGCCAGTTGGACATGATCATGGCCAGAGCAAATTCGGTGAACTATTTCCGATTAAAAATCCATAAAGATCTTGAATATGTGCTGTCGCTGCCGGTTGAAACGCCTCCCGTCGATGCGATTGTCGCTTCATGAGTGTTCTTCATCCATAACGTGGATCGCATCTGCTTCAGTCCGCCTTTACCGGATTTTGCCCCACGACCAGCCTGTCGAT
>PCSF01000087.1:0-147 GCA_002771315.1 Desulfobacterales bacterium CG23_combo_of_CG06-09_8_20_14_all_52_9 | reverse complement strand
GTGAACCAATTCTTCCAAAACCTTATCCCAGGATTGTTCCGAAGCTTTTTTTTGGGCCTTTTCACCGATGCTCTTGCGCAGATGGGGTTCTGACAGTCGTTCGAGCACCCCGCCCATTTCCTCCGGGCTCGGATGACCGGAAAGCAC
>PCSF01000179.1:1635-15639 GCA_002771315.1 Desulfobacterales bacterium CG23_combo_of_CG06-09_8_20_14_all_52_9 | reverse complement strand
TTTAATTTTTCTCTTTAATCCTGGCGGCCTTTCCCCTGAGTTTTCGAAGATAATAGATCTTGGCGCGTCGGACCCTTCCTTTCGAAATAACCTCGATATGGTCAATAGCAGGCGAGTGGAGCGGGAAAACGCGCTCCACACCCACACCGTAAGAAACCTTGCGCACGGTGAAAGTGCCGGTGGTGTTCAGAGGGCCTTTGCGTTTGCTGATGACAACCCCCTGGAAGGCCTGGAGGCGCTCCTTCTCCCCCTCCTTGATTTTAACATGGATTTTCACCGTATCCCCCGGCGAAAAGGAGGGATGGTCGAGCCGCATGTTCTCTTTTTCAATCTGAGTGATGATTTCCATGATTCCAATCCTTCTATATTAACGTATTGATGGTTTTTAAACCTTTGAATCACTTGGTCTTCCCAGCAGCCGGTCGAGAATGACTGCCGCCGCCGAACGTACCGAGAGATGGTTATAATTTCCCGGCCCTGTGACCGGCTCCAAAACATGATCCGATTCTCCTGTCACCGATGATGCCAGACCCCATGCCGTTCCGAATAAAAGCAACCAAGGTTGATGTGCCATAAGCATCCGTCGAAGATCGTCAAAACGAATCTCTTTCGATTTCCCTAAAGATCCGACCCTGGCTCCGGTAGCCACCGTTTTGGGCGCTTTCCCTTCCAAATGCGCGATCTCCCGCTTGACATCATCCAAGGAATCCCTGATCCGGATCATCGCGAGTGCTTCTTTCCTGTCCGGGTTAAATTTTGCACCCCATCCGTCAACCCAGTGCCTGATGATGTTTCGGCATATGTCCTGTTGATCCATCAGCGGCGTCACTACATAAAAAGCTTTGGCGCCAAAGGTTCGCGCCGCCCTTGAAATGTCATGAAGATCGAGATTGGTAACGGCCGATGCGATGACTTCGCTTTTTTTATTGACCACCGGGTAATGGATCAGAGCCAGATAGAGGCTGGTCTTTAAGGAGTTGTTCAATATCCCGGTACCATTTCTGGAGTATCTTTCTTTCCTCCGGCTTTAACCCCCTTTTTATCAACAAATCCCTTCGCTTTAAAAACGTTCGGATCAAAGCGTTTTCCCGGCGCCAGGCTTCAATGGCCTTATGATTTCCGGAACAGAGTACTTCCGGCACCTTTTGGCCTTCAAAAATTCGGGGCCGGGTATATTGGGCATATTCCAAGAGCCCGTTTGAAAACGAATCTTCCTGGGCCGATCCTTCTCCACCCAGGGTCCCGGGAACCAAACGGGTCACGGCATCCATAACAATCATGGCAGCCAGCTCCCCGCCGGTCAACACATAATCCCCCACCGACACTTCCAAGTCGATGAGGCTTTCGCCCACCCGCTCATCTACGCCTTCATAACGCCCGCACACCAAAATCAGCGCCCCAAGAGAAGCAAGGGACACAGCCATCTGCTGGTCAAAGGGTCGTCCTTGGGGAGTCAGCAGGATCGATTGAGCCTCAGGTAGGCGGCTTTTGGCAAAGCGGATAGTACCGGCTAGGGGTTCGGGTTTCATCACCATCCCCATTCCCCCGCCAAAAGGTCGATCATCCGTTGTCCGGTGCCTGTCTTCCGTAAAATCCCTGGGGGTCACGGCACCGGCCGTAATTTTACCTTCCTTTATTGCCCTCCCGACAATTCCATGATCCCAAAACGGAGAAAACATCTCCGGAAAAATCGTTACGACGATGTAATCCATGAGCCGGCTGCAGCTACAACCCTTCGGGAAGCGTCACATGCATGACGCCTTGCGCGATATCCACGGCCCTCACCACGGAAGCCAGCGCCGGAATCAGTGTTTCTCCTTTTCCGTTTTCCCTCGGATCCTTTACCACATACACATCATTGCTGCCTGTCGTGATGATGGTGTGGATTTGTCCGATAAACTCCTCATTTTCCGAATACACATTCAGACCGATCAAGTCGCACCAGTAATACATTCCTTCATCCAGATCCGGCAGGGATTTTCTTTCGATGAAAAGCGAAGATCCCTTCAACTCGCTTGCCTGTTCGGCATTGGTCACGCCTTCCAAAGAGACCCGCAAGACCTTCCCATGCGGTCTGGCCCAAAGAATTTTTTTCGATGAGACCCTTCCGTTGAGATCCTCCAGGCGGATATTTCGACCGGCCGAAAAAATCTCGGCGGATTCCGCATAGGAGTATACCTTTACGGCCCCTTTAATTCCATGGGAGCCGACAATCTTTCCAACTAGGAGATGCTCTTGCCTTGCCACGGATCCTATTCGATGATTTCGAGCACCGTCCGCTTCTTCACCTTGGCAGACGCTGCGCTGAGGATGGTCCGCATGGCCCGTGCCGTCCGGCCCTGTTTTCCGATTACTTTTCCGAGGTCTTCTTTTGCCACATTCAGCTCGAGTACGGAAGTCTGATTCCCCTCCACCTCGGTTACCGAAACCTGATCCGGATGATCCACCAATGCCTGCGCAATATACTTGATCAGATCTTTCATGGCTTCCTCTCCTTTGAAGACTGTTGCGCGTCCGGTGTGCCGTTACTGATTACTGAGTCATATTAGCAAAAAATCCCTCTTTTTTCAAAAGATTTTTTACGGTACGGGTGGGGACAGCCCCCTGGCCCAACCACTGCTTGATGCGATCCGATTTCAACGTAAGTTCCACCGGGTCAGGCTGAGGATTGTATGTGCCGACCGCTTCAAGGTATTTCCCATCCCTCGGATTTTCCGAATTGGCGATAACGATTCGGTAAAAAGGATGTTTTTTGGCTCCATGTCTGGCCAACCTGATTTTCACTGGCATAATCCCATCTCCCTTAAAACGGCAACGCCGCACGACCCATGCCGTGCAGGCTGCCTTTGTTGATCTTCTTCATCATTTTTAAAATTTGCGCGTAATTTTTCAAAAGTCTGTTGACATCTTGTACACTAGTGCCACTTCCATTGGCAATCCTTTTCCTGCGGCTCCCGTTAATGAGAATATATTGACGCCGCTCCTGCGGGGTCATGGAATTGATGATCGCTTCCACCCTGACCAGCTCCTTCTCGTCAACGCTGAGATTTTTCATGTGCTTGTTGACCCCCATCCCCGGGATCATCCCGAGAATATCGGCCATGGATCCCATTTTTCGCACCTGGACCAACTGATCCCGGAAATCTTCCAGGGTAAACTGATTCTTTCTCAGTTTTTTTTCAAGCTCGACAGCCTGCTTTTCATCCATCACCGACTGAGCCTTTTCGATCATCGTCAGGACGTCTCCCATCCCGAGGATCCGGGAGGCCATGCGATCCGGATGAAACGGCTCTAATGCATTCAGTTTTTCACCGACCCCGATGAACTTGATGGGCTTTTGGGTGACCGCCTTGATGGAAATGGCGGCTCCACCTCGAGCATCACCGTCCATCTTGGTGAGAATGACCCCTCCGATGTCGAGGGCCTCGTTGAAGGCCTGGGCGATGTTGACGGCATCCTGCCCGGTCATGGCATCGGCCACCAGCAGAATCTCGGACGGTTTCATCGCCTCCTTGATCCGCTTCAACTCCTCCATGAGAGGAACATCGATATGCAATCGTCCCGCCGTATCCAATATCAGCGTGTCACACCCTTCCTTCAGTCCCGCGATCCTCGCTTCCCGACAGATTTCCACAGGGTCCATTTCCGCACTGGATGAAAAAACGGGGACCTTGAGCTGGTACCCGAGCTTCTGAAGTTGGTCGATGGCTGCCGGCCGGTACACATCGGCCGGAACCAAATACGGTTTTCTGCCTTTTTTCCTCAATAAAACAGAAAGCTTCCCTGCGGTGGTGGTCTTTCCGGACCCCTGCAGGCCCACCAGCATGATCGTCCCAGGACTCGGTCCGGTAAGTCGCAAATCCTCGTGAGTCGCACCCATGAGCGCGCTTAACTCATCGTTGACGATCTTGATGACCTGTTGCCCGGGTGTTAGGCTGGCCATGACCTCCTGTCCGATAGCCCGGGATTTGATGCCGGCAATAAGCTGCTTGACGACTTTGTAATGCACGTCGGCCTCCAGGAGCGCCACGCGAACCTCCTTGAGGCCTTCTTCGATATTTTTCTCCGTAAGCTTGCCGTGCCCTTTTAGCTTCTTGAATATCGAGTTGAGCTTTTCGCTTAAGTTGTTGAACATCGCCTTTCCGATCTGCTATAATTCAAACGAACAAACATCAGCATCTTTCCTCTCCCGGACCGCATCCCGCAAGGCAATCGGCTATTCCGCCTTTTTGCGTCCCGGATCCGGAGCAAGGATCCCGGAAGCCTCGGGAAAGATGTAACTACCTAAAACTTTTAATTTATTATCATGTTTCAATGCTGTCAAGAAAAAAACGGCCTGACCGATAAACCGGATATCAAAGATCTGACCCAAGACAGGCTTGCCGCATGGCTCGAAGAAAGGGGGATAGAGCGCTATCGGGTGCAACAGATCTTCAAGTGGATCTATATCCGTCAGGTGGACCGCTTTCAGGAAATGACCGATCTGGGAAAAGACTTGAGGGACCGTCTGGCATCTTGTTTTTCCATCCGCCGTTTGACGGTTCAGAAGTTACAGACCGCCGAGGACGGTACCCGCAAGTTTCTTTTTCGGCTTGCCGACGGCGCCCATGTTGAAAGTGTCCTCATCCCGGAGCGGGACCATGAAACCCTTTGCATCTCCAGCCAGGTCGGGTGCGCCATGGGTTGCGCCTTTTGCCTGACCGCAAGAGGCGGATTCATTCGGAATCTGACCGCAGGAGAAATACTTTCCCAAGTAAGAGACGTCTGTCGGACGGCTTCAAAAAACCGCATCACCAATATCGTCTTCATGGGGATGGGGGAACCCCTGGCCAACTACGACCATTTGGTCTACGCTCTTGAAATCCTGACCGACAGCGATTGCGGTCTAAAATTTTCCAATCGTAAGATCACCGTCTCCACGGCCGGGCTGGCCCCGAAAATGGCGGATTTGGGGCGGGACACCCGGGTGAATCTGGCGGTCTCCCTGAATGCCACACAAAACCCCACCCGGGATCTCTTGATGCCCATCAACCGCCGTTTCCCCCTTGAAGCGCTCCTGGATGCCTGTCACCATTATCCGCTTCCGCCGACCCGCCGCATCACCTTCGAATATGTGCTCCTGGCAGACATCAACGACACCCCTGAGGACGCTCGGAGACTATCCAAACTGCTTTCCCCTCTCAAGGCAAAAGTCAACCTGATCCCTTTTAATGAATTCGAAGGAGCGGCCTTCCGGCGTCCACGGCAAGAGCGCGTCCTGGGCTTTCAGAAGATTCTAATCGAAAAAAACCTCACCGTGATGATCCGGGAAAGCAAGGGAACGGAGATCTCGGCTGCGTGCGGGCAGCTTTCCGCCAACGCCCTTCCGCGTCAGGAAGACTGCTTTTGAAAGGGCTTCCAATAAAAGGCTTTCGCCTTAGTAACGATTTCCGCCGAGCGCGTTTTAATCGAAGCCTCCAGATCGTAGAGAACCGGAACAACCACCAGCGTCAGAACCGTCGCAATCCCCAAACCGAAAATCACCACAATAGCCATGGATTGCCACCATTGGGTGGATTCGCTTACATAGACCATGCTCATCTTGTGGAAATCATAGGAAACACCGGTGACCATGGGGATAAGACCCAGCAGGGTGGTAACGGCGGTCAACAGGACCGGCCTTAAGCGCGTTGCACCGGCGGCAACGACCGCATCCTTGAGAGCCATCCCCCGGTCCCTGAGCTTGTTGGTGTAATCGATGAGAATGATGGCGTTATTTACCACGACCCCGGCCAGTGAAATCACTCCCACCCCCGACATGATGATCCCAAAAGGTGCATTCAGGACCGTAAGGCCTAAAAAGGCCCCGCCCAGGGAGAGTACTACGGACGTCATGATGATGGCCGGCTGGATCACGGAATTAAAGAGGGTCACCAGGATTAAAAAGATCAAAAACACGGCGATGACAAAGGCTTTGGATAAAAATTCCTCAGCCTCTTTCTGAAACTCGAATTCTCCGGTGAACTCGATGGCATACCCCGCCGGCAAGGGGAAGCTTTTCAAGAGTTTTTCCGCCTGCTCTCGGGCCACGGTACCCGGGATGCGGGTGGTGTCCACATCGGCTTTCACCGTAACGACCCGGTTGTGGTCGATGCGTGTGATATCGCCGATGCTCCCTGACATATCGATCTTGGCCAAAGTCGTCAGAGGAACAAGCTGCCCCGACGGTGTCGGAATAAGAAGCTTGTAAAGCACATCCAGGACCGATCGGTTTTTCCGGTTGAGGATCACGGAGATATCGTAGTCCTCGTCGCCTTCCCGGAACGTGGAGATGTTTAATCCGTTGTACGCGGTCTTGAGGGCAAAACCGATGGTCTCAGTGCTCAGGCCGAACAGGGCCGCCTTTTGGCGGTCCACTCTTACCCGGACGGTGGGGATCCCTTCCATGTAGTCATCCCGAACATCCTCCACATGGGGAATCTGGGAAACAACACCCCGCACATTCTTGGCCAGCTCTCCCAGAACACGGAAGTCGTCCCCGGAGATCTCGATATTGATAGGTGCTCCGGTGGGGGGGCCTTCTTCGGCCTTGGCAACGGTGATCTTGGCCCCTGGAATTTCCTTAACACGCCGACGAACCTCCTCGATGGTCTTGGTGGAAGCGGTTTTCCGATCCTCCAGGTCCAGGAATTGAACCCCGATGTGAGTGGGCGTGTTGGGACTGAAAGCGGCACCGGGGCCGGGAATCTCCACCGCCCGGGCATAGACATGATCCACATTGTCCAGATCACCGGGTCCTAAAAAGACCTGGCCTCCGGCCTTTTGATGGCTTTTCGGCACATAGACCTTGGCATACCCTTCATCCAAGGGAACCCCTGATATGGATGCCTCACTTCCGGAGCCAGCGACGACGGCTATTTCCGCCTGCTTGACGATCCGGTCAATATACTCCAGATCCGCTCCTTCAGGGGGATCAATGTTCACATAGATGCTTTTAGGATCGATCTCCGGAAAAAATTCCACGGGTTTTTCAAGGCCAACCGTCAGAAGCCAAATTTGGAAAAATAGGACCAGAACAGCAAAGGAAAGTATAATTACCGCGATCCGATGATTCAGGGCACCTTTCAGCAGCTTAGAATAGGCTATATAAACCGGGCCCCGGATAGTCACCGGCCGCTCACCCGAGGATCGGATTCGGTCTGCATCTACCGTTTGAGGCGACTCCGAGGATTTCCCCTTCACCTTGATGAAGATGGCGGTGAGAGCCGGATTGATCACCAGCGCAACCAACAGGCTTGAAGACAGGGTGACGATCAACGTTATGGGGAGAAATTTCATGAACTCCCCCATGATCACCGGCCAGAAAATCAGAGGGACAAACGCCGCCAGGGTCGTGAGGGTGGACCCAATCACCGGCCAAGCCACCTCACCGGTGGCGTGCATGGCTGCTTGGATGCGGGAAACTCCCTGTTCCATATACCGGTAAATGTTTTCAATGATGACGATGGCGTTATCCACCAGCATACCCAGGGCCAGGGTCAATGAGAAAAGAACCACCATATTCAAGGTGATACCCAGGGCGTAAAGAACAATGAAAGACAACAGCATGGAAAAGGGAATTGCCAGGCTCACCAGAAGGGCGTTTCTGAACCCCATGGCCAAAAACAGTACGGCAATAACCAGAACCAGTCCGGAAAGGATATTGTTCTCCAGATCCGCCACCATCGACCGGATGTCCTTGGCCTGGTCCATGAGCTTGGTGATCCGGGTCCCTTCCGGCCATTTTTCCTTTCGGTTTTCAATGAGCCTTTCGATCTGGTCGGCAATAGCGATGATGTTTTCGCCGACCCGCTTTTTCACCGTGATGCTGACCGCATCTGTTCCATCGATCCGGGATCGGCTGTTCTCGTCCTTGAAACCGTCGCTCACCTGGGCCAAATCTTTAAGATAAACGGGTCTGCCGTCCGTGGCGTTTATCACCAGGCCCAGGATCTCTTCGGGGAGGGTGAACTCTCCGGGAACCCTCAACTGGTAGCGGCCGTCTCCCAACGTGATGGCGCCTCCGGAGGTGTTCTGGTTTTCACTGGTGACCACCCTCTGGAATGCGGTAATAGGAATACGATAATAGGCCAGCTTGTCAGGGTCCACTTCGATCTTGATCTCCCGTTCCAGCCCGCCGGTGACCTCGGCTTCCAGGACTCCCGGGATCGATTCGATATCTTCCTCCAAATCATCGGCGATCTTTTTCAGGCTCGTCAGGCCGCAGGTTCCGGAAAGGGAATAGACGATGATGGGCATCTCTGAAAAATTGACCTCGAACACAGAAGGATCATCCTCCAGGTCCGCCGGCAGATCCTTCTTGGCTTCATCCACCTTGTCCTTTACCTTTTGGAGGACCTCATCGATATCGGTTCCGGGGATGAATTCCACGTTGATCATGGAGAGCCCTTCGGAGCTGATGGAATGGATTTTTTTCACCCGATCCAACCCCTTGAGCTTCTTTTCAATGGGGATGGTGATGGATGTTTCGATGTCCGAAGACGAAACACCCTTATAATCGGTGGAAACAAATACGTTCGGGATGGTGATGTCGGGCGACGACTCCCTGGGAAGATTCATATAACAGTACACGCCGAAGACCAAAAGGATCACCGACAGGACCACCACGCTGACCCGGTTTTTGATAGATAAATCCGATATAATCATGAAGACAGATCCTCGATTCGCTCCACGGTTTTCACCACAGTCACCCGTTGTCCCGGGTTGATGTCCCGATGCCCCACAACAATCACCCGGTCTCCCGGCTTCAGGCCGGATTTAACCTCGATCTTCCACCCATCCATGAGTCCCAATTCCACTTTCCGTGCATGCACATGGTCGTCGTTGACCACAAAAACCGCATTTTCCTCGTTCCGGTTAATAACCGCGTAAAGAGGAACCGATATTCCGTCCTGGATCTCCTTTTTAACAATCTCGACCTTGGCGAACATATCCGGGAGGATATCTCCGGAAGGGTTGTCCAGGATTAGGTTCAAATTATACAGGCGAGCCACCGGGTCAGCCGTCTTGGACAAGGAATCCTTTTTTGCGATAAAAGACTTTCCGCCCAAGGCGTCGATGGTAACCTCGAATGTGTCCCTTCGCCGGACAGCATCCACGTCCGATTCCGGAATGCCCACTCGGATTTTCACCGGATCGATCTGAATGATCTCTGCGATAGGGTCACCGATCCCCACAAAATCTCCTTCTTCCACATGAATCCGGTTTAAAACACCATTGAGAGGAGCGCGGATAATGCACCGTTCCAGGGCCAAGGCTGTGTTATCCACGTTTGTCTTTAAATTCTGGGCTTGGGCGACGGCGTCATCGAGCTGGGCGCGGGCGATGGCGTTCTTCTGAAAAAGCGATTCGATGCGCTTTAAAGAGGAAAGGGCTGCCTCGTAGGAGGCCCTTGCCGCAGATAGGGCATTTTCATAGTCCCTTGAATCCAGGGCGACAACGGTATCCCCCACTTTTACGGAGTTGCCTTCGATGGCGTTTTTTCGAATCACTTTGCCTTTCACTTCGGCAAGCAGTTTCACCTGCTTCGAGGGCAGAGCACTCCCCGGAAAACGGATGCGGTCCCGAATCGTTTCCGGGACAATCTTTAAGGCCACCACATTGGCTTGAATCTCTTCCTGATGAAGCTCGGAGGCGGCTTTTTCTTTCAGATGCTTCTGTTTGGTTGCGATCTTTCCGAAAAGGACCCAGATACCGAGGATCACCAGCAAAAGAACGACGAAAGGGAGGGATCCCCAGAGCCGTTTCAACCATTTTTTCGATGCATTTTCATCAGTTTTCAGTTCGTTTTCCATGATCGTTCCCATTCGGTTAGGAAAGGACGGTTCCATGTTGTGCCGAACCGGCCGAAAGATTGGAAATGGAATGGATGAGGGTGTTCATGTAGAAATCCACGTTTTCTTTGAGATCGAAATTTTTTTGAGTTATGACGCTGTGGAGCAGAATTCCGTCCAGATACGCGATGAAATTGACGGCGATTTTATCCACATGTTCGGCGATTTCCGGCTTGAAGGTCCCTCTCGATATTCCATCGAGAATGACCTGTTCCACCATCTGCTGGGTGCCCCGCATCATCTCCCGCATCTCGAAACGGCGGTTGAAAAGGACACCCTCTTCGAGTGCCGCCTCCCGAATGACCTCCACGGACATCCTGGCATTCGCGGAATCCAGAGGATCAACCAGTTCGGCAAAGGCCTGGGATAGGATCATCAGCCGCTTTGCCGGATCTTCACTTCTCCCGAGGCGGATTGAAAAGCGCACTTCGAGCTGATTCAACCAATACTTTGCAGCAGCCACAAAGATATCCGCCTTGGTAGGAAAATATTCATAAAGGGTACCTTTTCCCATACCGGCTGCTGTTGCGATCTCACGGACGATTGTCGCCGTATACCCTTTTTTGGAAAAAACTCCCAGTGCCGCCCGGGCGATCTGTTTCCTCTTTTCCTCTTTAACCACCAACTTTGGACTCACGATAGGCGTTCATCTCCTTTTTATCGACCGGAAAGTTCTCATATAGCACGTTTCTCAACACGTCAAGAAAATGTTTATATTAAAATAATACCATAATATTATTAGTATAATTTAGATTGATAGATTTTTGAAATATTATTAATGACCGACCGTTCGGTTGATGTGGGAATACTCTGGGATTGACTCACAAATTGGATCTTGATGCCGGCAACCCCTGTTTTCAATTCGAAAAACGAGGGGCAGGATTCCCCGCCAGGGTTGAGCCGTCAGATCAAGAGATGCCGGATTTCAGCCGGGTGAACCGGCTTGACATCGATGCTGCGTTTTCCGGCGGGAGAGGAAACAACGATTCCCACCGGTGCATCTCCTGAAATCTTGATGTACCCTGCGCAGATGGATGCCGCTTTCAGGACGACTCCCCCGGATCCTCCGTGAGGAATCAACAAAACGGGACCGGGAATGCACGGATTCATGAGGATGTCGCTTTTGGGATCGTAGTGCGAAAGGATATTTTCGTTGTCTTTTTGCGTGCGCCCCACAATGATCTTGGTCTCAGGGTCCAACCGCATGTGCCGTCCATATTTTAAAAGGTGAAATTCCCGGATCTCGTGGGAGTGCTGATGATCGAACAGATCTTTCAGTCGCCGGGAATATCCCGCGTCGGTGAGGAGACAACCTCCGGCAGGGGCAGGATATTCGGTGATGTTGAAGCTTTTTGCCAACTCCATCTGAAGCTTGCGGGACCTGCCTGAAATATCCAAAAGTTGTGATCGGTCCACCAGCCCCATCTTCTCCGGAAGGGTTTCCGGAAGCTTTTTGGCACTCAGGGGTCGCACGATGTAGCCGTCGAACTCGGAGTGCTTCTCAACATATCGAAGAGAAGGCCTGGATTGGGACATGGGTCTTTGTCCGAGAACTTCGCCGCTGAACAAAAAGTCGAATCCCTTTTCTTTCATCACCCGGCCTGCGATTCGGAACATCAGGGAATGGCAATCCAGGCAGGGGTTCATATACCGACCATATCCGCAAGGAGGGTCTTTGAGCATCTCCAGGTAATCCAGGGTGATGTCCTGAATCATCAGGGAAATTCCTGTGATTTGCGATGCGTTTTGCGCCTTATCGGCGAAGAAAAAGGGGGTCACCAAGGTGATCCACTCCACCTCGACTCCCTGGCTTTTGAGCACCATGCCGGAGAGCATGCTGTCCAACCCGCCCGAACAGATCCCCAGGGCGCGAACTTTTTTCTTTTTTTTTTCCACGTAACCCTTTTTCCCGGTTGACGGTTTTCGGCCGACCCGTTAAAAAAGGACCGTTCCACAACTTTTAGCAAACCCGTGAACCGAGAGCTGAATATGAACCCTCTTCGATCCCGAGCCGAAAAGATCTTTAAGAGTCTAAGAGCCACATATCCCCATGTCAAGACCCAGCTTCATTTCAAGAATCCCTTCGAGCTCCTCGTGGCGACCATCCTTTCCGCCCAGTGTACTGACAAACAGGTCAACATCGTCACCGGAACCCTTTTTCAAAGACTTAAAACCCCAAAGGATTTCTCTCAGGTCCCTTTGGACACTCTTGAAGCCCTGATTCGCCCCACCGGCTATTTTCGCAATAAAGCCAAAAGCATCAAGAATTGCGCGACAGCACTCCTGGAAAAATATGACGGCCGGGTGCCGGACACCCTTGAGGAGATGGTGGCCCTTCCAGGTGTGGGGCGCAAGACCGCCAACGTGGTGCTGGGAGCGGCCTTCGGCGTTCCGGGGATCGTCGTGGATACCCATGTGGCAAGAATATCCCAACGCATGGGGTTCACGGAGAACAAGGATCCGGTGAAGATCGAATTTGACCTCATGGAGATCCTTCCCGAATCGAAATGGAGCGACTTCTCCCTACTCTTGATCTATCTGGGCAGAGAATTCTGCACGGCCCGGAAACCGGATTGTCCCCGCTGCCCGGTGAACCGACACTGCCCCTGGCCGGAAAAGACGCCCTTGAAAAAATGAGGAGGAGGGAACGTTTCTCATAAAAAGAGGCGCCTTCGAAAATCTCGAAAGCGCCTCTTCACTTGCTCAGGTCGTTACTTAAGCGACGGTCACGTTGACGGCGGCCGGGCCTTTTTGGCCCTGCTCGACTTCGAAAGTCACTTTATCGCCTTCATACAGGACTTTAAAACCCGACGCATTGATCCCCGAATGATGAACAAACACATCCGGGCCGTCTTCCTGTGAAATAAAACCGTAACCCTTGCTGCTGTTAAACCATTTCACGGTTCCACTTGCCATTGTTGCATCCTCCTTTCGTAAAATTATGGTGTTCGGCTAAAGGATGCTTCTTTGACAAATGGGCTTTCCTTCAGAACGAAACCAGCCTGCCAACATACAACAGGCCTTTTATATTGTACTAAAATAAACCCTTCTATGGGATAAGTCAAGTGAAAATGGCAGAAGAATTCGAGACGTTCGTTATTAAAACGGGCCTTCATTCCTCGGCGTGCTTGACCAGATGCCCCAGCTCGGGGAAGATGAGGGCCTTGCAGGCAAGCCGACAGGCGTTAAGGCTTCCGGGCATGCAGAAAATTAAAGTCTTTCGATAGACCCCGGCACAGGCCCGGGAAAGGATAGCGGCCGAATCGATCTCCTCGAAACTCAAATGGGCAAAAAGGGTCACAAAAGCCGTCAGCTCCTTTTCGAACAAGGGTTTGATCGTTTCGACGGTCACATCCTTTTCGGCGATGCCGGTCCCACCGGTCAAAAGGATTACCTGGGCCCCATGTTCGTTGATCCCCTCATGGACCGCGGTCAGGATCGCATCCGGATCATCCGCCACGACCTGATGCCTCACCACGTGGTGTTTCTCTTTTTTGGCCCGTTTCACGATCCAGTGGCCGCTTTTGTCTTCCGCAAGGGTGCGCGTTGTGGAAACCGATATGACGGCAAGTTTGATCTGAAGGGGTGCGCTGCGCTTATGCTCCCGGGTACTCACAGGTTCTCCCTACTGTATCACGACCTGGTCCACACCGTCGTGCTCCGTTAAAAGGACGTTGACCGTCTCCGACCGCCGTGTTTCCACGGTCTTGCCGATATAGTCGGCCAGAATAGGAAGCTCTCGGTGCCCTCGGTCGATGAGCACCGCCAGCTCAATCCGGTCGGGCCTGCCGAAATCGATGAGGGCGTCCATGGCGGCCCGGGTGGTCCGGCCGGTAAAAAGGACATCATCCACCAAGATGATCTGCTTGCCGTCCACGGAAAAGGAGATGTCCGTGGCCTGGACCACCGGATTGACGCTGGCCTTGGTCCAGTCGTCCCGGTAAAGGGTGATGTCGATGATTCCCATCGGGATCTCCACCCCTTCGATATCCCGGATGTTGCGCCGGATCCGCTCGGAAAGATGCACACCGCGGGTTTGAATGCCGACTAGCCCGATATTTTGGGCGCCTTTGTGAACTTCCAATATTTTATGCGTCATACGCAACAGGATTCGCTTGATATCCTGGGCGTC
>PCSF01000179.1:0-1620 GCA_002771315.1 Desulfobacterales bacterium CG23_combo_of_CG06-09_8_20_14_all_52_9 | reverse complement strand
GCGCTTCATGATCCCATCCCCGACCGACTTTTAATCTTTATAAGACCATCAGTACTGATATACACCACACCGAACGTTTAAAAAGGAAACCTTCACTTGATCCTAACCGATATCCCAATTATAGTAAAGGATAAACCTTAAATGGATCAACATAACCCACACTTTTAAAGACGACGGAATATGAGAAATCCATGCACCGGCGTGATCCTGGCGGGTGGCCGGAATTCGCGTTTCGGCGGTCAAAATAAGGCCTTCATCACCCTTTGCGGGAAGACCGTTTTAGATCATATCCTGGATACGTTTTCAGACCTGTTTCAGGAGGTTCTTCTCATCACCAAGTCACCGATGGATTATCTTCAATACGACGTCCATATTGCCACCGACATTTTTCCGATATCCAGTTCCTTGGTGGGTGTTCACGCCGGCTTGTTTTATTCGGAAACGCCGTTTGCATTTTTTACAGCCTGTGATACGCCTTTCTTAAAAAAGGAAACCATTCAAACCGTGTTGGACCACATCGAAAACGGCTGTGATGCCGTCATGCCGGAGACCAAAGCGGGGTTGGAACCCCTGTGTGCGGTTTATTCCAAAAACTGCCTTCCCCTGCTTGAAAGCCGCATTCGTCAAACCCGGGTTAAAATCATACGCGTGTTTGAGAAAAAACGGATCATCCGAGTCCCCGAGCATGCCTTCCGGGAAAAAGATCCAGATCTGATCTCTTTTTTCAATATCAATACGCCGGATGACCTGAAACATGCTGAAAGCATGATGGGATTTAAATAGAATAAATAAGGAGTTACCGCTTTTTCTTTGAAAACCTTCCTGAATTCACTTCGTCTTTTAGGTTCATTGGAGGTCAGATGGATGTATCGCGCCTGATTCAAAAAATTAAAAGCCATCCCCGTTATTCTGAGGCCGGGATGATTCTGATCCATAATGGGGTGGTTCGAAAGACATCCAGGAACGGAAAAGCCGTGACGGGTTTGAGTGTCAGTGTGGATCACACCAAGCTCCGGGAGGTCATCGCCACATATCAAAAGCGGCCCGGCATCCTGGAAATTTTAGTGGAGATTGCTGAAGATCGAGTCCTTTCCGTAGGAGATGACGTGATGCTTCTGGTTGTCGCCGGAGACATCCGGGGAAATGTGATCCAAACTCTTTCCGAAACCCTCGATGCCATTAAGTCGATCGTTACCCGCAAAACCGAATTTTTTCAAGCCATGGAAACCGAGCGGTCTGAAAAAATCGGGGGTCTAAATGCCTGAATTCACCCATCTTGACGATAAAGGACGAGTGCGCATGGTGGATGTAACGGAAAAAGTGGAAACCATACGCATGGCCAAAGCGCAAGGCATCGTTTTCATGAATCCGGATACCCTTGAGAAAATCCGGACACAAGGCATCAAAAAAGGAAATGTCCTGGAAACGGCCCGGATCGCCGGGGTCATGGCAGCCAAAAAAACCTCGGAGCTGATTCCCATGTGCCATCCCCTCAACATCACTCACATCCAGATCGATTTTTTTCTCGAAACCCCAAAGAGTGCCATCCGCATCGAGGCCGTCGTTCGCCTTTCCGGTGTGACGGGCGTGGAAATGGAAGCGCTTACCGCCGTTTCCGTT
>PCSF01000184.1:945-1461 GCA_002771315.1 Desulfobacterales bacterium CG23_combo_of_CG06-09_8_20_14_all_52_9 | reverse complement strand
CAGCGCAGAGATGATCATGAAAGGAATTACTTCCAAGGACAAACGGCTGATGATGATCGATTCCAATAAGCATGTAATCGTTCTGGATAAGGGTTCCCTGGTCCATCAGGAGATCCTGAAATTTATCAGGGAGCACTCCGGAGGTGACGGCGCCGGTAGAGACAAAAGCAGGGGTTTTCAACTCTCGATCCCCCTGTCTCCCCCATTAAGTTGAGGGATAACCCCCCTTCATCCCCCCTTAAAATAAGGGGGGATGAAGGGGGGTTAGGAATTCTACTGCCTCAATATTTCCTTGCTCTCCTTGCAAGAATACCCGCGAGCCCGGTCCCAATGAGAAGCAGGGAAGCCGGCTCGGGGATGGCGGAGACGTTCGCCACTCCTCCCACATAAGTGACCGGAATGTCCGCAGCCGTATTCGCATCAGGCCATGGATAACCAGGAACCGCGCTGAGTGTGATGGCCGAACTCCCCACACCAATAGCCGTAAACGTGAGATCGGCTATTGGAAAAGTGCCG
>PCSF01000184.1:0-685 GCA_002771315.1 Desulfobacterales bacterium CG23_combo_of_CG06-09_8_20_14_all_52_9 | reverse complement strand
GACGGATAGGAACAAGAAGAATGATAAAACGTACATCAACATTTTCTTCATCATCAGCAACTCCTTCCCAATTAAGTTGCAAAATAAAATCCAAAATCCATTAACGTATTTATTGAAAAGCATTTACTCTCGAAATGCGCCCTCTCCACGGTTCGTGTCAAAACGATATGCCACCATCTCCTCTCTCCCACGCAACAAGATTATCGTTACAGCGTCCCACAGCAGCTCGGCCCGGGGGCCTTCCGGTACCGAAGGGATTCATCCAGAAAGGCAGCATTCTGGTCTTGAATGCCTCCTTCTTTTCTACTTTAATAGTAACCGGACAGAGCAAAAAGTCACAAAAAAAAGCAAAAAGAATCATTTTGTATTATTTTCTGCTGCAAGACAGCCATCTTGGCATTACTAAATGACTCCCGTCTTCGATTGAACCTCAAAGCGGGAATATATATTATGATAGGTTTCAAGGGTTTAGGTTCGAGGTCGGAGCGGGAAAGGTGTAAAACTTCACAAGATCCCCCAAAAAAAGACCGGTCAAAAGACCGGCCTTTAGAATTGGAGAAAAGTCAAAAACCATGAATCGTCGGACTGACGCGCGCTCCAACCAGGGCACTTCCCAGCATGAAAGTGTCCCTGGTTCTGCTATTTATGGCACCAGCCCGCTCGGTCCCGGTGGCTTGCGGTAAAG
>PCSF01000004.1 GCA_002771315.1 Desulfobacterales bacterium CG23_combo_of_CG06-09_8_20_14_all_52_9 | reverse complement strand
AGCCGTGAATGGTGAAGAGGGAAGTGGGAGAAGGGAGGGGGTCTGAAAAAAAGTGTGATTTTTCCGGTCTATTTTATCGTCACCACCATTCCGATCCTGTTTGGGGCGGTGCGGCCGTGGGTGTGGTCCGTTTATACGGTTTTAATCTTTCTGACATACATATTGGCCCTGTGGCAGGACGGCTTCCGTGAAACTCTGGTCATGGGCTGGGCAGGCCGGATCGTATTGGGGTTTTTCTTTGCCTGGTCGGTGTTTCAGTTGGCGCCGCTTCCGCCTGCCGTCCTTTCCTTTCTTTCGCCGGTCAAGTACGGCCATACGGTTCAGGCCTTTTCCCTGATCGACCGATCCCTTTCCTGGCAGACGATTTCTTATTCGGTTCGTATTTCTTTAGCCGAAACCGCCTTTTATCTGGGGCTGTATTTATTTTATCGGCTGTTTTCCACGGTCATCCGGGATGCTGCGCAACTGAAGACGATGGTCATCATCGTGTTGCTAATCGGGACGGCCGAGGCCCTTTACGGCATTGTCCAGGCCCTGGTGCCGGCGGCAGGCGTGCTCTGGGTGGATGCCACCCATGCCTATTTCGGAATGGCCCGAGGAACCTACATCAACCGGAACAACTTTGCCGGTTTCATGGAAATGGGGATACCGATCACCCTCGGGTTCGCCATGGCCGTTTCCTACTGGCCGGTGCGGGGAAAGTTAAGGCAAATCCTGGCCCATGACCGGCTCAATCAAACGATCTTCATCGGTATGATACTGGTGGTAATGCTGCTGGCTTTGGTCTTTTCCCAATCCCGGGCCGGCATCATGGGGGGAGCTTTGGCGCTTCTGGCCTTTTTCGGTGTCAGTCGGGTGGCGGTGAAAAAGAGCAGCGCACCGGCATGGGTCCTGGTGGGGGTGATCGTTTCCCTGTTTCTGGCTTATGGCCTGAGCATCGGATTTGAACCGGTGATCGAGCGCTTTTTACGTATCGACCAGAACACCGGCCGTCTGGACATCTGGAAGGACACCTGGAGCATCGCCCGGGAGCACCCGTTGGGGGTGGGGCCGGGGAATTACGAGCATGTCTATCCGGTGTACCAGGTGCATTTCAACCCGCGCCTTCGGGTCCTGGATGCGCACAATGATTTCCTGCAGGTTCTGGCCGAATCCGGGTGGCCGGGATTTGCGGCATTGGCGGGCGGGTTTCTCTATTTCCTGGTCAGCCGGCTTGCTGGAATTGTGAAATCGAATCCGGATGCGGACCCGTTTTCTTTTTTCATCCGTTTAGGGGCGCTCTGCGGCCTTTTCGCCCTTTTTTTTCACAGCTTTTTCGATTTCAATCTCCAGATTCCGGCAAATACGGTCTATTTTGTGGGAATGATGGCATTTTGTAATCTAAATCCTAAATCCAAACAAATTCAAAGCATGAAGTCCTAAAATTCGAATATCGAAATTCGAATATCGAAACAAATTCAAATTTCGAATGACCCAATGACCCAAGCAAGTTTGATGAAATCGTAAAAAGTCGAAAATGCTCTCTTTCCGTCATTCCGGCGAAAGCCGGAAACCAGTGTTTTCAAGAACTTATAAAACCCCTGGACCCCGTTTTTCAACGGGGTGACGACTTTTTACGAAGCCATCAAGTTTGACTCGAAGCGTTTTTTCGTGTTCTGATTATTAGATATGGTTTCGAATTTCGAAATTCGTGCTTCGGATTTATATTTAAACCGAATATCAGACCCAGAAATACCCATAATTTCGATAGGTGTGCCCATTCAATGACAGAGAATAAAAATGTGAAGCAGTTCGATTTGGAGAAACGAACCCGATCGTTTGCGCTGGAAGTAAGAAATCTTATACGATCATTGCCGAAAACCCTTTCAAATATTGAAGATGATAAGCAGGTAGTAAGATCATCAGGATCCGTGGGCGCAAATTATATCGAAGCAAATGAAGCGTTAAGCAAGAAAGACTTCATAATGCGCATCAAGATTTGCAGAAAGGAAGCAAAGGAAACCACTTATTGGTTAAGTTTGCTTTATACGGACGATGATCCCAAGGCTCAAGAACAGGTCGATATGTTGAAAAATGAGAGTATAGAGTTGATGAAAATCTTCGGGTCGATATTAAAAAAGTGTGAATAGTATCGGGGTGATTCAATTCCATTGTTTTGATCATTTGATTTTTGGAGCTTTGGTATTGTTTCGGATTTCGATATTCGGATTTAAACAAAGTGATTGATATTCACTCCCACATCCTTCCCGGCATCGACGACGGGCCGGAGACGATGGATGAGACCCTCGAGATGGCATGGGCCTATGAGCGGGCGGGCTTCGAAGCGGTTATAGCGACTCCCCACCACATTCCGGGGACATCCTGGCACGTCCACCCCGAAACCATTCGGCGCCTGGTATCCCATGTGAACGACACCCTGGTCCATGAGGGGATCCGTCTGCACCTGAAGCCGGGCATGGAAATCGGACTGGCGCCCGAGGTGCCCCGCCTCCTGTCGGAAAAGGGGCTTCTGACCCTGGCCGATTCCTGCTATCTGCTCCTGGAATCCCCTTTCCAGAGGCTCCCCTTGAACTGGGAACAGACGATCTTCGATCTGGCGGCTCATGGATACCGGATCGTGTGGGCCCACCCGGAACGGTGTGGTCAGCTTCAAGAGGAGCCGGAACTTTTGAACCGGATACTTCAACTGGGCGGTTTTCTACAAGTCAACTGGGGGTCGATTCTGGAATACAACGGATCGGATGTGTGCGCGTTTGCAAAACAGATGATTGGTCAGGGACGGGTGCATTGCATGGCCACCGACAGCCACGATGCATTGTCCCGAAGACCCGATAACGCTGTGGCGGGGATGCGCGCGCTCGAAGATATGGCCGGCCTGGAAACCGTGGACATGCTGGCCCGTGAAAACCCCGGCCGCATCCTGAGATCCGAAACGCTGAATAACGTGGCACCCGCGCCCGGGGCAAGCCGTGAAAGATCCAATGGGACTAGGAGATTTTTTCAATGGAAGCGCAGATAAAAAAGGCGGCTGTATCCCTGTTTCTGGTCGTTGTCGGATCTTGGCTTATGATCTATTGCCGGCAGCAGCGGGAAGTGGTTTTCTCGTTGTTTGAACCCACCCTTAAGACGGCTGACCGGCTGAGCGCCTTTCCGGAAGCCCAAAATCGTATCGGGTTTCATCAGTGGTTTCAAAACCAACCCGAAGCGGCCTTGACCCTTTACCAAAAGGCCCTTGCCGGCAACTTTCTTTTGGTGGATGCCTGGCTCAAGATGGGAGAGATCGAAGCGGCGAAAGGCAATAAGGAGAGGGCAAGGGACATCCTGGTCTTTACAGATCGCCTAGCACCGGGTGTACAGCGCTGGAAGTGGCAGCAGGCCTTGCTGGCCCTGGATTTGGACTTGAGGGATCTTTTCATTCGGGCTATAAACGATCTGATTCCCCAGATCCTGCATCGGGAAAACGCACTTTTCGTCATCGACCAGGAATATGAAAGTGTTGCCGATGCCGTGGGAACCGCGCTAAGCTCGGATAATTTGCCGCACTACCTGTCCTGGTTGATGCAGGGACAGCGGGTGGACGATGCCCGGGTCGTATGGAAAAAAATGACGCATGCCCAAAAATCAGAAAAGGACATGCACGAACGGTATGTGCATTTCCTTTTGTCCCACCGGCGGATCGCCGAGGCCAAGACGGTGTGGGGAAAAACCGGCCTGACTAATCCGGGATTCGAAGAAGAGATCACCCACCGGGGATTTGATTGGCGCTGGCACAATCCCAAGGATGATAGTTGGATGGTCAAAAGGATCTTTTTGCCGGACCCGAAACGCATGCACGCCGTTCAGGTCTCCTTTTCCGGTCGTGAGAATATCGATTTTTATCATCTGAGCCAGGTCTTCCCGGTAAAGCCGGGGGAATCATACACCATAATGTTTGAATGGCGCAGCCAAGGCCTGACCACGGATCAGCGCCCCTTCGCGGAGGTTTACGGGTACGAATGCAAGGGATTGTATGCGAAAGGATCCATGGCGCAGGAAAACAGCGAATGGCATAGCGAGGAGCTTCCTTTCACGGTCCCTGAAGGGTGCGAGGCGGCCGTGGTGCGGCTGCGGCGTCTGAAAAGCAGCCGAATCGATTCCAAAATCGAAGGAAAGATATGGTTGGACAATTTCAGGTAGGGGTGAAAAATGTTTCGCCCGTATTGACACGTAGGGGCGAAAAATGTTTCGCCCGTAAACCATACGAAATTTCCGAGAACGACGAATTAAAAGAGGAACCCAATGGATCAACAGGACAGCAAGAAAAATAAGGCCATGAACAACAACGTGCCGATCCTTCTGGAAAACCGGCTGCCTTCCACGGAGGTTCGAAGTCCCGTAGCCGAGTGGGACGAAGAGGTGCATCTCAGGGACTACCTGGAGGTGATGATCCGCCGAAAATGGCTGATTTTAAGCGTCCTGGGATTGGTCTTTTTATCCACGCTCATTTTCACCCTGGCCGCCACCCGGATTTACATGGCCACGGGCTCCATAGAAGTCTCCAAAGAGTCGGCTAAGGTCACTAAGTTCGAGGAAATGGTGTCGGCGGAAGCTCAAGCCCGGGAGTTTTATGAAACCCAGGTTCATCTTCTTAAGAGTGACGTTATGGCCAAACGGATCATCGACAAGCTGAAT
>PCSF01000306.1:3142-4831 GCA_002771315.1 Desulfobacterales bacterium CG23_combo_of_CG06-09_8_20_14_all_52_9 | reverse complement strand
CCAGCGCCGGTGTCCGCCGCATCCGCGCCGTGCTGGGGTAAGGGCCCGCCTGAGCGCGCTCGCCGCCAGGAGGGCCAGGCTGGGGAAAGGAAGCGTGTGGGACTTAACCGCAAAGAAAAACTGGAACGCTATTTTCTCTCCGTAATCAACGGCCAGCGCCAGGGGCGCGGGGCCGATGGCCTGCGTTTCGTGCTGAAGCATCTGTCGCGAATCTATAAAGCGGTGGTGGCTGTGCGCCACTTTCTGTTCGACAAGGGCATCTTCCGCCACCACACGTTGGGCTGTCAGGTGATCAGCATCGGCAACCTGACCGTGGGCGGGACCGGCAAAACCCCAGTAGTCGAAGTGTTTGCCCGCGCGCTCCAGAAAGAGGGCCGCACAGTGGCCGTGCTCAGCCGCGGCTATAAAAAGCAAGAACACTCATTCTGGAAACGCCTGGCGGATCAGCTCACCGGCCGCGAGCGCCGCCACGCGCCGCGGGTCGTCTCCGACGGCAACGAACTCCTGCTGGATTCCGCCATGAGCGGCGACGAACCCTACATGCTGGCCGCCAACCTGCGGAACGTGGCCGTACTCGTGGATAAGGACCGCGTGAAGAGCGGGCGCTATGCCATTGATAAACTGCATTGCGACACGCTGATCCTGGACGACGGGTTCCAGTACCGCGCCTTGAAGCACCGGTTGGAGATCGTGCTCGTGGACGGCACGAATCCGTTCGACAATGGCCACTGCCTGCCCCGCGGGCTCCTGCGTGAATCCATCAGCAACCTCCGTCGGGCCGATTTTATTTTTATCACCAAGTCCACCGGCAAGAACCTGGATGAACTGAAGGCCCGCTTGCGGGCGTTAAGTCCGAAGGCGGAAATATCGGAATGCGCCCACCGGGCGAAATACCTGCAGAACGTCTATACCGGCGAGCGGCAGGACCTGGATTTTCTGAACGGCCGGTCGGTGGCGCTTGTCTCCGGCATTGCCAGCCCGGGAGGCTTCGAATCTGAAATCATCCGGCGGGGCGGCGTGCTGGTCTATTTGAAACGCTACGCCGATCACCACCGGTACACCCAGCAGGAAATCATCGACCTCATCAACAAGTCCAAAAAACAGCAGGCCGCCGTCATTCTCACGACGGAAAAAGACGCCGTCCGTTTCCCGAAAATCGAACGGCAGGATGTGCCGATCTATTTCCTGCGCGTGGAAATCGAACTCCTGAGCGGGGTGGAGGACTTTTATGCGTGCATCTCGCGAATCTGCTTCCGGTGAATGCCCAACGCGGGCTATGCCCGCAAAATTCCAAGTTCCAGAATCCAAATTCCAAGTAATAGTAAAATTCCAATAAAGATAAAATAAATCCCAGTTTTCTTTCTGTTTTCGGCCTTTGATTGATTGTATTTCCTTGGAATTTGGAACTTGGATTTTGGAATTTTGTTGGCACGGCCACCTTAATAATTTCTCGTTTTTATGGTAGATATCAATGTCTAAGGTTTTAAACAATGCATCCGGCCACGCCACGCTGATCGTCGGCGTCAACTGGCTGGGCGATAGCCTCATGACCATGCCGGCCATTCAGGCTTGGCGCCGCGCCCATCCGGACGCGCGGTTAGTCATGCTGGTCAAGCCCAAACTAAAAGCCTTGTGGACCCTGCATCCCGCCGTGGATGAAGTCTGGGAGTTGCCGCCGGGCGGCCGGGC
>PCSF01000306.1:2970-3112 GCA_002771315.1 Desulfobacterales bacterium CG23_combo_of_CG06-09_8_20_14_all_52_9 | reverse complement strand
GCGGAAATTCAAAACGGCGTTTGTTCTGCCCCACTCGTTTCGTTCGGCCCTGGTTCCGTTCCTGGCACTTGTGCCGCGGCGAATCGGTCCGCCCGGCCACGGGCGCGATTGGATGCTGACCGACGTGGTGCATCCCCGGCCA
>PCSF01000306.1:1877-2956 GCA_002771315.1 Desulfobacterales bacterium CG23_combo_of_CG06-09_8_20_14_all_52_9 | reverse complement strand
GCATCAGTGTTTTGAATACATGGCCGTCCTGGGCGTGGAGGGCGGGAACGAGGCGCCCCGCCTGCGGCTGACGCCGGAGCTGACGGCGCGCGCCGGGGCCCTGCTGGGAACATCCGGGACAAACCGGCAATCGCCGGACCGGCAATCGCCGGACTGGATCGCCGTGATGCCCGGCGCCGCATACGGCCCGGCCAAGCGCTGGCCGGCGGAACGGTTCGCGGCGGTTGGTCGGTTATTGAAAGATCGGTTGAAATGTAATATAGTGACGCTCGGGTCGGCGGAGGAACGCTCATTGTGCGAGACTGTCGCGCGCGGCACGGGGCCGGGATCGTTAAACCTGGCGGGTCAGACCACGCTTCCGGAACTGGCGGCCGTGCTGGCCCAGTGCCAGCTGGCCCTGACCAACGACAGCGGCGGAATGCACTTGGCCACGGCGATGGACATTCCCGTGGCCGCCGTGTTCGGCATTACGGATCCGGCCCGGACCGGCCCAATGGGCACGGCCGTGCGGGTCCTGCAGGACAGTACGCTTCGAAATCGGGATATCCGGCGTGATGCGCCCGAAGCGCGCGCGAGCTTGTTCCGGATTACCCCGGAACAGGTGGCCGAGGCGGCAATGGAGCTGGTGAACGGATGACAGACGGCGGCCTGCCCACCGTAGCTTTAGCGCAGGCGGGACGACAGACGACGGATTAAATAAACTGAATTAGGCCGCCAAAGGCGGCAACTGCTTCTGTAGCCGTCGGACGAAGGCCGACGTTTCCAGACCAATCGCGCGAGCCTATCGTCTCGCGGCTACAAACATTGTCCGCCGCAGGCGGATTTGCTAATGACGGAAAATTCCGATACGTTAAACTGAATTACGAATTAAATATCATGCGCGATAAAATTTCAGCCTGTTTAACGGTCGGCAACGAGGAGAACAACATCCGGCGCTGCCTGGAAAGCCTGAAATGGGTGGACGAAATCGTGGTGGTGGATAGCTTCAGCAAAGACCGCACGGTGGATATCTGCAAGGAATATACCGACCGCGTGTACCAGCACGAATGGCGGGGGTACGTGGGGCAAAAAGAACTCAT
>PCSF01000306.1:572-1798 GCA_002771315.1 Desulfobacterales bacterium CG23_combo_of_CG06-09_8_20_14_all_52_9 | reverse complement strand
TATTATCCTACCTGGAAAATTCCCGAAGACCATCCCATTGTAATTACCGGTGTAAAGGCATACGAAAACCTCTATCACAAAAGGCCGCTGGTCGACAAATGGACATTTTCTACCAATGGCGTCACCATCAATGGGATGTATGGCATTCCTACCATTGGATTTGGCCCTGGAAACGAAGTACTGGCCCATGCCCCCAACGAGAAGGTAGCCATCAGCGATCTGGTGACGGCTTCTGCCTTTTATGCAGCTTTTGCCCTGGAATTTGCATCAGATAAATAGAAACTAAAAAAATATGGAACTCAAAAAAAATATCGAACTGCTCGGGCAGTTGAAAACCAACCTATACCACAAAGATTTCCTGCTCACCTGGGAAAAAACCGATGCCGAATTGCAGGCCATCCTGAACATCGCACTCATCCTGAAAAAGATGCGCGAAAGCAACATTTCGCCACGCGTTTACAATTCCGGACTGGCTGTGAGTATTTTTCGCGACAACAGCACGCGCACCCGGTTTTCCTATGCCTCGGCAGCCAACCTGCTTGGATTGGCTGTGCAGGACATGGACGAAACCAAATCGCAAATTGCACATGGAGAAACCGTGCGTGAAACCGCCAACATGATCTCTTTTCTCTCCGATTTTATCGGTATCCGCGACGACATGTATCTGGGTGAAGGCAATAAATACATGCGTGAAGTGGGATCTGCGCTGGACGACGGCTTTCAGCAAGGCGTTTTGTCCTCACGTCCGGGGATTATTAACCTGCAATGCGACCAGGACCATCCCACCCAATCCATGGCCGACCTGCTACACCTGGAACAACATTTTGGTTCGTTGGACCACTTGCGTGGGAAAAAACTGGTGATGAGCTGGGCCTATTCGCCTAGTTATGGAAAACCACTTTCGGTTCCTCAGGGCATTATCGTACTGATGACCCGTTTTGGCATGAATGTAGAACTGGCCTATCCCAAAGGATATGAGCTGATACCGGAAATCGTGGACCTGGCAGCGGAAAACGCCAAAAAAAGTGGTGGCAGCTTTGGCATAAACCACAACATGAAAGACGCCATGCAGGGGGCCGACATGGTATATCCCAAAAGCTGGGCCCCTTTCCACATCATGCAACAGCGAACTGAGTTGCTGAAAAAATCTGATAAACAAGGGCTGGCTGAGCTGGAAAAAACCTGTCTGGCCAACAATGCACAGTTCACCGACTGGGAATACAACG
>PCSF01000306.1:0-557 GCA_002771315.1 Desulfobacterales bacterium CG23_combo_of_CG06-09_8_20_14_all_52_9 | reverse complement strand
TTACCAAAAATCAGGATGCCTTGTATATGCACTGCTTGCCGGCCGATATCAGTGGAGTTTCGTGCCAGGCGGGTGAAGTGTCGGGTGAGGTTTTTGAGAGATACCGTATTCCCACATACGTGGAAGCCGGTTTTAAACCCTATATCATCGCCGCCATGATGTTCGCCAATAAGTTTGAGAATCCGGCGCAAACCTTAAATCAAATCCTGGAAAGGAATACAAAACGGTTTGGGGTATGAGATGTCTCATCAGCTGAGGCTGAAATCGACATGACAAAAATAAGATAACGCTAGAACATGGCGAAACTTAGGATTTCCGACCCGCCGGGTTGAAAAAAACCCTGCGGGTCGAATATTATGCTTTATCAGTTTTTTAATCATCTATCTTGTCAATATTTAAATTTTGTTTTCTTTGTAAAAAAAAACTCCTATGAAAAATCTACTCATTGCTACTGCCATTTCACTCCTTTTCCTCTCACAAACAGGTTGTAAGAAGGCCATTGAAGACGCCATCAGCTGCACTACAGAATCGTTCTTTTTATATATAGAAGGAGATGT
>PCSF01000200.1:2914-4624 GCA_002771315.1 Desulfobacterales bacterium CG23_combo_of_CG06-09_8_20_14_all_52_9 | reverse complement strand
AAGATTGCTCGACTCCAACCGTCAAGTATCCCGAATTCAGGCGTTTGAAAACAGCCGCCTTCAGCTTGTCGGATTCGAGGAGAAGTCGGATCGGGTCGATGTGGTCTGGAATGTGGAGGAGAGAAAACCCTATCTTTTTGAAATCGGCGGCGGATACGATACCGCCAGGGAATTATACGTTTTGGGTCGGCTGGAGGACAGGAACCTTTTCGGCCGGAATAAAAGCATCTGGATGAAAGGCGAATACAGTCTGATCAGCTATCTGGGGGAAGCCGGGGTTACCGACCCCGATTTTTTTCGCTCCGGGATCACCGCCACCGGATCGCTCTTCACCGAGAAACAGGAGAAGAAGAATCAAATGTTCGGTGTCCGGAGATCAGGGAGCGCGCTGAGTTTTCAAAAACGCCTTGCGGACCCATTCGAAGGCGGTCTTGCCTTCCTTTACGAGAGTCGAAAACAGTACCGGCTCGATGATGAGCCGATCCTCCCCGAGGATGAAGAACAGTATGAACAAAGGACGCTCTTCGTGGTGACGCCTTCTCTGCAGTATGCTACCGTGGATTCCTATGTTCGGCCTAAGAAAGGATTGATTACGAGAGCCTCCGTGGATGCCTCCAAGGGATTGGACAACACCCTGGATGATTTCATCCGTTATCGCCTCGAAGCACGATATTACCGGACTCCGGCGGAGCGTCTCACGGTTGCCCTGCGTGCCCGATGCGGCATCATTCAGTCTTACTCTGCCGACGACAATGTGGCCGACGACCAGCTCTTTTACCTGGGGGGATTGGGTGATATTCGGGGTTTCGAAGAGAATAGGCTCAGGGCGGATACTGCGGGAAATGCGGTGGGTGGAAGATTAGAGTTATTAGGAAACATCGAGGTCAGATACGATCTGGGTTCCAATTTTGAAATCTCGGTCTTTTATGATTTGGGCACAATAAGGGATACGGAAATCGATGAGGGGTATGATGATCTTCGTTCATCCGTTGGCGTCGGATTGAGCTATATCACGCCGGTAGGCCCCATCAGCCTCATGTACGGCCACAAACTGGACCGAAAGGAGGGTGAGAGCTCAGGGAGGATTCATTTTTCCATTGGGTATACCTTTTAGCCGATGCCGACATTTGTTTTGATGTAAGGCATATCAAGTTCCAAAGATCCGTTTGAACCTTTGGGCGCGCTGTTCTTCCGCTTTTCCGCAAACACCTTCCGGGACGTCCTTGAGAAGGTTCAACCGTTCGGCGGCAGGGGGATGTGTTTGGTAAATTCCATTTGCGCTCTTTTCACAGGTGGCCATTTTAGACAAGAGGGAAATGAGGGAAAAGGGCCTGAATCCGACTTTTTCCATGATCCCAACGGCCTCTTGGTCCGCTTTTTCTTCGGCCGATCGACTGTATCCGTTGACGACGATGGTCTTGAAGACATCGTCGATGGATCCTTCGAATAAGTTTACGAGTTGGCCGCCGACTCCGCCGTACTGCTTCACGGTTTCGGTTCCAAGGGTGGTGAGGACTTCGCTCCATCGTGCCTGGCTGATAGAATGGATGCCGTCCTGATGAGCGACATGGGCGAGCTCGTGGGCTAAAACCGCCGCCAGCTCATCCTCGCCGGCACATATTTTGATCAAACCCCGGGTCACCAGAACAATCCCGCCGGGGCAGGCAAAGGCATTGGGCTCAGGGGTATTCAGCACGGCAAAATGGTGTC
>PCSF01000200.1:2005-2893 GCA_002771315.1 Desulfobacterales bacterium CG23_combo_of_CG06-09_8_20_14_all_52_9 | reverse complement strand
AAGAATTCTTCACGAGAGATTGTCCCAGTACATTGATGTAGTCGTTGACCTTGGGGTTGTCGTAGAGGGGGTACTTGGCCAGGATCCTAGCACAAACCGCCCGGCCGATGTAGTATTCCTCGGAGTCCGAGATGGGTCGGGAGGCCTGGACGGCTTTTTGCCCTGTTTTAACGGCCACTTCTGCTGCAGGCTGAATCTTAGAAACGGGCAACGAGGACAATCCGGCGCAATTCCAGAATATGCTCGGGATAAGCAAGGATAGAATCCAATACACTCGGGAGCCCTTCATGGCTTCAGCCCCCCTTCCTTTGCAAAGGCTTCGAGGCTTTTCTTATCGACGGCAAACGACTCGATTCGGTCCACTTGAGCATAACTCAGCCCCGGGTTTTTATGCCTGAAGCCTTTTTCCACTTCCGGTGTAAATCCCTTCCCGGCCAGGGCCGCCTCATCGCTTTGACTTTGTTTGACCTCGGGTCCGAAGAGCACCTTCTTGAGATCCGGTTTGAAACTCCAGTCTTTAACAAAGGCTTTTTGATGCATCCATCCGGTTTTTCCATTGTAGTCGATGCGATACCAGTCCCCTTCTTCCTTGAGCAGGCGCACCGCTTCTCCCTTCGGGACGCTTCCCAAAGAGGTGCCGGCAAAGTCCGGCTTTTTGTAAAGCTGCTGGTTTGTCTGCGTCACCTCCAGGGATTTGGCCTGTGCTGTTAAGGCCGCCGGAAAACAAAGGAGAAGTAAGACAACCATAATTGTAATCAAGTCATTTCGGGAAAACATATAGCAGTTCATCACCCCTCCCTGATTTTTCATCGGCAATCGGCAAAAATCAGTTTCCCTTTATAGTATATAAGGGCTTCCAAATTCAAGGGGCTATGGTTTAAAAAAATC
>PCSF01000200.1:560-1986 GCA_002771315.1 Desulfobacterales bacterium CG23_combo_of_CG06-09_8_20_14_all_52_9 | reverse complement strand
TCTAATTGCCTGGTCCCAGGCACACTATTGCCGATCGAAGGATACTCTATTTTTGATCCGGCCGAAAGACCGAATCCCAATCTTCAGGCATAGGATGATCCAGCAAATGGCGGCACCGTTCCCACATGACTTTGGCCGCGCTCACATGAGGACATTTCCGGACGACGGCCTCAAAACCGGTTGCGGCTGCTTCGAATTTTTTCAGGCGATAGAGGCTCAAGGCCTTTTCGAATTCTTCCTTAGTCTCTGCCTGGGACTCGGAGAGTTCCCCCTTGAGTGACAGGGGGGTGAAAACGGTGATAGGCGTCACCCTTCCCTTGACAGCTACGCGGTCGATCTCCATGAACTCTAAGGCATTCCGATACTCTTGAAACGTGACTTCGCTGACGAGAATTCCGGTTCCGTAGTATTTGTTGAGTCCTTCCAGCCGTGAAGCCAAGTTTACGGTATCACCGATAACCGTGAAATCAAACCGCCTCTCGGAACCTAAATTCCCCACTACCGCTTCTCCGGTGTGGATACCGATACGCACACGCAAAGTGGGGAGTTTCTGCTCGGAGAGCCGTTGATTCAGTTCTCTCATGGCTTCCTGCTGGCGCAAAGCGGCACGGCAGGCCAGCACCGCCTGATTCGGCTGAATCAGCGGGGCCCCCCAGAACGCCATAATGGCGTCCCCCTCGAACTTATCCAACGTCCCCGCTTCTTGCAGGATGATTTCGGTCATGACGGATAGGTATTGGTTCAGAAGGCTGACCACGGCTTCCGGTTCTAAACGCTCAGACAAGGAAGTAAAACCCGCCAGATCGGAAAAAAAGAGGGTGACCCGTTTACGTTCTCCGCCGAGCTGCAACCGTTTCGGGTCGACTAATAGATGGCTGATTACGGATTCCGACAGGTAATGGCCGAACATACTTCGGATGGCTTTTTTCTGCCTTCCCTCAGTGGCGTAACTATAGGCTGCGGTAAAAAAGAATGTCATAACGATCGTGGAAACCGGGAGGATGGGGTCGATCCACCAGCTTTGGGGAAAGGCGGTAACGGTAACGCCTATATTCCCTAACATGAATAGGAAGGGTACGGCTACAGTGATGAAAAATCCGGAAGCCCAGAGCACGGAGGCAACCACGCCAACGGCCGTTATTCCTGTCAGGAGCCATGAAAAGGCGGGGGATGCGGTTTTCAGGAAATCCCCTGACAGAAGATTATCCAAGAAGGTGGCGTGAATTTCAACACCGGGATAGATTTCGCCTACCGGAGATGCCTTTAAATCCATCAGGCCCGGGGCTGTCAGGCCTATGAACACCCATTTGCCCCGGACAGTCTCAGGCGCATAAATGGGAGAGACGCCCTGAGAGCGACGGATTTCGGACTGAATGACATTGGCGGCGCTCAATCGTTTATATGTTCTGGAAGGACCGCGGAAATT
>PCSF01000200.1:348-496 GCA_002771315.1 Desulfobacterales bacterium CG23_combo_of_CG06-09_8_20_14_all_52_9 | reverse complement strand
TCCAATTTCCAGCTGCTTTCTTTCCTGAATCGGCTGAAACCCGAAAGGGAGAGTGCCGGAAGCCATCGATCTTTGAAAGGGATGACCGGATGAAGACGACGGAACGTACCATCCGGATCCGGGTCTCCCGAAACGTTTCCCAAGGCTC
>PCSF01000200.1:0-271 GCA_002771315.1 Desulfobacterales bacterium CG23_combo_of_CG06-09_8_20_14_all_52_9 | reverse complement strand
ATGGGTAGGCTTGCCTTGGCGAGGAAATCTGTTTCCTGGGCTTCTGCCTCTTTGGTCTCTTTGGAAAGAAAAAAAGGAAATGTAACGTGTTTGAATTCGGCTGCGGAACGGGCCAGTTTTTCATCGTCCTTGAACCCGTACGAAGATGGTTCGGTGAATAGAATATCGAAAAGAATTGCGCTTGCTCCTCCGATCCGGCAGAAGTCGATGATACCGGCATAGAGCTGACGGGGCCACGGCCAGAAGATGCCCTGTTCTTTGAAAAAATCGA
>PCSF01000226.1 GCA_002771315.1 Desulfobacterales bacterium CG23_combo_of_CG06-09_8_20_14_all_52_9 | reverse complement strand
TTTGACAGGATGGACATGATGACCATTAAGGATAGATTGAAATGAGGATGATGAGGATAAGATGTTGTAAATGTTGTGTTATTATACTATACTATGAGGGTCAGAATGTCTGTAATTAAAGCTGTGAGGGAGGAGATGGCACACGCTGGAGTTTGACAACGATTCGAATTATAGAGGGATAAATTTCAGGACGGATTTGAAGGTTTGGTTCAGCTTGTCCGCATCTCCAGTTTGGTTTCACCTTATAAATATAATGGATGGAAAATTGTGCCCAAATTGTGCCCGTCAAGGTCAAATTTTTTCAAATATTTCCAAATGAAACCAAAAACGCATTTAAAAATCGTAACTTAATCAACAAGTTGTATTTTCAACATTTTTTGATTCCAATTATTATGGACTGAAAATCCGCGTGTCGGCAGTTCGATTCTGTCCCTCGGCACCATGTATTAAGAAATAGCCGCAATTTTAAAAGGTTGCGGCTATTTTTATCTGCATTGTATCGATGCGGTTACGCGTTTGACACCCCTTCCACATATCCTTTATAATATTTTTTATGTCCGTCCATATTCTGCGATTCTTGAAGGCCTTCATCCAGGCTGAAAGGAAACGATCATGCTGTATCCTATTGTCCTTGATAGAAAAATAAGCCGAAGGGACTTTTTATATAAAGGGTCCATGGCTGCGGCCTTACTTTTTCTAGGTTGCGCAACCAACCCGGTAACCGGTGAATCCCAGCTGATGCTGATGTCTGAAGGAGAGGAAATCAGTATCGACAAGCAAAATTCCCCTCATCAGTTTTCCACCGACTACGGGGCCGTCCAGAACCCAACACTCCAGGATTATGTGTCCGGAGTCGGAAAAGACCTTGGTTCCCATACCCATCGTCAGCAGATGCCCTATTCCTTCAGAGCCGTCAACGCCACCTACATCAATGCCTACGCCTTTCCGGGAGGAAGTATTGCCGCTACCCGGGGAATCCTCCTCGAACTGGACGACGAGGCCCAGTTGGCCGCCCTGATGGGTCATGAACTAGGGCATGTAAACGCACGGCACACCGCATCGCTGATGTCGAAACGAATGGTAGCCATGGCTCTGGCTGCCGGGGTAGGGGCTTATGTGGGCATCCAGCAGGAAAACCTGGGAGCCGGCATCATCGCCACCCAGTTAGGGATGCTCACCTCCGGCGCCTTCCTGGCTGCTTACAGCAGGGATAACGAACGCCAAGCTGACGCCCTGGGGATGGAATACATGGTCAAAGCCGGTTACAATCCGGAAGGGATGACGGGACTCATGGAGATTCTCAAGAATATGAACAAGAAAAAACCGAGTGCCGCTCAGCTCCTTTTTGCCACGCACCCTATGAGCGACGAACGTTACGATACGGCAAAAAAATCCTCTGAAACCCTTTACGCCGGATACCGCAACCAGCCGATTTACCGGGAAAGATATATGGATCACACCGCCGGTCTTCGGAAGATCGAAGGCCCGATCCGAGACATGCAAAAGGGCGAGGAACTCATGGGGAAGAAAAAGTACGCTGACGCGGAAACCACTTTTAAAAAGGCCTTATCCGGCGCTCCGGACGATTACGCCGGGCTGGTCATGACTTCCAAGTCCCTTATTGCCCAGAATAAATACGACGAGGCCGAGCGCTACATCGATAAAGCGACAACGGTCAACCCGACGGAGGCTCAGGCCCACCACCTGAGTGGGTACTCCAAGCTGCACCGAAAGGATTTTTCCGGAGCCTATCAGGAATTCGATGCGTACCACCGAAACCTTCCCGGAAACCCGAACACCGATTTTTTCAAGGGGCTCGCTCTGGAAGGGATGGGGAAACGGGAGCCCGCCGCCCAGGAGTTCTATCAATATCTCCGGCAAGTCAGCGAAGGACAAAACGCCCGATACGCTCACGGCCGTCTCAAACAGTGGGGTTACCTGAGATGAGCAGACGATATGAGACGAGGTTGACCAGACCCCAAATGGCATCCGCCGGCAAGAGGGTTTCTATAGTCTCATCGAAGAGAACGGACAAGCGGGGTGAAAACTCTTCATCTCCTTCCCACATGAGATAATAAAGCGGAATTCTGGGAAAGGGGTGAAGCGCATAGGCGGCATCGGCCAGGTCCAGTGCCTCTCCCCCCAATGCCTGTGCGGACCGGCGGAATCCGTCAAGATCCTGCCCGAACCTTCTTAAAAGCGGCTCATTACGGAGCGCATGGGGGCCCTGAAAAAAATGGGCGGTTTTCAGCTCGTTCACACCGATCATCCGGCCGCCCAACGGAATATCTTTGACACCCAGAAGGTAGACCAGGCACATCAATACCAGGAACGGATCCTGGATACGATCCCAGGATGCTCCGGCCTTTCGAAATAAAAGGCGCTCCTTGAGATCGATCCGGAGTTCTTCCTTTAAAAAAGGAATGCGGATTTTCCCCGGGGATTCATGATGGACCCCTGCGTTGCAGCACAGATCTTGGATTTTCATCCGGGTCAAGACATCCCAGTATTGCTCCGGGACCTGGACAGGCTCCCCTGCAGGACTCTTTCCCGGTGATGCCTCGGCCCGTCGCCTTTTCTGCATTGAAAGAAATCCCTGGCTGAAAGGGTATGGGCCTAAAGCAAAGTGATCACAGGGAAAAGACGCACAATCCCTCAAACAATAGGCCACCCGGTTCATCCGGGCGCAGGCAAGAATCGAACAGGGGGCACCCAGAAGGCGTTTTTGGGCCGCGACTTTTAGCTCTGCTTCCCGGCTCGTTCCCGGCCCGCACGTAGAACATACGCCCAGGATAAACAGCCTGCAAACAGAGCAGTCAATCCCGCAAGCAGCCGTGGGCATGTCCTGCCTCCGAAAACGCCGGTACGCACTCGATAGTTACCCTGGATTTCAGCAAAGCCTCACATTTTTCCTTCAGCCCTGCCGGCAGATCGGTAGCCATAATTTTCAGAGAGCCGGTCTTTCCCAGAGCCCGATCGATTTCAGGATTTTCGGCGAGAATCTTCTTTACCGCATCGGCAATGGCCTGCCAAGGTTTAACGATGTTCACCTTTCGGCCTGCTTTGAGCGAAATCTTCTTTTCGATGACGGATAAATAAAGGCTGTCCGGAATCAGCGTGTCGATTTGTCTCACGCGCAAGGGATGCAACAGCTTTTTCGCAATCCTGGCCGTCTCGGGTCTTGTGGCCCAACCCTCCTCGATGAGGGTATCCAAAAGGATGGAAGATTGGGTATATACACGGGCGTCGGGCATTTGATCCCGGATGAGGTTTTCGTACACGCCGCTCTCCATTGCCGCCCTTTTTCCGATGACGCCGAACTGATGTTTTTTAGAGACCGGGAGAGCCGCGGCAACCGCACAGGTGACCCCGTCGATTATGGGCACGGCATAGGGTCCGATTTTCCCTTGGATGAAGGCGGAAGCGGCGGCGGAGCAACAGATTACTACCAAACCGACCTTCAGGCCGATCAGGCGCCTGATCCCCTCGTCGGCGAATCGGGCGACGGTTTCAATACTCCGGTTTGCATAAGGGGACCGGGCCGTGTCCGCTAAAAAAACCATATCATGTTCAGGAAGCACCTCCCTGAGGCTGCGAACCACGACCAATCCGCCGATTCCGGAATCAAAGACGCCGATCATCGGGGAGAAGAATGCATTTGAGAGAGGATTCAAGGAGGGCATCGGATATATCCGTACGGATTCCGGAACAGCTTTTTGCCATGATGCGCCAGTTCTCAAGATCGATCAGAACACTTAGAATGAACGGCCACTGCCGGCACATCCTCGGTTTGACCGGATGGATCCGGCAAAGTTTATCCCAAAACACGCAATATCCGTTTTCGGCCTGGGCCAAAACAGGCCTTGTCCCCGACATCTGACAATATTTTTTAACGAATCGATCCGGATCTTCATCGATAAAGGCGGCGATGCGACGGATATCCTCCCAAGTGACGAAGGTGCCGCCGTACCCCTTGCAGCAGTCGCCGCACTGCTTGCATTCAAAGAGGTCGTCTGACTTGAGGGTTTCAGACACCATGCCGGGTATCCATGGCCCGCTTCAGGGTCACCGGGTCTACGTATTTGAGGTCTCCCCCCATGGGCACGCCCGAGGCGATCCGAGTCGTCTTCACGGGAAGCCCCCGAAGCCTTTCGGCCAGATATGAGGCGGTGGCCTCGCCCTCCACGCCGGTGGAAGTGGCCAGAACCACCTCCCGGATTCCCCCTTTACCGATCCGTTCTAAAAGCTCCTTGATCCGGATGTCGTTTGGCCCGACCCCGCATATAGGGGAAAGAACTCCCTGGAGAATATGATAGCGGCCGGTGTAAGCCCCCGATTTTTCGATAGCCGCCATATCCGCCGGCTGTTCCACCACACAAATCACGCCTCCGTCTCTTGAGGGGTCCCGGCAGATGGCGCAAAGATCGGTATCGCTTAAAGAGTGGCAAAGGGAGCAGAGCCGGACCGAATGCTTCATCTCCAGGATGCTTTCGGCAAGCGCCTCGATATCCTTCTGGGGCATGCAGAGCATATGCGTAACCAAGCGTTCCGCCGTCTTTTCGCCGATTCCGGGAAGCCGGGTCATATTGACAATCACTCGTTTGACGGATGACGGGTAGTGCCGCATCTACATCAGCCCGGGAATGTTAAGCCCGCCGGTGAGCTTCGACATCTCGGCGTTCACCATCTCCTGGGATCGGGCCAGGGCCTCGTTCACGGCAGCCAGAATCAGGTCCTGCAGCATCTCCACGTCTTCGGGATCGACCACTTCCTTATCGATAACGATTGACACGATCTGTTGTTTCCCGTTGGCAATCACTTTCACGACACCGCCCCCCGATGTCGCGTCGATGGTTTTTCCCGCCAAGGCCTCCTGCATCTTGAGCATGTCGGACTGGAGTCTCTGGGCCTGCTTGAGCATCTTACCCATGTTTTTCATATCCGCTCTCCTATAATACCTTGACGTCCACCACCCTGCCGCCAAAAATCCTCACTGCTTCAGCCACCAGGGGATGCTGGACCGCCTGTTTTTTCAAATCGTCTTTGGATTCTGTTTTCGATGTGTCTTCCGTTTCCTTTTTCACCGGTTGAACCAAATAAACGGTCGTTGTCCTGCCGTATACCGCCTGACAGGCTTTGATCAAGGCGGTCTTATTTTTTTTGCGGTTGAGGGCCTGGAAATCGTAACCGTTTCCGTTGACTTCGATCTCAAGTTCCGATTCTGTCTGACGGATCATCCTGCACTTAGTCAGAGATGCGGCAAGCGATGGATTTTTTTCCGAAAGGGCATGGATCACCCGCCCCCATGGCTCGCCTACGGCTTCGGCTATCCCAGCCGCTTCCGAGACCGGATTCGGCGGATCGGTGGCAGGGTTATATTCTATAGGAGCGGTCGCCGCATGGCTTTCCGGTCCTTTACGAAACGACGATTCGGCCCCGGATGGCGTTCCCGTCGAAGGGAGAACGGCATTGCTTGAACCTCTTTCCGGATCCAGGGAAGCCATCTCATTTTTCAGGACATCAAGCTTTTCAATGAGATTTTCGATGGATAGCGCCGGGACCACCTCCATCGTCTTTACGATAGCCATCTCCAGGGCGACGCGAGGGAGGGAGGAAAACCGGATGGAGGACTCCTCCTTCAAGAGGACATCGCAGATCTGGCTCAGATAGACATGGGAAACTCCCCCGGACTGCTCCAGGATCTGTTGCACCTCACCACTCGGAAGGTCCATGATCCGGGCGGGATTTTTAGAGGCTTTAGTGACCATGAGATTTCTGAAGTGCTCGAGAAGGTCGAAATAAAGCCGCTTCATGTCATAGCCCCGGCTGTAAGCCTCGTGGATCATCTCCAGTACCCCCGGGGCGTCCTTTTCTAAAACCGCCCGGGAAAGGTCGAAGATGACCTTCCGGTTCATGATCCCCAAAAGATCGAGCACCTGTTCGAGGTTAATCCTTCCTTCAGCGCAGGTCATCACCTGGTCCAGGAGGCTTAAGGCATCCCTCATGCCACCGGAGGCTTCCCGGGCAATGACCCAGAGGCATTCCGGGTCGATGACCGCGTTCTCTTTGGAAACGACGGTTTCCAGGTGATTCACGATGGAGCGGGTGTCGATGCGCCTGAAATCGTGTCGCTGACATCGGGAAAGAATGGTGGCGGGGATCTTGTTGGGCTCGGTGGTGGCAAAGATAAACAGAACGTGAGGCGGCGGCTCCTCCAGGGTCTTGAGGAGGGCGTTGAAGGCCGCCGGGCTGAGCATGTGCACTTCATCGATGATATAGATCTTGTACGGGCTGTAGGCCGGCATGTACCTGACGTTTTCCCGAAGTTCCCGCACCTGGTCCACGCTGTTGTTGGAGGCCCCGTCGATTTCATACACATCTATGGCATTTCCCTGGGTGATTTCCAGGCAGGATCGGCACCGGTTGCAGGGGATGGGAGTCGGCCCTTCCTTGCAATTCATGGCCTTGGCAAGGATTCGGGCCACGGTGGTCTTTCCGGTTCCCCGGGGGCCCGATAGCAGGACAGCGTGGGCCACCCGGCCGGCGGCAACGGCATTGGCCAGGGTTCGTGTCACATGATCCTGGTGCATCACCTCTTCAAAGGTCTGGGGCCGATATTTTCGGGCTAAAACTAGGTAAGACACGGCAATGCCTCTTGGGTTCGAACGTACCCGGAATGGTTCAGTTTAAAAAAAATGTTGAAGGGCAAAGTTCAAATGGTTCCTCGTTTTTATTTGGCCGGGCCTCGTGGTGCCTCACTCGAATCGGAGGGTTATGGCGGAGAGAGAGGGATTCGAACCCTCGGTGCCGCTTTTGGCAGCACACACGATTTCCAGTCGTGCTCCTTCGGCCACCTCGGACATCTCTCCGGTCATCAATCGTCAAAATTGCGTGCCCCATAAAAGGGGATCAACTTCTTCAACCTCTTTATGTTAAAAAATAATTTAGTTAGCAACACTTTCAAGAAAATTCAATCAAAATGTTCCGATAATCCAGTTACTCTTCCTCACCAACCCCGTGTTTTGACGATGTGGTCGATCTCGGCTTTGCGGATCCGTTCCTGGTGTTCCTTCTTTACCGCATATGCGTCTGCTATTTTTTCTATCAGATCCTCGGTCTCGGTCGGCTTGATCAGATAAGGGGAAATTATTTTTCTTCCTTGTCATCCATAATATCCCGGGCCTTTTCGAATTCCCCGGCTTTCGCAAACTCCGCGCCCGACAAGCTGTTTTCGATCCTATTTTTGTAAGCATGCTTGATGCGTTGAACCAGATTGTCGATATCGACCGGTTTCTGCAGATAATCGAAGGCACCCAGGCGACGGGCTTCCTCCTCGTCTTTTTCCGAACCGTGTCCCGTCAGGATGATCACCTCGACTTCCGGATAAGCTTTTTTAACACGGCGCAAGACCTCCATTCCGTCTATGCCCGGCATTTTAAGATCCAAAATCATGACATCCGGGACCTGGTCTTTAACGATCTGAAGCGCTTTTTCTCCGTTCAAAGCGACCTCCGATCCCAGCTCGCGCATCTTGATGCGCTCCGATAGAGACGTCACAAATTCCTCTTCATCGTCCACTAACAGCACTTTGATATTTTTCATCTTCTGCTCCTTTTCTTCATAGCCTGAAATCGGTTTATTTTTGATCCTTCAGTTTCCTCTTTCTCTGCCCCAAGACGTCATGGATCCGGGAAATCAGCGAGTCAATTTCAAACGGACCCATGAAATCGTCAAAAGCGCCCCATTTCATCCCTTCGATGGACAGTGCGATTTGTTCGGAACCTCCGATCATGATGACTTCCGTTTGCGAACTTAGTTTTTTGATCATTCTCAGAATCTCGATCCCTTCCCGCTTCAGGGAAGCCATTCCCAAGAGCGCCACATCTATATTTCTGCGTTTCACCATCTTTTCAGCCTCAACCATTCCACCGGCGAACCGGATTTGCCAGTCGTTGCCCTGAAGGTGCCTGCCCAGATTCTCACGAAAGGCAGGATCGCCATCGATAATCAAAAGGGTTGCTTGCATAGATCAATTTGCATGACTTTGCCGGTTATCCCACCGCCACAATCCCGTACAGAACCTGAATTTTGTAAAGCCCCACCTTTTTCAAGAAGAACTCTCAAGGCAGTTCCCTGAAACGGGAGGTGCTGTGTACCACGCAATCGAGTGCGGTTTCAGGGCAACCCGCTACTGCAGAAGCCGAGGCCACCCGGTGGTTCTCAAGGTTTTTCCTCCAATTTTTCATGGCACCCCCTTTTATTATATGATGGGTCTTGCACCCCAAATAAGCAAAACGAGTGCCAAACTTACTATTTTCAATTATATCAAATATATATAAAAAGAGGGGGGTTGGAATGCAGGGAAATAAAACATAATGAAATATATTGAATGACTCAATATAATACATTATGATACAATCAACAGGAAAAACGAGGAAATTACACAGCGGATCCCTGCAAATAGAGCCGGATGCAGAGGCCGGATGCATCCCATTCAAGGGTTCCACCCAGAGTTGCCGCCATTTGCTTGAGATCAAACCATGCGTTTTCCGTTGAAAGGGTCTGGGATAGATCGACGGGGATGGAATCATTTCCCTTGCAGATAAAGGAGACGGCGAATCCGTCACCCGCCTTTTTGACCCCGATAAGAATCTGTGAACCCTGAGGAAGCATATTCAGGCAACATTCAATGATGCCGAAAAGTGTCCTCAACAACAAAACAGGATGAGTCGTGACGGTCATCGCCGCTTCCGGAGGATCGATTTCCAAAGCAACATTTTTGAGCAAGGCAAATCGTTTGGCCAGGTTTATAATTTGTAAAGCAGAGGCATGAAGTTCGATGGAACCTGTCGGAAAATCGGTGCTGTGTGCAAACCGATTGAGGCGATCGGAGACATCCGCTCCCCGTTTGATTTGGTTTGTAATGACCGATAACGTTCTTTGACATTTTTCCCGAAGTTGAATCGGCATTTCAGGAGATAACGCTATCAGATCTTCCATGAGACCGGACGATTCTTTGATGATAGCTAAAACATTCTTCATCTCATGGGTGGCTGAGGCTGTGATCTTTCCGAAAAACTCGAGTTCTTTGGGTCCGTATTCCGCCATTTGCATCTTCCGATGGGCAGGCTTTCTGCCCGTTTTGCCATCCCGGTATCGGCTCTATAGGAGTTCATCAACCTTACGAGGGACTTCGGATGCTTGCGTTTATTTTCTTGATCAATTCATCAATATCGATGGGTTTCATGAGGTAGTCAAAAGCGCCCAGGCGCATTCCTTCGATCCCGTCGGCGGTAGACCCTCGGCCGGTCAGCAGTATAACCTGAATTTTCGGGAGCTGTGATTTAATTTGCTTGAGGACATCCAGACCTCCCAATCCCGGCATCATCACATCCAATACCACGATGTCGGGAGGACTTGAGTCCATTTGGCTCATGGCGCTGTCACCGTCATGCGCAACATGAATATCAAATCCTCTCAGTTGCAATCTTTCCGCCAGCGTTTGAACAAAATCCACCTCATCGTCCACAAGCAATATATTGGGCTTTTTCATGGTCACTCACTGCTTTTTAATGGTGCTTTTTTAGGAAGGTAAACATGGAAGATACTGCCTTCCCCCAATTTGCTTTCCACCTTGATCTTCCCACCCAGTTTCTGGATAATGCCATAGGTAATGGCCAAGCCCAGGCCGGTTCCATAGCCTTTTTTGGTGGTAAAAAAAGGTTCAAAGATATGTTTGATCGTTTCTTCAGACATCCCGGTTCCGTTGTCTTTAATGGAAACCCCGATCGTTTCCGGATCCTGATCCCAAGTCTTAATGGTAACATTGCCGTTATCCGCTACAGCGGCAATCGCATTGCTTAAAATGTTTAAAAAAACCTGCTGAAGCTGTCCTAAGTCCGATGAAATCTGGGGCAGGTTTTCATCCAGCTCCAGGCGAATATCGATGCCGCGATAAACGTATTCTTTTTCAAGAAAACCCAGTACTTCTTTGACAACGTCATTGACGTTCAGAACTTCAAACTGCACTTCCATGCGCCGCGCGAATCCCAGAAGGCGATGCGTGATCGTTTTGCAACGCTCCACCGATTTTTGAATGGAATTCGTCAGCCCAAGGAATTTGTCCCGATTTTTAAACTCCGATGTGAGCTCGATCAGATCCTTCATCAACCCGGCTTTTTCATTGATAATGGCCAGAGGATTATTGATTTCGTGGGCCACGCCGGCTGCCAATCTGCCGATGGAAGAAAGCTTTTGGGAATGTTCGAGTTCTCGAAACGCGAGTTCACGACGCTCATCAGCATCCCGCGTCTTGTTGATCAGGAAACTCGTTATTTTGAAAATCGTAAGAATGATGAGAACGGTACTGATGATGAAGATAAAAAACATCTCGCTTTTGAGGGTAAACCAGGTCTTGAGGATCACCGACTTGGGTTTGATCAGCACCAGGCTGTAGCCCATCTTGTCAAAGTGGGTATAGACGGAAATGATTTCGCGTCCGTTGGGATCTTTTTCCTCCGCAATATAGTTCCCATAGTTGCCGAGAGGCGGTGAAAACGGGCAATTATCCAACACTTTGCCGTAAAACTTGGAATGGGTCTGAAAGACGCCCTTGTCATTGATCAGGAAGGCGTCGCTTTCCGCATCCAACTCCATGGCCGCGATTAGATTGTCGAACTGGTGGGTGTCGATGGTTGCGCGAAGAATGCAACTACCGCTGACATCATTGCCGAGCTGGACCGCGATGGCGATGTGCGGAAATTTGCGGTATCCCATAAAAACATCGCTGATGTACACCCCCCTGACGATAACCTCATGGTACCAGCTTTGGTCTGAATAATTTTTCCCCAGAAGTTCATAGGGTCCCGCATAACTAACCTGGATACCCTTGTAGTCGATCAGACCCAAATCCACGAATCCGGGGAATTCTTTTTTAAGGACACGAAAAATTTTATTTAATTTATCTTTATTCGCCAACTCTTCAATGGAGTATGCCGAAGTAATGAAGCGGACGGTGGAAAGCTTTTCTTCCACGAAAAGCTCGAATGAGTGCTTGGTCTTGCTGGAAAGGACGCGCATCGGATTGATAATTTCCGCCTTCAGGCTGGTCCGATACTGGTGGTAGTTGACAAGCGCCATCAGTACGAGCGGAACGATGGTGACCAGTATCATGAAAAGGATCATGTTGCGGTGCAGCAGCCGATAGCGGTCCTCGGAATCCTTTTCATCTCCCAGGTTGAAAAAATTCAGCTTGAAATATCGCAACCATTTGGATTGCGCCGTCATTTAATCCGCATCCTTATACAAGATCTCTCCAGGTTTGAGTGTGCCTTCGTAAAATCGCTTAAGGACCGATTTCCACGAGCCCATCACGGAATCGAAAACCTGAACCCTTTTCCAGGTAAGATACTGGTAATGTTCCTCTTCAATTCCGTTGCATATCACCGTATCGATGCCTTCGGCAAGAATGAGCTGACAAAGCTTTTCGGATGAAGACTCTGAAAGCACCACAATCTTTTCTTTTATTTTGGCCCGCACCCCGCCGCCCACCGCAATCAACACCTCGGTGGCCAGGTCGAATCTGGGAGCCACATCGTTGCCGTTTATTGGGATCAAAACTTTTTGGGCCATGAGTTGCTCGGGTCTAAAGCCTCAAGTTGCATAATGTGACAGATTGTTTCGTCATTGTCCAGAATTATTTCGTGGATATTCCATATTGTTTCATTTTCCTCCAAAGGGTGCTCCTACCCCACCTCATGAGTTCGGCGGCCCTGCTCCGACGGCCGCCGGCCTTGACCAGGGCATCCATGATCATTCTCCGTTCCGCAGCCGCCCATGTCTGTTCATGGCCATCGGGATCAAGGGGTTCAAAGTTGGAGGATTTCCCTGATGATGCGAGTTCCGTATTCGGAACGGTTTCAGGGGTCCAGGCAGGAGACTCGGTCAGATAGGATGGCAGATGCTGTGGTAAAACCTGCCGCTCCTGACAGATATTCACCGCATATTCGACGATATTCTGAAGTTCCCTCACATTTCCGGGATATGGGTAACTTTTTAGGATCTCAAGCGCTTTTTTCGAGAAGCTCGAGATTTTTTTCCCGAACCTTGAATTGAGCTCGTTAAGAAAACGGTCCAGGAGCAGACGAATGTCGTCGCCGCGGTTCCTCAATGGGGGGATTTGAATGCGCACCACGTTGAGCCGAAAGAGGAGGTCTGCCCTGAAGCGGCCCTCTCGAACCATTTGCTCGAGATTGCGATGAGTGGCGGCAATGACCCTGACATTGGCCTGGAAACCCCTGGTACTGCCGAGAGGATAGACAACCTGATCATCTAAAAAAGTGAGCAGCTTCACTTGAAGCGCAAGGGGAAGATCCCCGATTTCCGTAAGATAGAGGGTTCCGTTGTGGGCCAGGCGGAAACGTCCGGGTTTATTTTCCACTGCACCGGTGAAAGCGCCTTTCTGATGTCCAAAGAGTTCCGACTCGAGCAGGGTCTCGGGAAGCGCCCCACAATTTACTTTCACAAAGGGCCCCTTGGACCGACCCGAAGCATGATGGATGGCCTCGGCCACTCGATCTTTTCCGGTGCCTGTTTCTCCGGTGATGAGAACCGATGAGTCATTCTGGGCGATTACCGGCAGGATCTGAAATATTTTTTCCATTTGAGGACTCCTGCCCACAAGATGCGCAAAGACATACGCCTGGCTGATTTTGGCATCCAATTCTCGAATCGGTCGCAAATCTTCTATGGTTTCCAGAAAGCCCATCATGTTTCCAAGCTTATCTTTTAAAGGAGCCAGATGGATATGCACCGGGACCCGTATTCGATCCCGGTTGATCAGGTCGGTCTCGCAAGACTCGGATTTGGAATCAGTGTGCATCCCCAGTGTCGGGCAAGACTTAAGACAGATCCGGTTGCGGAGGATCTGATGGCAAGGAACACAGACGGCTTCTTTATGAGAAAAGCCGGTGAGCGCTTGGAGGGACCGGTTTAGAAATACAACCCGGCGATCCCTGTCGAGCACGACAATACCCATCGGGATCTCATCGATTACGGACTGCAGATCAATCACGGAGTCAAGCGACTCTTGAACACGGTTTTGCATGGGTGAATCCCAAAGGAGCCGTTCTCAAGGAATTATGGAAAAAGCCATGAAAATGAAAAAGTGATAGAATCATCGTGGCGGAGAGGGTGGGATTCGAACCCACGATCCCGCTTTTGGCAGGATACCGCTTTTCGAGAGCGGGGCCTTCAACCACTCGGCAACCTCTCCGGAACCCCTTCCCTATCCGGGGCATTTGAGTGCGGATTATACTTGCTACCCCTTGGATGTCAATCCTCTTTCTGCATCCTGAACCGGGTTCATTTCAAAAATCTTTTAGTAGGATTTTCCTTGAACCGGTCTCGTTTTTTTTCTAAAAGAGTTTTTCCTTTAATTGATTAACTCATAAAAAGTCATCAAGGAGTGAATCTCATGGCCACCGTCCTCCCCTTCAGGGGGATCCTTTACAACCCGACAAAGGTATACGACATCGCCGACGTCATAGCCCCGCCTTTTGACGTCATCTCAGAACCCGAGCGAAAGGAACTGCACGATCGGCACCCCTACAACAGCATCCGCCTGACCCTGGGAAAGACCGATGCCTCTAAGCCCAACGGGACCGATTGGATCCCCCGGGCGGCTCAGTATTTCGAAAACTGGCTCAAGGCGGGAATTATTGTCCAGGACAACTCGCCGACCCTGTATTTCACGGCCCGCAGTTTTTTTCATGACCACAGGCCGGTCACACGGTTCGGATTCATCGCCCAGGTCCGCCTGGAGCCTTTCGAAAAACGGATCGTTTTGCCTCATGAAAAAACATTTTCGATGATCCGCCTCCAGAGGCTTGCGCTCATGAAGGCGTGCCGCGCCAACTTCGCTCCTATCTTCTCCCTGTATTCGGACCCGAAAAACGACATCATCACTCAGCTGAAAGCAGCCGTCTTTGACAAGGCAGCGGACATCGACTTCGTGGATTACGATAGCCAGCGGCATCGGATGTGGCGCATTACCGATACATCGGTCCAGCAGGCCGTCTTCGGTACCCTGGAGAGTAAAAATATCTACATCGCGGACGGACATCATCGATATACCACAGCATTGAACTATCAGGAATGGATACGCTCCCGGCATCCGGATCTTCCGGAAGACCATCCCGCCAACTATGTGATGATGTATTTAAGCGCCATGGAAGATCCGGGATTGATCATTCTACCGGCCCACAGGCTGTTAAGGGAACTCCCGGACGATGCCCTGGCGAGCCTTATCCCGAAAGTCCGGAAATACTTCGATGTAACAACCATGCCTTTCAAGGGGAGGGATCGTGACAAGGTCATAGTGGAGTTCATTTCCCTGCTCAAGTCCAACGCCCCCAAAAACGTGATCGGTATCTTCATGAAGGATCACCCCGAGTTTTACCTGCTGGTTTTGAAACCTCGGGTAATGGACCAGATATTCAGGGATGAAATCGATGAGGCGGTTCGATTCATCGACGTCACGGTTCTCACTCGGCTTATCTTCATGGAAATACTGGGATTCGACGAAGCCCGGATGGACGACGAAAAACTCATCGGATACGACCGGACTGAAGCCGGGGCCGTGGAGGCGGTCACCGGCGGCGGCTATGACATCGCCTTTATCCTCAATCCGACCCAGATCCATCAAATGAAAACCGTTGCGGACCACGGGCTTATCATGCCCAGGAAAGCCACTTATTTTTATCCGAAGGTGGGAAGCGGTCTGGTAATGAACCGTCTGGTTCCGGAAAGCATGTAACCGGAATAATCAGGCTTCAAACATCTTTGAAACCGCTTCGGTATACGTACTATCCGAATGATAAAGGATCAAGGGGGATTCCACCTTGACGCCCTTGCGAGCCCCCTTGACCCCTTCCACTATCGCCAGCTTGGCCTCCGTATCGATTCGGGAGTGGACCATCCGCAAACGTTTGGGTTCCAAGCCGCGAGTACCCATAAGAAAAAGGATATCCGTGACCCGCTCGGCCGGAACCACGGTGACAAACCGCCCCTTGGGCCTGAGCATTCGCTGCCCGGTATCCACCACCTCTTGCAACGTAACGGCAATCTCATGGCGGGCTATCGCCCGCTGGTTGTCAAGGTTGACACGCCCTGTCCGTGCCTTTCGATAAGGGGGGTTGGTCACAACCAAATCCACCGCTCCTCCGGTGATTCCTGTATTCAGAAGCCGCATGTCCATGCAAAAGATTTGTATCCGTCCTTCCATGTCGTTTTTCTTCACGTTGTCCCTAGCGTTCTTTGCCAGGGATTCCTGGATCTCTACGCCGTATGCCCGAAGTCCCGGATGCCGGAAGACCAGGATGAGGGGAATGATACCGCACCCGGTTCCCAAATCGAGAATCCGGTCATTGTTCCTGGGAGCGGAATGGTGGGCCAACAGGACGGCATCAATGGAAAATCGGTACCCTGACCGATCCTGGGAAATCCGGATCCTGCCGTTGAAAAAGGCGTCGAAAGTCAGCCTGCTCTTTTTTACCGCATCCATTCAGGAAACGACGAGGGAGTTTTTTTATGCCTTTTGTTTATGATTGCCCCTTGTGAACCGGACCGATCTTGAACTTGATCTCATCGAGCAAAGGCTCACCGAGGGCCTCGTTGATTTTTTTTTTGATTTCGTCCTTCATGAAACAAAGTTGCTGAATCCACACGGAGCTCGTCACATGAACGATGAGGAGTCTTCCTTTAAACGCGGCCGGCTGTGCGTTTTCTGCGGTCACTGTCCCGACCACGACGTCCCAGTGATCCCAAATCCGGGTCAAACCCAGATCGGGCTTTCGCCTGCAGGAGGCCAACACCTGATTCAGCACCTTATTCAAGGGAACCGGTGCGATGATGCTTTTCTTACGATCCAGCGGCATTTTTTCCCTTTATCCAAAAAAGTTTTTTCCTTGACTTAACTGCCTGTCTGCAATAAACTTT